>JBAZJM010000004.1:0-66296 GCA_041651315.1 Lentisphaeria bacterium | reverse complement strand
ATCCGCCGCTTCACTGCGGAGCGGCAGCCGTTCCGCCTGGTGGTGTCGCTGACCGCCGCCGACCCGGTTCTGCGCCGCCGGCTGATGCCGGTCGAGGCCACGCATCCGACCGCCGATTTGATGGCGGCCATCCGTGACTATCACGCCGTAACCGGATTGCGCGTCACCCTGGCCTGGGTGCTGATTTCCGGGGTCAACACCCGCGAGGAGGACGCCCGGCAGCTGGCGGCGCTGACCCGCGATCTGCCGATCACTCTTGACCTGATCGATGTCAACGACCCGACGGGGCGTTTTCAGCCGCCGGGCCGGGCGGAGTTGGATGCCTTCCGCGATGCGCTCACCGCACACCTGGGGATGCCGGTGGCCCGGCGCTACAGCGGCGGCCAGGACATCGATGCCGCCTGCGGCATGCTGGCGGGGCGGCAGCGGGAATAACCGGTCACGCGCGGCGCCCGTCGAAAGGTGGGGTGCCAGTTGCCCCGTCCCGTGGTTCCGGGCTCGGCAAATCCCCCGTCAGCCCCCTGCTCAGTGCCCGGTTTCCGGGGGGCGCCGTTGCCGCGACCGCAGCAAGAGCGTGCCGCTCACCAGCAGCAGCATGGCCATGGCCGGCTCGGGGACGATGGTCCAGCCCAGATCCTTGAGGATGGCCAGGTCCAGCGCGCTGGGCGTCCGATTCACTGCCCCATAATAGGTGGCGTAGTACATCGGATCGCTGGGGTAATTGACGTGGACCAAGCTGGAACCGCCCATGTAGCCGGTTCCGGTCGAGGTAAAGACGCCGGGGTTGATGCCGCTGTTGACCGCCGTGGCATTGACGCCGACGAAGGTCACCGGGTTGGTTGAATTGATGGCGGCGAAATTACCCGGTGTTCCGGTCGAATTGGCCAGTGGCTGGTTGCCGTTGACGTCGCGGAGATAGCTGTCCCAGGTCGTGATGCCCACGTTTGACCATTTGTCGGTGGCATTGTTGTAGGAGCTGGTAAAACCGAGGGTGTGCCCGATTTCATGCAACGCCACGGAAGCCAGGTCGATCTCGCCGCCGCCCGGCGAGCCGCTGCCGGTGTACCAGGAAATCCCGGTGCCGAAGGTGATTGCGGCGTCCGAATTGTAACCGTACGATGACGGGGAAAAAGAATAGGCTTCACGCCACGTCAACTCGGTGAAGGTATAGGCGGTGGTGTAATTGCCCAAAAGGGGGTTGGAGGATTGTCCGAGCACCCCGGCCCCGAGCGCGCTCCAGCCCAGTTGTAGCTGCACTTGGCGGACCGGCGTGTCGCCGATCAGGTTGTCCCAGGTGAGCAGGCTGTTTTTGATGGCGGTCTGTTCCGCCGCGGTAAAGTTTTTGCTGTAACTGGTGCTGTCCGTGGTCTGCATCCAAGAAACTTGCCAGACGCCGACATTCTCGATGACCACGGCGCGCCCCGGTAGGCCTGCGAACAGTGCCGTCACCGTCAACAGCAGGGCGGCTCGAAAACCGGATGGGCTGGTCTGGGCTTGTCGTTTCATAAGTCACCCCATTTCACGTGGGACGCGGGCAATTTTACGATACTCATGATAGGGGCACTCTATATTGATAAAACAATTTTGACAAGCGGCGGCCGTTGCCAGCGGCTGCCGGGGCGGCGGTTTGTTTCTCCGCCACTGCGCTGCCACTGCCGTAATGGGGCAAGTTGTTTGGAGTAGTAGCAGGTACCGGAGACACGGACGCACACGGACTTTCACGGACCGCCACGGACAGGGTGTTGCCCCCCTCTGCATGGCGGGTCCGTGTCCGTCCGTGTGGGTCCGTGTCCGTCCGTGCGGACTCCGCACTCAGTCCTTCAGGAACAGCTCGATCACGGGCACGGCGACGTCGGGCTTGGTCTGCGGCAGGTTCAGGCAGAGGGCGTTTTCGGCCCCTTGCAGCCAGCCGGCCTGCCATTCCTCGTGCTTGTTGAGGCCGACTTCGGAGGCGTCGTTGAGCAGTTGGGCGTACTCGACGCGCTGCTGGTAGGCCTTGCCGTCGAGGAAGAACTGCTTGTACGGCCAGGCCAGGAGGTGGACGTACAGCCGTTTCTTCTCCGGGTTGTAGGTCAACAGGGCGTTCTCCGGCTTCTTGAACTCGTCCGGCGCCTGGGTGCAGCCGTAGATGGCGCGGCTGTGGCGGCGCATCCAGTCGCCAATGCCCTGGAGGCGGCTCAGGGCGCGGGCGTCAAACTCGCCGCGGCCGGTGGGCCCGACATTGAGCAGCAGGTTGCCACCCTTGCTGACGCTGTCGATCAGGGTGCGGATCAGCTCGTCGGTGTCGCGCCAGGAGGCTTCGTCACGATGGTAGCCCCAGGAGCCGGAGAAGGTCTGGCAGGCTTCCCAGACCACGCGCTGCCCCTCATGGGTGAACCAGGAACGCGGCTGGATCTGTTCCGGGGTCTTGATGTCCCAGCCGTAGGGCAGGTCGAGGCGGTCGTCCAGCAGCACCTGCGGCTGCAGGTCGCGGATCATTTTCAGCAGCTCGTCGGAACGCCAGTCCAGGTGGCTCTTGCCGGAGCCGTCGGGTTTGGGATAGCTGAAGTCGAACCACATGACGTCGATTTTGCCGAACTGGGTGAGCAGTTCGCGCACCTGGCCGTGCAAATAGTCGGCGTAGCGCTGCTGGTTGCGCCCCGCGTTGAGCTTGAGGCGGTCGGGGTGTTCGCGGTACGGGCCGATATGCGGGTCCAGGACGAAGTCCGGGTGATGCCAGTCGATCAGGGAGTGGTAGAGGCCGGTCCGCAGGCCGCGGCCGCGGAAGGCGTCCACCATCGGCCGCAGCAGGTCGCGGCCGGCGGGGGTGTTGGGCGCCTTGTAGTCGGTCAGCTTGCTGTCCCACAGGCAGAAGCCTTCATGGTGCTTGGTGGTGATGACGAAGTACTTCATGCCGGCGGCGGCGGCGGCGGCGGCCCATCGTTCCGGGTCGTAGAGATCCGGGTCGAAGTGCTTGAAGTATTTCCGCTCGTATTCCTCGACCGTGATCTTCTCGTTGTGCATCAGCCATTCGTGGCGCGCTCCCTGGGAGTAGAGCCCCCAGTGGATGAACATGCCGAACCGGTCGTGGGTGAACCAGGACGAATCGCCTTTGGCCGTTTGGTGATCCATGATGCCGAACCTCCGTTGTTGAATGCCCGAATCATCCGCCGTGATGTCTTCCAGTATAGCCGCTGCCGCGGCCGGGAAAATGTCATGGAACACCGAAATTGTGCAAAAATAAACCAACCTGCTATGCTAAGAGGAAAATGGGGCCGGTTTCTCCGCCGGGATGAATTGACGGTTTTATCGTTGTTTGTGGGTGAATGAGCGGGGGGATGGCCAGAAAACAACGGCTCATCCCAACATCATGGAAAATGCGTTTTTCAACCCCGGCATCCAGTTGCTGATCTGTGACCGGACCCGGCTGGACGCCCGCTGGAACGTCGCCAACTACGCCGCCCCCTACTGGCGGCTGTACTGGAACTCCCAGCCAGGCGCCCGGGTGACCCTGGGCGGCGTGACCACCGCGCTGGAAGCGGACCGCTTCGTGCTGATCCCGCCGGAAACGCCGTTCGCCGGCCGGGTTGCGGGAACGCCGGAACACGTGTACATCCATTTCCGGGCGGCGCCGCCCTACGAGGCCACCCGGCCGTCCGTCCACACCATCCCCGCCGACGGCTGGGGGCTGCGCCAGGTCCAGCGTTTGGCGGCCATCCGGCAAAGCCCGGAGGCCTGGCGGGAACGCTCGCTGCTGGCGCTGGCCCTGGTGCATGCCGCCCTGGCGCAGATTCCGGAGGCCGACCTGCAACCCTCCCTGGAAGATCCGCGGATCTTGCGGGTGGTGGAGTTCCTGCAGAGCCGGCCGGGGCGGATGCGGTCCAACCCGGAACTGGCCCGGGTGGCGGGGCTGAGCACCAACGCCTTCATCCGCCTGTTCCGGGCCCGCACCGGCCTGACGCCGCAGGCGTTCCACCTCCGCAAGCGCTTGGAGCAGGCCTGCGTCGACCTGCATTACAGCGGCCTGAAGATTGAGGAAATCGCCCGGCGTGCCGGCTTCCATGACCGCTATCACTTCACCCACGTGTTCAAACGGCTGCGCGGCCTCGGCCCCGCCGCCTTCCGCCGCCAGGCCGGTTGCAAAGCCAGTGGAACTTGATGGCTATGGGCGCGCCGCCCGTTATAGTGAGCGGCGTGGGGGCGTGGGGTGCAATCCTCGTCTCTACCTCCTGAGGACGTGCGCTGGCGGTGGTCACCCTCATTTATTGACGTGCCTCGACAACCAGGAACGGCATCCATGAAGCCATCCGACAACGGCATCAGCCGCCGCGAATTTCTGCGCCGGGCCCTGTTGGGCGGTGGGGCCCTGTTGACGTTGCCGGGCCTGTCGCGGAGCGGTTGGGCCGCCGGGCCGGGGAGCGCCGCCAAAGCGGCCGGCAGCAGCGGCCCGCAGGTGGACGTCTGGGTGTTCCACGGCACCCATCGCCGGAAGCTGATGGCCCGGGCGCTGGCGACCATCGACGCCAACGGCGGCTTCGGCCGCAATGTGAGGAAGATGGCCGTCAAGGTCAATGCCGGCTGGGCGCGTACCCCCGAAACCGGCGCCAACACCAATCCCGAATTGCTGGACGCCTTCCTGGCCGGCGCCCGCGCGGCGGGTGTCCGGGAGCTGGTGCTTCCCGAGAACCCCTGCGCCCGTGCGGAGGAGGCGTTCACCCGCAGCGGCCTGCTGGCGGCGGCCCGCAAAAACCACGCCGACCTCTACAGCCTGCCGGCGGCGAAAAAGGCCTACACTGAACAGTCGCTGCCCCAGGCCAAGCAGCTGCAGCACGCCATGGTGGCCAAGGACTTCCTGGAAGCCGACGCGGTGGTCAACATCCCGGTGGCCAAACACCACGGTGGCGCCACCCTGTCCATGGCCATGAAAAACTGGATGGGCGCGGTCAAGGACCGCGGGTTCTGGCACCGCAACGACCTGCACCAGTGCATCGCCGACTTCAGCGGTTTTTTAAAGCCCACCTGGACCTTGGTCGACGCCACGCGCTGCATGATGGATTCCGGCCCCCAGGGGCCGGCCGACGAAGTCAGGACCCCCAACCTGCTGATCCTCTCCCGCGACCAGGTCGCCGCCGACGCCTATGCCGCCACCCTGTTCCACGATTCCCCGCTCAAGGTGGGCTACCTGAAACTGGCCGGGGAGCAGGGGCTGGGCGTGGTTGATTTGGCCCGCATGAAGATCCACGCGGTGGAAGCATAAAACAAGGCCAAGGTTGAATCTTGAACCCTGAATTTTGAATGTCGAATGGCTTCAAAATTCAACAGTCGGCAGTTTCCCATGAAAAAACAAGCCATCCTCAATTGGAGCGTCCGCCTGCTGGTCTTGGCTCTGGCCACCGGACTGGCTCTCGGCGGACCGTTGCCGGTGTGGGCCGGGCGGATTTTTCCCGCCTTGAGCCCGCTGGTGGCCCTGGCCCACGGGGTGGCCGCCCGGAGCTGGTACGCGCCGCTGTTCTGGCTGGGGCCGCCTGTGCTGATGTTGGCCCTGGCCATCTGGCGCGGCCGCTGGTTCTGCCGCTGGCTCTGTCCCACCGGCACCTTGGTGGCTGGCGTCACCGCCTGCGGACTCCGCAAAACGGTGTGGCCGTTCCGGCTCAACGGCGTCCTGTTTTGGGCGGCCCTGGCCGGTGGCGTGGTCGGCCTGCCGCTGGCCACCGGCCTGGATCCCCTGGCCCAGTTCAGCCGCCTGACCGTCAACATCACGGCCTGGCGTGACGGCATCGCCTGGATTCCCGGCCTGATCCTGCCCGCTGTCCTGCTGCTGGGCATCTTCCAGCCCATGCTGTGGTGTACCAAACTCTGCCCTTTGGGTTATCTGCTCGAGCGCGCCCAGCTCCTGACCCGGTCCAAGACGGCCCGCGCCACCCTGAACCAGACCCGGCGCGATCTGCTGATCGGCGCCGCCATCGGGTTGCCCTTGGCGTTGCTGGCCCGGCGCGGCCTGGGCAAGTGGTTGGGAGCCGCCGCCGGCCGGCCGGCGGCGGCCCTGCCCGTCCTGCCGCCGGGCGCCGATTCGCCCACGCGGTTTGCCGCCCTTTGCACCCGTTGCTATGCCTGTGTGCATGTCTGTCCAACCCAAGTCCTGCGCCCGGGCCGGCCGCAAGCGGGAACGCCGATGGCCGTCTGGTTCACGCCCGTTCTCGACACCGATGCCGCCACCTGTGACGAATATTGCAACCGCTGCACCCAGGCCTGTCCCGCCGGGGCCATCCGGCCGCTGACGCAGGCGGTCAAGCACCAAACCCAGATCGGGGTCGCCGAGGTTATCCGCAGCGCCTGCCTGGCCTGGGCTGACGACCAGCACTGCATGGTCTGCCAGGAATTCTGCCCCTACCGCGCCATCGGCATCGACCATGACGCCAAGGGCCTACCGCGCCCGGTCGTGCGCACGGAGCGTTGCCGCGGCTGCGGCGCCTGCCAGAACCAGTGCCCTGCCGTGCGCGCCGGCAAGGCCATTCTGGTCCGTGGCGTGCCGGTGCAGCGCCAGCTGGCGCCGGTGCCGGGGGCGCCACGGACTGGAACGGACTAAACGGATAGAACGGACAGAACGGACAGAACGGACAGAACGGACAGAACGGACAGAACGGACAGAACGGACAGAACGGACACGGCGCCGCTGCCATGTTTTCCGTTCTGTCCGTTGAGGCGCCTCTTGTCCTCAGGCACGGTGCCGTTTCAAGTATTCTCGCGGGGTCAGACCGGTTTTCTTTTTGAACACCTTGGACAGGTGGAACGGGTCATAGAAGCCGGTCTCGGCGGCGATCTCTTTCAGGCTGCGGCCGCGCAGCAGCATTTCCTTGGCATGGTTGACCCGGATGGCAATCAGGGCCTGCAACGGGCTTTCCCCGGTGAGCTGCTTGTATTTGTGGGTGAGCGTGGAGGGGCTCACGTTCAGGCGACGGGCCAGGGCCGCCAGGGAGAACGGCTCTGAATAATGGCCGGCCAGCCACTGGGTCAACCGCTCCGCCAGCCCCGTGGCCACACCGGGCGCCGCCCCGGCAAGAATGTGGACAAAATCACTGCCCGCCGCCGGGCGTGACGGTTGTCGCAGCAGGACGAACAGGTCGGCGAGCAGCCCCTGCACGCGCCAAAAGGCCCCGTCCCCGTCCTGGGCGGCCAGGGCCAGGCGCCGCAACTGTTCGCCCAACCCCCCGGCGGGATCCTGAAAACGGCCAAAACCCTTGCTGTTTTGTACAAACTCATTCAGCCCCGCCAGCTGGCCGCCGGCAAAGATGACATACCGGCTCTCAAAACAGCCGGCAACCCGGCGGCTGTCCTCCCAATAGCGGGTGCCCGGCGCGTAGAGATGGGCGATCCCCGGTTCCCGGGTAAACCAGGTTGGGCCGGCCCCCTGCACCCGGCAGAGGCCGCAGTCATCCACCGAATAGTCGAGCACCCAGAAGGCATGCCGGTTGCCCTGGCTCACCCCCCAGGCGGTTCGGGCCGTGGCCACCGCGGCCACCACCCGCGGCGCCACCCCGGCAAACGCCGCGCCCTCAAACAAATGACCGATGCGCCACGGGGTTTTCATTTGCCATAACATACATCTTTTATACAAAAACCTCCATGGGCGGACGGCCCAAATGACGCTAGACTGCGGTAACGACATCATTTCCGCCCGCCACCGGCCGGCCATCGGAGGCCAAACCGGCAGGCCGGAATGCCGACAGGAGACAGCCGGATGACAACCAAGGTAACGATTGCGTGGGACCAGGGACCGGTCAAAGGCGGCATTGCCGTCCGGCATGGGCGGTTTCGTGGGGCCAAACTGCTGCAGGGTCGGGGCACTGTCACCGGCGCCGCCTTCGCCGGTGCCGGCAGCGGCCCGATTCGCCTGGAAGTGACGGTTGACCAGGTGCAGCTGGCGGCGGGGGCGTTTGCCACCACGGTCAGCCTCCAGACGGGCGCCAATCCGTTTACCTTTTTCCTCCGGGACGTCACCCGGGAACAGCCGATTTTTATTCCGGCCTACGGGGTGGCGGTGACCACGGCGGACGATCCGCGGAGCTATGCGGAGATCGCCGCCGCCATCCGCCGCCGCCACCTGCGGACGGTGCTGCAGACGCTGGAGGGCGAGGCGGAGGAATCGTTCGAGGCGGCCGCCCGGCACACCCGCGAGATGTGGGTGCCGACCTGGCTGGGGATCAGCCGGGACAGCCGCCTGTTCGAGATCAACTTCCCGCGTGAGGGGGTGCCGGAAAACACTCTCAAGCCACTGTGGCGCCCCGGCGGCACCACCCCTGAAGAACTGGAGAACAAACCGTTGGATTTCCGGTTTGTTCTCGGCCGGGGCGTCGGCTGCGCCAACACGGTCAGCCGCCGGCTCGACGACGGCGTGCTGCCCATTCTTCATGCGTTGATCACGGATGATGACATCCGTTACGACTGCACCGCCTTCGCGTCCCTGGAGAAACAACCGCTCACCGCCGCCACGGTCCGGGGCACCGACTACTTGTGCGCCGACGGCCGGCTCTGCGGTTTCATGTTCACCCCGGAACAGCAGGCAGCGTTTGCGGAAAAGCTCAAGACCGAGGAACACACGGGCGAAGAAGTGGTGCTGTACTTCCGCGCCCGGGCCGGCAACACCGGGAACGTTCCCCGCTACGCCTTTTTTCAAACCCTGACCTTCAACCAGTGGGTCAGGCCCAAATACGATTACGATGCGGCCACGGGGTTAAGCAGTTACAACAGCGGCCGGGTGTTCTGCGTGTCGCGCCTGAATGGGCGGCCGCTGCCCCAGGAAGAAGTGGCCGTGTTGCTGCAGCCCGGTGAAACGGCCGAGTTGGAATTTTTCGTGCCCCACTCCCCGATCAGCCGCGAGCGGGCGCTCAAGCTGGCCGCCCAGGATTTCGACCGGCGCCAGGCGGAATGCAAGGCGTTTTGGACGGCCAAACTGGCGGCCGGCACCCGTTATGACCTGCCGGAACCACGGCTCAATGAGATGGTCAAGGCCGGCCTGCTCCACCTGGACCTGGTCATGTACGGCCGGGAACCCGCGGGCACCGTGGCCCCCACCATCGGCGTCTACAGCCCCATCGGTTCGGAAAGCTCGCCGATCATCCAGTTCACCGATTCCATGGGGCGGCATGCGCTGGCGGAGCGTTGCCTGCAGTTTTTCCTTGATAAGCAGCATGCGGACGGCTTCATCCAGAACTTCAACAATTACATGCTGGAGACCGGCGCGGCGCTGTGGTCCATGGGCGAACACTACCGCTACACCCGTGACGACCGTTGGCTTAGGCGCGTGGCGCCGAATCTCATCAAGGCCTGCGATTACCTGATCGCCTGGCGGGAACGCAATCTGCGGGACGATTTGCGCGGCAAGGGGTACGGCCTGATGGACGGCAAAGTGGCCGATCCCGAGGATCCCTACCACATCTTCATGCTGAACGGCTATTCCTACCTCGGCATGAAGCGGGTGGCGGAGATGCTGGCCGGCGTCAACCCCAAACAGGCCAAACGCATCCAGGCCGAGGCGCAGGCGCTGCTGGCGGACATCCGGACGGCGTTCCTGGCGGCCCAGGCCGCCGGCCCCGTCGTGCCGTTGGGCGACGGTTCCTGGATTCCCACCGCTGCGCCGTGGGTCGAATATCAGGGGCCGATGTGCCTGATGGCGGAAGGCGGCAAATGGTATTCCCACGGCACCTTTACCGCCCGCGATGCCATCATCGGCCCGTTGTATCTGGTCTTGCAGGAGGTGCTTGATCCCAGGGAGCCCGCGGCGGAATTCCTGATGCAGTTCCAGTCCGACCTGATGTGCACCCGCAACGCCGCCTTCTCCCAGCCCTACTACAGCCCCCATCCTTACCTCCACTTGAAACGGAACGAAGTAAAACCGTTCCTGAAGGCCTATTACAACACGGTGTCCGGGCTGGCCGACCGCCAGACCTACACCTTCTGGGAACACTTCTACCATGTCAGCGTCCACAAGACGCATGAGGAAGGCTGGTTCCTGATGCAGACCCGGTGGATGCTGTATTTGGAAGAGGGCGCCACATTGAAACTGCTGCCGGGCATTCCCCGGTGCTGGCTTGAGGACGGCAAAACCATCGCCGTCACCGATGCCGCCAGCTACTTCGGTCCGTTCAGCCTCCGGGTCACCTCCGGCCACGGCGCCGGCCGGATCGAGGCGGAAATCAGCTGTCCCACCGCCGCCACCCGCGGCTTGAAAACCGTGCTCATCCGCCTGCCGCATCCCCATCATTTAAAGCCGGCCAAAGTCACCGGCGGCACCTATGACCCGGCCGCCGAAACCGTCCGCGTCGTCCTCCGCCGTGGCCATGCCCGCGTGCGGCTGGAATTTTAAGGCTAATGTCCCAACAAAGGGCGGCCACAGAATGTCTCACTTTTCTTTTCTCCATTCCTACGAGACGACGGGCCGGTATTATGACGCCATTGAACGGGCAGGGCTGGTCCGGCCGTTCACCGGCATCCGGCTGGTCAACACGATGTGGGGCGACGACACGCACCGCTTCAACCACACGGCGGCCCAAGACGGCGCGCTGTTCCGGCGGCTGGCCGGGGAGAAACGCCCGCTGGTCATTGACCGCTTGTGCGGCGGCGCGCAGTTCCTGGCCGGTTACACCTATGACCGGGGACTCATGGCGGAGTACGCCGCGCTGCTCGGGCCGCGCTTCCTGGGATTCCAAATCCACGAAACCGCCTGCAACACCGACAACGACTGGCAGCGGTTCCTGACCTTCTCACCGGAATACCGGCACCGGCCGGTTGACCGCGCCGTGCTCGACCACCCGAAATTCCCGCGCCCCCTGGCATTTGGCGCCCTGGAATATGAATGGGACTGGTACGCGGGCCGGAGTTTCCCGGACAGCCTGGAGGCCATGTGGCGGGAAACCGACCAGCTCTTCCAGCGCAAACTCGCGGAGACCGCGAACCACGGCGTCTACTGCGAAGGCAGCTGTTACGGCGAACTGGCCTGGACGCATTTTTACCGGAACGGTGCCGGCTGGTGCATGTTTGAGGTCGGCCCCTGGGCCGGCCCGGACATCCAGTTCGGAACGGCGGCCCTGCGCGGGGCGGCCCGCGCCCACGGCAAGCCGTGGGGTGTCTTCTACGCGCCGTGGGGCCCCAAGGGCTGCACCTCCATGATCCCGCTGGAGGAAAACAGCTGGTGCGCGCCGCCCGCCTATTTCACCACCGACCCCAACTGGCTGCCGTCGCCCGACCACGGCCCCTCCAGCGCCAACCAGCGGCACCACTTCTTCCATGCCTACCTGGCCGGGGCCAACTGCCTGTACGAGGAGTGGGGTGCCGAATGCAACTTGCGCTCTTGGGATGAGGCGGAACTGAGCTCTTACGGGCGGGTCACCCGGGAATTTCTCGACTTTGTCGAAGCCAATCCCGACTGCGGACAGCCGCACACGCCGGTCGCCTTGCTGCTCAATGCCGCCCTCTGTCCGCCCACCGACCTGAAGAACCTGGATGCGACCGTCCGCCGGTGGTACCCGGCCCGGCCCATCGACCGCGCCTGGGCCGCCGTTCGCGCGGCCATTTTCGCCTCCACCGCCCCCGCTCCGGAAGAAACCGCCGGTGCCGCGCCCACCCGGCTGCCCGATGTTTACGACATCGTGCCCCATGATGCGCCGCCGACACTCCTGGGGCAATATGCGGCCTGCCTCACGATAGATGAGCACACACGGGCAGAAGCCGTGATCGAAACCATCCTGGCCCACGCCCCGTTTGCCAAGGACGGCGACTTGCCGATGCAGGTCAATTACCGAAAAACCGACGGCGCCTGGATCCTGGCCGTCTACAATCCCTACGGGGTCAGGCGCGGCGACGTTCATCACACGGGCAGCATCCTCGACCCGGCCCAGGCCAGGCACATGCGCGTGGTTCCGAACCACTTCACCGTGAAGGCGATCCGCATCCTTCACGCCCATGGCACCAGTTCCGCCGCCACCCTCGCCGGCAACACCCTGACGTTCAACCTGGCTCCCGGCGGCCTCGTGGTCGCCGAGTGCCGCCAATCATGAGAGGCCCGTCATGAAGCCATTCCTCAATATTTTTGACGCCACCTGCTGCACCGGCCGGCACCTCAAGCTGCGGGAAGGCGATCCGCACACCGCCGCCGACCTGCTCGCCGACCTCGACCACTGCGGCGTCGCGGAGGCGCTGGTCCTGGACACGCTGTCCCGGGAAAACCATCCGGCCGACGGCAACGCCCGCATCCTGGAAACGGTGAAACCGCACCCGCGCCTGCATGCCGCCTGGGCCGCGCTGCCCCCCGGCGCCCCGGACGAGCAGCCGGCCGGGGAGGAATGGCTGGCCATGCTGCGGCGGAACCGGGTCGGTGCCGTCCACCTGCTGCCGGCCCGCTACCGGTACAACCTCAGCGCCTGGTGCATCGACGCGCTCTTGGAACCGCTGGCGGCCGCACGGGTGCCGGTCTTCATCTGCAACGACGACGTGGCCCCCGTGGGGCACGATGGAACGGCCGAGTTTCTCGCCGACCAGACCGATTGGGAGGCCGTGGTGGCCCTGTGCCGGCGGTGGCCGACCTTGCCGGTGATCGTCACCGAGACCCGCATCCGCCGCAGCCAGCGGCTCGTCTACCGCGCTTTGGAGGCCTGCGAAAACTTGCATGTCGAATTGAGCGGATATTTCCTCCACCGCGGCATCGAATTCATCACCCAACACTGGGGCGCCCGCCGCTTGGTCTACGGCTCCAACTGGCCGCATTACCCCATGGGGCAGACCCTGGCCACCCTGGCCCGTGCGGAGATCGCCGACACCGACCGGCAGCTCATTGCCGGCGACAACCTGCGGCATTTGCTGTCGTGGTCGCCACCGGTGGTCAACCCGGAAGTCAAGCCCATGCCCCCGGCCGACCGCTATGTTGCCATCGGCCGCGGCGCTCCTGTGCCGCCCGACCTCCGCTTTTGGGACTGCCACGGCCACCTTGGCGGCAAATGCAACCATTACCATGTCGTGGATGGCGGCCTGGACGCCACGGTCAAAGAAATGGATCGGCAGGGGGTGGAAAAGATCTGCGTGTTCACCATTGCCGGCGTGTTCAGCGATGAAACCCACGGCAACGACATTATTGCCGACGCCGTGCAGCGGTACCCGGACCGTTTCGTCGGCTTCACCCTGGTGAATCCCCACCGCGGGCGCGACGCCATGCTGCGCGAACTCGAACGCGGCGCCAGGCGCGGCCTGCGCGGCATCAAGCTTATCCCCCACTACCAGGGGTACCCGGCCGACGGCCCCCTGCTCGACGTCGCCTGTCAGTGGGCCCATGACCGCCGGCAGATCATTCTCAACCATTCCTGGGGCCCCGGCAACGGCCCCATTGACCGGCTCACCGCCCAGTACCCCAACGCCTGCTTCATCAACGGCCATACCTTTGAGGATTACGCCGAGGTCGTCAAAAAACGGGACAACCTGTTCATCTGTTCCTGCCCGCTGTGGGACGGTCCGCGCCATTGCGAGCGGCTGGTGGCAACCATCGGCGCCGACAAACTGCTGTTCGGCTCCGACCTCCAGGACCTGCCTATTGCCTGGGGGCTCGGGCCCATTCTCTTCGCCCGGCTCAGCGAGGCGGACAAGGCGCTCATCCTCGGCGGCAACCTGAAACGCATCCTCGCCACCTACAGCCTGACGCCGTAACCTGGGTTATTCATGAACTTTTGTCGCCAACGGCGACACACGTGTCCAGCCCAGGGTTGGACAACCCTGGGGCATGAAAAAAATCCCAACCCGATTTGCACCCTGTAGGGGTGCTACATGAAGATGTATTTTTCCTCATTCGACCATCTCCCATCAACACGTGAACGTGTACGTCCCCTTCAGGGACGAATGCGGTTGATGCTGATTTCCCCAGGGTCATTCGCCCCTGGGCTGACATGTCAGTCCCCCTTGGGGACAAGGCAGGCAGAAAACGTAACCGTTCATGAATGTCGATGATTTAACTCACACGACGACACGAAAGGAAATACTGTCTGATGGAGGGACTCACACCGAGATTAAAAACTGGCAAAGGAATTACCATGCTTGAAATTCTCGACCGCTCGGCGGCGGTGCCGCCGGGAGCGCCGGCGGGTGCGTACCGCCTGGATTATCGCAGCGCCGTGGACGGCACCGCGGACTGGGCGGTGGTCTGCCCGGGGACGCTGCCGATTTGGGTGGTGATGATCCATGGCCACGGCAGCCATGGCGACCAATTGTTCACCCGTGCCGACATTCGCGACGCCTGGCTGCCAACGTTGCTGGCCGGCGGCGCCGGCATCGTCACCCCGAACCTGCGCGACAACGCCTGGATGTCGCCGGCCGCCGCCACGGACCTGTGCGCCCTGCTGGCCTGGCTGCGGAGTTCGCACGGCGCGCATCACTTTATTCTCTTCAGCGGTTCCATGGGCGGCACCAGCAACCTGCTGTACGCGGCCCTGCACCCGGAGGACGTGGCGGCGTGCGTCGCCCTGGGCGCCGCCACCGACCTCGCCAGCTACCATGCCTGGTGCCAGTCCCACCCCGCCGGCTCGGTCCAGCGCGAGATCGGCGACGCCATCGTCACTGCCTATGGCGCCACGCCGGCCGCCGCCCCGGAGCTGTTCCAGCGGCACTCGACGCTCCGGCAGTGTGCCCGGCTGACCATGCCGGTCTTCTTCGCCCACGGCGGCGCAGACGCCCTGATCCCGGTCGAACAGGCGCGACAACTGGCCGCCGCCATGGCCGACCGGCCGGCGTTCGAATATGTGGAAATCTCCGGCGGCGACCACGATTCGCCGGCGTGGGATCGGCGCGCCCTGGCGTTCTTTGACCGCCAGCTGGCCCGCCTCTCCGGGGGGCAATAAAACGGCGGGGCCGTCACCGGTTTGCGGTGACGCACCCCGCCAGTTGCGGGTGGTGTCTGCGGAACGGCGGGATCAGCCGTTCTTCGCCTGGAAGGCGTGCATGAAGTCCACCAGACGCTCCACGCCTTCGAGCGGCATGGCGTTGTAGATGCTGGCGCGGACGCCGCCGACGGCGCGGTGTCCCTTGAGGCCGATCAGGCCGGCGGCCGTGGCTTCCTTGCAGAACTTGCCTTCCAGTTCCTCGGAGGGCAGGCGGAAGGTGATGTTCATCTTGGAGCGGTCACCGGCGTCAACCGTGCCGCGGAAATAGCCGTTGGAGGCGTCGATGGCCTGGTAGAGGGCGCTGGACTTGGCGGTGTTGAGCCGGTCCATGCCTTCGAGGCCGCCCTGCTGCTTGATCCACTCGGTGACCAGGCCGATGATGTAGATGCCGAAGGTCGGCGGGGTGTTGTACATCGAGTCGTTTTCGATGTGGGTGCTGTACTTGAGCATGGTCGGGACGGTCGCCGGGCAGCGGGCGATCAGATCCTTGCGGACAATGGCCAGGGTGACGCCCGAGGGGCCGAGGTTCTTTTGGGCGCCGGCGAAGATGATGGCGAACTTGCTCATGTCAACCGGGCGCGACATGATGTCGCTGGACATGTCGGCAACCAGGGGCAGGGCGCCGGTCTCGGGGAAAAAGTGGTACTGGGAGCCGTAGATGGTGTTGTTGGTGCAGATGTAGGCGTAGGCGGCGTCCTGGTCAAAGCTCCAATCATGCGGGTCGCCGATATGGGCGTAGTTGCTCTTCTTGCCCTCGTAGACGAGCTTGACCTCGCCGAACAGCTTGGCTTCCTTGATGGCGCGGCCGGCCCAGTAGCCGGTGTCGGCGTAGAGCATCGCCTTGCCGGGGATGCCGAGGTTCATCGGGACCATGGCGAACTGGAGGCTGGCGCCGCCCTGCAAAAACAGCACGGCATGGGTGTCGGGAATGCCCATCAGCTCGCGGATGTTGGCCTCGGCCTGTTTGGCCACTTCCATGAACACCGGGCTGCGATGGCTTTCCTCCATCAGGCCGTAGCCGAGGCCGCGGAAATTGACGAATTCGGCCTGGGCCTTGACCATGACTTCATGGGGCAGGATGGCCGGGCCGGGGTGGAAATTGAAGATTTTTTTGTCCATAATGGGGTGACGCGCCTCCCGAACAGGTGATGGTTTCCACGGCCGCCCGGTTGCAGTCCTGATGTTTCAGGCGCGGGCGTTAAAGCTGTAATCTAGTGGCACTGGCGGGTTCTGTCCATACCCGTTGGGCGGCGGGGCGCCTGTCACTTCCGTCGGGATTTCTTGGTGATCCGGTTGGCAACTCCCTGACCGGCCACGCCTCTCCGCGGGGTGCAACCCCGCGATTGGAGTTTGGCAGAACTCAACGGGGGCGGTTTTCCCGTCCCAGCGGGACGGGGCGGGAATAGGCAGGGGCTTCAGCCCCTGTGTTTTGCCCCCCCCGTTTCGCGTGCCGTCAGGTACGCGGCGAATCGCGGCGTACCTACGGCACGCCATCTTTTTATTTTCCGGAGCAGGGGCTGAAGCCCCTGCCTATTGTCATTCAGTCCCTCCGGGACGAAGCTACCTCCAAAACCCGTACTTGTGCCAAACTCCAGGCGCGGGGTGCAACCCCGCGAAGCGGGGGTGTTCCGCTGTAGCCGCGGCTGTGCCAGCCGCGTGGGGAGTGGTCATGTGGGGGCGCCTGGCACAGGCGCCGCTACAGAAGAGGGAAGCGGACATGCGCCCGCTGACGGGGGGTGTTTGCGCGGTGGTGGGGTCGCGTTATAGTAATCTTTGGATTTAGTCGTGATTTTTGGGTTTTGCAGGTACGCCCCAGGGATGATTGCAGATGAGGATTTTACAGGCCATGCTGCTGTTGCGGCTGCCGTTGCTCCCGCGGTTGCGGGAGGGCGTGCGGTGACAGGCGGCGTTGCCTGAAACGGTGACGACAGACGGACATTCCGGTCAACCAGCCTGCAGCCGCACTCCGGTTGCGGGTTGTTTTGTTTTTGAAGGTGTGAACAGTGATTTTCCCCGGCGCGGCTGCCGCGTCCGGGGGTCTTGGAGAAGCCCAGCATGAGTGCCCCGCGCTACGCCGCCCCGTCCCCGATCACCATCCGCCAGCGCGACTGGCCGGGGAAGACGCTTACCCGCCGCCCGGACTGGTGCGCGGTGGATCTGCGTGACGGCAACCAGGCGCTGCCGGATCCGATGACGCCGGCCCGCAAGCGCCGTTATTTCGAGCTGCTCTGCCAGATCGGCTTCAAGGAGGTCGAGGTGGGCTTTCCCTCCGCCTCCGCTGACGATTTCAACTTTTGCCGGGCCCTGATCACCGACCGGCTCATCCCGGAGGATGTGACGATCTCGGTGCTCACCCAGTCGCGCGAGCATCTGATCCGCCGCACCGTGGAATCCTTGGTCGGCGTGCGCCGGGCCATTTTCCATCTGTATGCGGCGACCAGTGAACTGCACATGCGCTATGTCTTTGGCAAGACGCCGGCGGAAACGCAGGCCATGGTGCTGGAGTCGGTGCGGCTGACGCGGCAGCTCTGCCGCGAACAGCTTCCGGACAGCCAGGTGTTGCTGGAGTTCTCCCCCGAGGAGTTCACCGACAGCGACCTTGACTTCACCGTCGCCCTTTGCGACGCGGTGGTCGAGGCCTGGGATCCGGCGCCGGGGGAAAAGGTCATTCTCAACCTGCCCGCCACCGTGGAGCGCCGCCTGCCCAATGAGTACGCCGACATGATCGAGGAGTTCCGCCGCCGCCAGCGTCACGGGGCCCGTAGCATCATCTCGCTGCATGCCCACAACGACATGGGCACGGCGGTGGCCGCCACGGAGTTGGCGTTGCTGGCCGGCGGCGAGCGGGTTGAGGGCACCCTGTTCGGCCATGGCGAGCGGTGCGGCAATGTCGACCTCATCACCCTGGCGCTCAACCTGCAGTATCTCGGGGTGGACACCGGCCTGCAGTTCACCCAGATCGAGACGTTGCGGGACGAGCTGGCCGAACTCACCGCCATGCCGGTGCATCCGCGCCATCCCTACGCCGGCGAACTGGTGTTCACCGCCTTTTCCGGTTCGCACCAGGACGCGATCCACAAGGGCTTGTCGGAAATCGACGAATTGTCCCGCCACTTCAAGGGCTGGAAGATTCCCTATCTCCACATCAATCCCAGCGACCTTGGACGGCAGTTCGAGAAATTCATCCGCATCAACAGTCAGTCGGGCAAGGGCGGCATCGCCTTCATCCTGCAGAAGGAACACGGCATCCAGTTGCCGCGGCCGTTGTTGCTGGAGTTCAGCGGAATGGTGCAAAAATATGCCGACTCCGTGGCGCGCGAGGTGTCCGGGGACGAGATTTGGGACCTGTTGCGGCGGCAGTATCTGCGGGCGGACGGCGCCATCCAGCTGCAGAAGTACTGGCCGCGCCCCAATGCCGACGATCCGACCCGGATCGCCGGTGAAGTGCGCCTGGAATTCCACGGCAAGCCGCATCTGCTGACCGCCGAGGCGGACGGCCCGATCGCCGCCTTTGTCCGCGCGGTCCGCCAGTTGCCGCTGCCCTTTGATTTCACGCTGACGGAATACGAGGAAGACGCGATCGGCCAAAGCGATGATGCCGAGGCGGTGACCTTTGTCCGGCTGCAGGACGACCAGGGACATTCCTGCCGGGGCATCGGCTTTGGCGGCAATATTGACCAGGCGGCGGTGCGGGCGGTGGTTTCGGCTCTCAACGGGCTACTGGAGACGACTGGCGGCTGACATGCGCGTTTTGATCACCGGAGGAGGCGGGTTTTTGGGGCGGCGCGTGGCAGCGATGCTGCGCAGCCGCGGCCATGACGTTGCCGTGTTCGGCCGCCGCCCCTATCCCGACTTGGAGCGGGCCGGCTTTGCCTGCCTGACCGGTGACCTGCTCGAACCGGCCGCCCTGGACACCGCCTGCGCCGGGCGTGACGCCGTGGTGCATGCCGCGGCCCTGGCCGGCGTCTGGGGCCGGGACGCGCTTTACCACCGGACCAATGTCCAGGGAACGGAGGAGGTCATCCGTGCGTGCCTCCGCCAGGGCGTGTCCCGGCTGCTCTTCACCAGCTCGCCCAGCGTGGTGTTTGGCGGCCGTCCCCTGGCCGGGGCCGACGAAACGCTGCCCTATCCCCGGCGGCACCTGGCGCCCTATGCCATGTCCAAGGCGGCGGCCGAACAGTGCGTCCTGGCCGCCAACGGCACGCCCATGGCCGCCCATCCCGGCCGGCGCCTGGCCACCTGCGCCCTGCGCCCGCACCTGATTTTCGGTCCCGGCGACCCGCATCTGCTGCCCCGCATCGTGGAGCTGTCCCGCCGCGGCCGGCTGTGGCGTATCGGCGCCGGTGTCAACCGGGTGGACATCACCTATGTGGACAACGCCGCCTGGGCTCATCTGCTGGCCCTGGAGGCGCTGGCCGATCCCGGTGCGCCGCCGGCCGGTGGCGCCTATTTCATCGGCGACGCCGAACCGGTTTGTCTGTGGGACTGGATTGGCAATCTGCTGAAACGGCTGCACCGGCCGCCGGTGCGGCACCACCTTTCCCTGGGGACGGCGATGCGGGTCGGCGCCGTTTTGGAAAGGGTGTATCGCCTGGTGCCGGCCTTGGGCGAGCCGTGGCTCACCCGTTTCACCGCCGCCCAGCTCGGCATGGATCACTTTTTCCGCCACACCCGCGCCCAGGCCGATTTCGGGTACGCCCCGATTGTCTCCGGCGCCGAAGGGGTGAACCGTTGCCTGGCCGTGCCGCCGGCCGGCCCGGATGCCTGAAGGCGATAGCGCCCAACCCGGCATCGCCAGAATCAAGCTATACAGCGTTAGGGTGAACGTTTTAATTTAATGGCATTCCTGTAGGCACGGGCGTGTCGCCCGCGTGTGACGCGCCCTCACGGCAGAGTCGCACAACGTGGTGCAACCACGTTCCTACAGGGAAAAAGACAAGAAGTGAACCTAACGCGGTATAAGCTCTCACACGAAATCCCGAAGAAAACCGGAAATTTGGCCCTTCCGCAAACCGCATCTTGCAACAGATTTCACTCGTAAGCTAATCACACCGGTGGAGCCTCGTCCCGGTTGCGGTGGGCCGCCACGGAGCCGTCGTCGCGGTCGTCGCGGCGAACGGTTTTGAGGGCGCGGAACAGCCGGCGCATGTCGCGCAGGCCACCCCAGGTGAACCAGGCGGTGGTGATGACGCCGATGACCAGCGGCAGCAGCACCCCCTGAATCCGCCAGTAGGCGGTCCACCAGGCCGTCGGCCAGGGGCTCAACAAGTTCCAGACGGTGCCGGCGGCGAAGACCAGGAACCAGGTCATGCTCCAGCAGAACAGACCGCCGGAAATGAACTTGTCGCCCCGGGTGAATTCCTGGTCAAAGCCCAGCAACTTACCCCAGGCAAAGCGCTGATGCGCGGCGGCCTGCGTCGGGTCGAGCCGGCTGCCGTCGCCGCTGGCGGGCGCATACGCCCCGCGGTGCAGCATGCGATCCATGTTGAAATCCTCCTTGCAGGTGAGCAGCGACACGGTCACATAGGCCACCACGGCCGCGCCCATGGCCATGAGGTAGAACCACTGGCCGTTGATGAAAAAGTCGGGATTGAACTGGCGGATGACAATCCCCGCCACCGCGGTGCCGGAACCGAGGCACATCGCCGTCCAGGCCGCCGCCGTGGTGCCCTTTTTCCAGTACAGGCCGCCGACAATGGCGGCGCCGGCGCCGCTGAAAATGGCACCGGTGAGGGCGAAGAACATCAGGATGTAATCGGTCTGCTTGAACAGCCAGCTGAACATAAACCCATAGATTGCCACCCAAATGATCGCCAGCCGCAACAGGATCAGATGCTGCCGCGGGGTGAGCGGCTTTTTGCGGAACGGCAGCACCACGTCCTGGATGAAAATGCTGCCCCAGGAATGCAGGTACGAACCGTCCACGGCCAGCATGGCGAACATCATGATGGCGCACAGGACGCCCTTGACACCCACCGGCAGCAGGTGCGCCAGCGCCAGCGGCACCTTCATCTGTTTTTGGATCTGCGGGTTGTCGATCTGCGCCACCAGCGCGTTGACCTCCCGCGCGCCCTGGGCAAAGTCGGGATGGGTCATGTAGGTGTAGGCGCATACCCCGAGCAGGGTGATCATCACGGTCAGGGTGAAGCCGCGCCAGTGGCCGAGGATCACCCCCATTTTGGCCTCGTGCGGATTGGCGGCCGAGGCGTTGAAGGCGTGCCCGCCCTGCCAGCTCATGCAGCCGTAAATCGCTCCCACCATGGCGATCAGCACGTACCAGACATTGAAATCCCGCACCTTGTCGGCGTCAAAGGGATTCATCCGCGAAAAGCCCGCCGGCAGCTGGGTCATGGCGTCGGCGATCTGCCCCCACTTGAAGATGGCCAGCAGGGTGAACGCCACGATCAGGTAAAACACCCCTGACACCAGCCCCGCCACGCAGTCGGTCACCATGATCGTGAGCTGGCCGCCGCCCAGCGTCAGCGTCAGGGCCAGGCTGAGGAACAGCGCCATCAGCAGCACATAGGTCTCGACCTGAAAGCCGCCGACGCTCACCGTTGGCGGAAAACCGCAGAAATAGACGAAGAACCGGCTGCTGACCGCCGGAAAGATGCCGTAATTGACCACGCCGGCGATGAAGGCCACCAGCCCGGCAAAGACGCGGAAACGGCGGCTGTAGCGGATTTCGAAGAACTGCGCCAGGGTCATGGCGCGGGTTTCGCGGTAGCGGTAGATGACATAGCCCGAGAGGGCGATGAACAGGCCGACCGGCGCCTGCATGTTCTGCCACCAGGCCATCACGAACCCGGCCACAAAGATCATCTCGAACATCGCCACCGCGGTGATCGCGCCATAGCCCGCCTCGCCGCGGGCGTTGCAGATCAGGTAGCGTCCGGCGCAGCGGCTGGCCGACATGAAGTCGGCCACGCTGCGCGTGTGCCGTTGCGTCCGCCAGGCGATGCCCAGCACCAGCAACAGCGGCAGCGCCACCACCGCCCAATCCCAGATTGTCATGTTCATCAATGGGCACCCCGTCCGGAGCCGATGCCGCCGGAAGAGCGGAATATACTCCATACCGGTCGGGGGCACGGACGAACACGGACCTTCACGGACTGGCCCGGACCGGTGTTGCTTTTGCCTGGTCCGTGCGGGTCCGTGTCCGTCGGTGTGCGTCCGTGTGGCTGGCCCCCATGCTATAGTGGCGGCAGCAGTTTTTCCGGGAGGGCGCAGAAATGAATGTGGTGCCGCGGATTACCATCACCGACCACTTGTGCATGGAGCGTACCCCGGAGCCGGCTGGCCTGGTGCTGTTCGGCGCCTCCGGCGATCTGGTCCGGCGCAAGCTGTTGCCCGCCCTGGGGGCCCTGGCCGGGGACCGCCGCCTGCTGCCGGCGCAGTTCTTCCTGCTCGGGTACGGCCGCACCCCGCTGGACGACGCGGCCTTCGCCCAAACGGTGGCGGAGATCTGCCCCGGACCGGGCGGCCAGGCCTTGGCCGGACGCTGCTTCTACCAGGCCGGCGGCTATGATGACGCGGCCGGGTACGCCGCCCTGGCGGGGCGCCTGGCGGAGCTGGAGGCCCGTTTCGGCACCGGCGGCAACCGCCTCTTTTACCTGGCCCTGCCGCCGGAGGTGTACGCGCCGGTGTGCGAGCAGCTGGCCGCCGGCGGGCTGGTGACGCCCGGCCGCGCACCGTGGCGCCGGGTGGTCATCGAGAAACCGTTCGGCCACGATCTCCCCACCGCCGATGAGCTGGAGCAGCGCCTGTCCCGTGTCCTGCGCCCGGAACAGCTGTACCGGATCGACCATTATCTGGGCAAGGACACCGTCCAGAACATCCTCATGCTGCGTTTTGCCAACCGGGTGTTCGGCCCGGTGTGGAACCGCGACCACATCGACCATGTCCAGATCACCGTTGCCGAGGAGGCCGGCGTGGGACACCGGGCTGGCTACTTCGAGGCCGCCGGCGCGCTGCGCGACATGTGCCAGAACCATCTGCTGCAACTGCTGGCCCTGGTGGCCATGGGCGAGCCCCCCCGCTTTGACGCCGCCGCGCTGGAGGCGGAGAAGACGCGCCTGCTCGGCACGCTGCGGCCGTGGACCCCGGAGCGGATCGCCGCCGACCTGGTGCGCGGCCAGTACGCCGCCGGCCCTGCCGGCCCCGGCTATCGCGGCGAGCCCGGCGTGCGTGCGGACTCCGGCACCGAAACCTATCTCGCCGCCCGCCTGTTCCTGGACGACTGGCGCTGGGCCGGGGTGCCGTTCTATCTGCGCACCGGCAAACGGCTGGCCCGCCGGGTCAGCGAGATCGCCCTGACCCTGAAACCGGTGCCGCATTCCATCTTCGCCTCGCTCCGGCCCGAGGACTTGGCGCCCAACGTGCTGGTCATGCGGGTGCAGCCGGACGAGGGGCTGGAGCTCACCGTGCAGGCCAAGCGTCCCGGCCCCAAGCTGTGCATGAGCACCATGGACCTGGACGTCTCCTACCGCCAGGCCTTCCAGGCCGATCCGCCCGACGCCTACCAGCGGCTGCTGCTCGACGCCCTGCTCGGCGACCAGGCCCTGTTCCTCTCCGGCGACCTGGTGCGGCGCTCCTGGCAGTTCTGGCAACCGGTGCTGGACGCCTGGGCCGCCGCCGGGAGCGGGGGCAACTGCCCGTTGCACCCCTATCCGGCCGGCTCCTGGGGGCCGGCCGCCGCCGCCCAACTGCCGGTGGTTGACGGCCGCCGGTGGCGCCTCGGGGCGTGACCGGACGGTCCGGCGGCGTGGTGCCGCCCGGAATTACGGATGGGCGAGGTGTTTTCAGTAGTCTGAATTTGAGTTTACAGCAAGTTTGGTGATGAAGGTTGCCCGTTTCATCATTGCACCGCCATGAAGGTGAAGATCTTGCAGGTGGTGCCTTTGCACTCCTCGCGGTTGCCGTGCACCACCCGGAGGTCGAAGCGGTGTGCTCCGTCGCTCAAGTCGTCGGCGAGCAGCACCGGTTGGCACCAGTTCTTGTCAGGCACCCACCAGCAGCGCTCCCCCGTGAATTCCCGCCATTCGCCGCCATCGAAGCGGTACTTGAGGACGCCCGACGTCTTGCCGAAATTGAGCATCGCGCAGAGGGCGCGCCCGGTGAAGTGGAGGCTCAGTTCCGCCCCGTCCGCCGCCGTGCAGAGCGCCGTGCGGTACCACGGCAGGATCACCTCCCGCATCTCGGTCCACGGCCCGCGTAGCTCGGCGTCGTCGAGGGGGATCTCGCGGATGTCTTGAAAATGGTTGGGAGTGTGGGGGGCGGGAAGCAGCGCCCCACTGGGGATGGACGGCCGGGCCGGCCCCGCCAGTTCCGCCTCCAGGAAGGCGATCACCGGCTCGGCGTAGATGCTGCTGCCCAGATAATCGGGGTGCAGCCCGTCGGGCAGCCAGCCTTCCCAGGTCATCCGGCCCGCCTTCATCTCGTTATAGGCATGGAGCCCCATCCAGACGGAGGGGAGGCAGTAGTGTTCCGCCAATATCTCCAGCTCGACGATGGAGGCAGGCATTTGGCCGGCGGACATCGCCGCGTACATGTCTTGGCAGTAGGTGTAGACCAGGATCACGTCACGCTCCTCCTCCAGCAGCTTCCTGATCAGCCCTTCGCGGGTCCGCATGGTCGCTTCGCCCGGGCCGTCGTTCACGGCGTATTCGACGAACACGATGTCGCAGCGGGTGTCAAGCAGGTCTCGCTGGGCGCGCATGACGCCGCTCAGGCTGCCCGTGCCGCCGATGGCGGCGTTTTCCCAGGCCGCCCGGACGCCGGGGAACTTTTTGACGAACCAGGCCCGGATGAAATAGGGCCAGTTGGATTCGCGGTGGGCTTCCGTGATCGAGCCGCCGATGAATCCGACCCGCACCTTGCCCGACTGAATCGCCTGTTTGAACCGGGCCAGTGGGCCGCGTGGCTTGATGATGTCATCCATGTAGGGAATCCTCTATCAGTTTATGGATGTCCGTGGGACAGGACCACCACGGCCAGAAGCGTGGATTGGGCGAGCAAGGCCGCCAAATTGACCACCCAGACGGCCCAGCGCCGGAACCGTACTCCGTACAGGAGCCAGAAGGCGATGTTGACGAGATTGCCGACCACGAACCCCAAAGAGAGTGTGGAAGGCCCTGTGGCGTGAATCTCGGAAACGATCTGGAGCACGATGTAGAACGAACTGAACAGCCCAGAGATCAGGCCGGCGATTTCCCAGGCCCGGTCGGGAAGGCGGTCCAGATAGGGAATTTCGACGTCGTGAACCGTCCTCCCGACGCGGGATCTTTTCTTGGTGATTGCCATGAAGGGAAGAAGGGAAATTCTGAACGACTTGCAAATAGCCCATTAAAACCATCTCTTGCATAGTTTAACCCAGTTAAACCCAGTTGCAAGTCGCCGGCCCCCCCTATCCAATCGGATAACTCGTTTCAGGCACCATGCCGTTTCAGATATTGACGGGGGGACAGTCCCGTCTTCTTCTTGAATACCCTGGACAGGTGGAACGGGTCGTAAAAGCCGGTTTCCGCGGCGATTTGTTTCAAACTGTGGCCGCGCAACAGCAGTTCCTTGGCATGGCTGACCCGGATGGCGAGCAGCGCCTGCACCGGACTTTCGCCGGTGAGACGCTTGTACCGGTGCGTCAGCGTGGTGGGACTCACCTTCAGGCGAGCGGCTAGGGCCGCCAGCGAAAAGGCATCCCGATAATGGACGGACAGCCACTGCTCTGCCTGTTCCACCACTCCCATGATGCCGTCGGTGGGGGCCTCGGCAATGACGCGGACAAAATTGCTGCCCGCCACCGGGTGCGTCTGCCGCAACAGCAGGGCAAAAAGGTCGGCAAGCTGGCCTTGCGCGTGCCAGAACGCCCCGGCACCGCCGTCCTGAACCGCCAGGGCGATCTGCCGCAACCGTTCCCCCAGCAGTCCGGCCGGGTCCTGGAACCGCCCAAATCCCCGGCTGTTCTGGACAAATTCATCCAATCCCGCCAACTGGCCGCCGGTGAAGACAACATACCGGGATTCAAAACCGCCGGTGGTCATGCGGCTATCTTCCCACACCCGGGTTCCTGGCGCGTAAAGGTGGGCGGTTCCCGGTTCACGGGCGTACCAGGCGCCGTTTGCCATCCGCACCCGGCAAAGGCCGGAATCATCCACCGCATAGTCAAGTACCCAGGCGGCCACGATATAGCCAGGACTCAGCATCTTCGTGATCCGACGCTTGGCAATGGCGGAGATAAGCCGCGGATTAATTCCGGTCAAGGTTCCGCCGGAAAAAACATGACCAATGATCCAGGATCCTTTCATCATGGCCTCTGCAATAATAAATACGGGTTATGGCTGGGCCATAGTCTAGTCCGGCAAAGCGAATATACCATACTGTATATGTTTTTGACAGAAACATCCATGGTCGGCAGGCGCCGGCACCGCTATGTTTATGAAGTATGTATCATTCCGTCCTGAATGGCGGGTCGCACCTAACGTGGCGGCCGGGCGGCAGATGGGAAACAAACCGAACAAGGAGCCGATCATGAAAAACGCCCTGTCTTGTTTACTGATCGTGTCGCTGCTGGCTATCGCCCAAACGGGAATGGCCAACATGATCGCCAATCCTGATTTCACCAACGGTACAACTGGATGGACTGATCATACCTCAGGGAAGGCGCTGTGGGATTCGACCAATACGAACGGGTCGCCGTACGGCGCCAATGTGCAGTTAACCAATAATACGTGGTTTGGCCTGGTCACGGCGGATTATCTGCATGTGGAGGCGGGGACGACCTATTGGGTCTCGTTCATGGCCAAAATGGTGTCCAACACGTCCGGCACCAATCCCTATTTACTTAATGCATTGGGCGGGGTCTACACTAGTTACACGGCCGTTTCCACTGAATGGCGTACCTACACCTACAGTTTTACCGCTAACGCTACCGGTGTTTTTGAATATACCTTTCTAAATTGCTCACTTCGGCCCGGCCAACCGGCGGACAACACGGTGGTCATCGCCATCGACCATATTTCGGTCGTGCCTGAACCCGCCAGCATGGCCTTGCTGGCCCTCGGTAGCTTGGCCGTTCTGCGCCGGCGCCGGAAATAGGCGGTTCCCTGCGGGGGCAAGATGATGACCCGTTCCGCCTCGCCTGAGCAAAAGAAGGCGATGTCCACCGCCATAAAGGCCACCTGTCTTTATGGGGTTGTTGACAATTTGTACTACAACAGCTTTATGCTGATGTACCTTGCCGCGCTAGGCGTGCCCAGCGACATGATACTGGTCTATTTGGCGCTGTCCCCTTTGGTTTACATGTTTACCATGGTTCCGGCGGCTCATTACTCGGGACGTTCCCCTTATGTGAGGAATGGCATGACCGGGCAATGCGTAAGCGCGGCGGGGTTTATTTTACTTATCGGCGCGCCGTTTTTTAAACCGTTTGGCAAGGACTGGTTATTCATCTGGACCGGGATGCTCGCCAACGGCGTCGGCATGTCGTTGTATGTGGCGTCCTGGTTTCCGTTGACGTCGACGTTTGTGCCGGACAATGAACGCGGGCGTTTTTTCGGGACGATGCGGTTTTTTTTTCAGGCGGTGTCAATCCTGTTTGCGTTGGCGGTGATCGCGGTTTTAAAACGCGACTCCAGCCTAAAGGTGTTCCAGCTTTTCATGTGCCTAGCGCTGGTCGGCAAAATCGCCGGGATCATCTACCTTTCACGCCTTCCCGCAAACCAGGTTGAGTCCGGTCCACGCCCGTCGTTACGCGAGTCCATTTGGAAGGCAATTGTGGCACCGGGGTTTATGCCCTTTTGCGCGTACACCTTTTTACTGATGCTGGCGACCGGTTGCTGCGCGAGCCTGTTCGCCCTTTTAGCGAAGGGACCGTTGGGCTTGGGCGACGATGAAGTGATCCTGACGGGGAATTTGCTTATGCTTGGTTCGATGGGCGGTTTTTACTTGGGCGGAAAAATGGTTGACCGGCTTGGGACAAAAATAATGTTTTTGATTTGCCACTTTTCATTTGGCGCGATTCTTCTGGTTTATCTTTTCAGGGGGTTTGTACCGGCTCCTTTTGCGCTTTTATTTGTCGGGGCGTTGGGCGCGGTTTTCGGCTGTGTCCAAGCGTCATCGGGAATCGCGTTGACTTCCGAGATGATCCGCCTCACGCCCGCGGACAACAAGCCAGTGGCCACCGCGATCAATCAAGCTCTTTGCAGTGCGGGCGTTGCGTTGTCAGGCCTTTTTAGTTCCCAGGCAATAAAGTTCGGACTGCTAAACGACCATTGGACTTTTGCCGGACATCAAATGGGCCAGTACGACACCTTGATTCTCTGCTGTTCAATCATGGTGACCCTTTTGGTCGTGACCCTCGGCCTGGTGCCGTCGGTCATCAAATGCCCGGACTTCACTGAATCGTGATGTCGTTGGCAAATGGCCGGAGGGCAATCATGGCTTCAGTGAGTGTGGTCAGCTTTTTTCCGTTCAGGCGGAGATTTTCTATTTTTACCCGCGCTGTCTGGTGTGCTTCATCATAACCGCCGAAAGAAGACGGCGGCATCCGCGTCGCCGTAACCTGTATGTCCTTAAAGAGGATATCATGGTTTTTGCCGCGGCGGGCGCCGCCCGCGGAATACTCATGGTGTTTGAGGATGCTTGAACTCATTAAGGCCGGCAGATATCTGCTGTTGGTATCCTCAACGAAGGCCTCCTGGTCGGTTCCCTGTATGGCGGGCGCCTGGCAGACCGGGTCATACTCGACCCGGATATTTTCAAAAACGATGTCATGCACGTCGGCGTAATCGACATTTTGCACGTCCATGGCAACATGCGTGCTGCGAATGATATCACAGTCACGGAACGTGATGTTTTTTATCTCTTCGGCGCGTGTTTCGGCTCCGATCTCCAGCGCCCGCCCCCAATCGCACCAGATGACACATTTCTCAATGAGGACGTCATCCATCGACGAATAATCGTTCCGCCCGCCATTCCGGTCCGATTCGCGATGCCGATAGTCAAAGCCCTTGACACAAATGGCATCGTCATAGGTACGCAAAAAACAATTGCGGATGGTGGTGTGAATACAGTTGTGCAAATCGATCCCGTCACTATTGAAACGCCAATTGCCAATGAGTTTAACATTATTGATTGACAAACCATTGCAACAGACCGGCCGTATATTGTAAACCAGCGAGTCCCGGATGGTGATGCCGTCGATTTCTATATTGTTGCAATATTCAAGCTGCACGGTATGAATGCGCTTGGCGTTGCCGCTATCCACACTGCCATCCCCCGTTTTTTTTAGTTCAAAAAGGATCTGCTCCTGATTTTTGCTGTTGTCGAGAATGCCTTTCCCCAAAATTTTTATATTGTCGGCGTTTTTCGCGTGAATGCAGGCATAGACTACCGCGCCTTCGTCAATCAAGACCGTCTGCCCGCTTTTCAGCGTGATCATCCCGGCCTCGTGCAGGCCTTTGCCAAAATAGAGCGTATTGTCGTGTCGGCACGTGATGCCATAATCTTTCGGAGGGTCGGCAAAAATGTGCAGGGCATGATGGTGTCCGTCAAGCTCAAGCGTGTAGGCACCGGCCTCCCGGAGCGCAAAGGTAATATGACGGCCGTCGGTTTGCGGGACAACCCCTTTTGAGAGAGGGCGCACGATAGCGTGTTGAAACGTTCCCGGCGGTTTTACCGTAACCTGCACCGGTCCATCCAGTTCAAAAGCGGCAAAGGGGACAAGCTCGGTCTGCTCAAGGCCGCGTTGGTGCCCCGGCCAGCGCCGGTTGAACGGCACCGCGGAGACCCGCGCCTCGCGAAGCGGGACTGGCCGGCCCTCCAGTAGAAATTGCCATTCCTCGTTGCATTTCTCTGCGGAAGGCACTTCATAAATGCGGAAGGGCATGACAACAACTCCTTGACCTCTTGGTTTTCCCCATCAACACGGTTAGCCCGTTTAACCCACACCATCACGAAGCCGGTCATTTAATCTGCTTTCGCCATACCTCAATCGACAGGGACAAGTCATCCCACTCAACCGTCCCGCACGTGCCGGGAGCCATATGCAGCTCGACACTCAGCTTCCCGTTTTCGTCTGGAACGGGGATGGTCCCGGCCAATTCAAGACGCTCCCAGCCGGACGCATTTCCCCAGGGACGTGGTGCCGTCTCCACCCATCTTCGGACTCGTGCCCCGTTCTTGTCGGTTAAGAAACAGCCAACACAAACCCCGGGACCGGTGACCCCTGTACATTTCACCCAGGCTTCGAGGCGAACTTTTAAATATTCATTGGCAGTTAATTGCGGACGGAGTGAGGCCCAGTCCAGGCGCTGGTGAATGTCCGGCCAGGGGGGCCATGGCGTTGTCTTCCCCGCAATTTTGACTGGCGCCGGCACGTGTATGGCGGCAGAGGCCTTTCCGCCATGGACGGAGGGCGGCGCCAGGTTCCTGCTGAGCGTGCAATTGGGGGCAAAGGTGGAGATCCATCCAGGGAATGGAAAACCGCCCGCCGGTTCCGCTTCAAAACCGGGATTGGCCAACGGGATGGGAATGGTTCGGACAAACTCATCCGCTGGATACTTGATCTCCCCTTGACGGTCGGAAATCGGTCCGACGATGAAGAACGGCAAGGCGTCCGCCTCAAAACGGACGATCCCGTCATGGGCCTTGAGTTCGCGAGCGTTTCCCATGACGTCGATCAGGGTGAGTGTTGGAGCGGCTGTCTGCAAAACGACCGCCGCCTTGGACGCCTCATTCAGCCAGAGGCAATTTAAGAACGCGGCTTGGGGGGAGGAGTATTCATAACCCCGAAGCCAGCCGGGCGAGGCTTGCGCGGTGACGTTCAACTCCTTCTTGAACGTCGCGTCCGCCATGAGCCGGATCAGGGTGGCATAGGCGACGTAGGCTGGTTGTGGGACGAAATCGTTCCGCACCAGCCCGAACTTGTAGTCAAAGCCCGCGGGATCAATGACGTCATTGCGGATGCCGAACTTAAAAACCCGTTCCGCACCGGACGACAGTTGGATGACCGACTGGGTGATATCGCGGATGATCTGGGGGCGGGGGTCGCCATCCTCGCCGGTGGTCCAGCCGCCAATCTCCGTAACCCATACGGGCTTTGAATCGTCGCCCGTCGCCTTCAGCAGCCGGCGTACAGCGGGAATGTCCTTCACATAATGGACGTTCATGACATCGGCATAGCGTCCCGCTCCGCGGCTGAACGCATGCTTGACAAAGGGCCGATAGTCGGCGCCATCCTCCCGTGCGTCAGTAATGCCCGAGAACAAAATGCGGGCCGCCGGGTTTCCCCGGCGGAATCCCTTGGCGGCCGCCGCAAGGAAATCAACGTAATCTTCGATGATCTTTTGGTCATCAGCGGACGCATAACTGTTCTTCCGCCCATGCCAAAAAAGCACGGCGTCAGATTCGTTGCCCACTTCCCAATAGCGGACGGACGGGAACCGCTTGGCCATGGCTTCGCAGTAATTTGTCAAGGGCGTCAGGTCGTCTGGCATGGTTCTGGACCAGACCCCGAATTCACTGCTGTCCGGTGCGCCGGAAGCCCACTTAGGAACATAATAAACGGCTCCCAGGCAAGCGATGCCGGATTTTTCAATCAGGGCAATGAATCTATCCCATTGGGCGCAGAACTTGGGATCGTTCAGGTTGGGGGGAGCCGCGAACTGCACCCAGTCAAAAAGCAGCCCTCGTCCCCAGCCAAAACCGATGCGTCGGGCCAGGCGGAGCTCCTTTTCCGCGGCAGCGTCGGAGAACCAGGTAAGATGGAAATTGGCGCCGAACGGATTCCGGTCGTTGGGTATCGGCGGGGCGGGTGGAATGACAACCAGTGGTTGTGACACCACAAACGGATCCGGTTTTCCACCGGTGACGGCCAGAGACGCCGTGACCACGAAATAACCAAGGCGGTCGAAGTCCAGGCTGACCTTTTTCACGGCCGCGCCCTTTTCCCAGACCTCTTTTCGCGAGCAGGCGGCCTGCCCCCAAAAATCGACGGCCGACACCCGCAGTTCGGCCGGCCGTGAGACATCGTCCCTGGCCAGCGTGACGAGGACCGGCTCCCCCGGCGCATACACCCAATCGCAGGGAGAGGCAGTGAAGCGCATGGTCCCTCCTGGCGCTTTTCCGGCAACCGCATCATCGCCGGCCCAAAGCGGCATCACCAAGCTCATGGCCAGCCCAAACAACGCACTCGTTCGTTTCATCGGTTATCTCCAGGTTTCAAGCATCTAGGGCAAAGGGATGTCCATGCCCTGCGCATTCACATAACCGGTTTTTGCATCGCTCAGCAATTCCGCGCCGGACAATGACGCCACATGTCCGTCAGGAAACAACATGTTCGCCCGTTCTGAATGCCTGGCATGGACACCGCCTTCAGGAAAGTACGTTGTCACAAAATAGGCAATCTGCTGGTGGCGATTGGTGCCCACGGTGTCGCCCAAGAAGGCGTCATTGAGCCTGGATGCCCGCAAGAATACGTGCTGATAGCCATCCCCGGCCGGAGCCCCCGAGTAATAAATGGCCAATTTTATCCCATAGGTGTTCCAGTAACTGTATTCATCAATCGGCCGGGCAAACGTACAAGGCGTGAATCCGGGGCAGACCAGGATGTCCCGTTGGGCGATGTAGCCATGATTGAACAAAGCGCGCACCCAGATGCCGCTCCCGTATTGGTCATTGACCAGTATCCAGTCATTATAATCACCGCTATACAGGGAGAAGGCCACGCCCACCTGCCGGAGGTTGCTGACGCACTTGATGGCCTTGGCCTTGTCCTTGGCCCCTTGCAACGCCGGCAATACCATGGACGCCAGGATGGCAATGATGGCGATGACCACCAACAGTTCGATTAACGTGAAGCCTCGCGTTGTCTTGTGGCGCATGGGTTCACCTTTCCGGTCCCGTCATCGTTTTTTTCCGGGGGGGCGATTTTCGGCCGCGGTTTCCGCGGGCCGGCCAGCCACGGGCAATGCGCTATCATCCGATGTTGCAGGACGCCGGGCCGGCCGCATGCCGCAGGTGTCGCCAATGACGAGCCTGGGTTGCAGCAGGACGTGCCGCTTGGCGGCTTCGCCGCCGGTACCGTTGCGTCCCAGTACCAGTCGGACCGCGGCGCGCCCCATCTCCTGAAATGGTTGCAGAGTGTGGGTGACATGAGACAACCGCGGGTTCTCAAAGGCGTCACCGCCCACCACAGCTATCTCCTCTGGAACGCGCAACGACAACTCCTGCAGGGCATTGAGGATGCCATAAGTCATGGAGAACTGCTGGGTGGCAACGGCCGTGAAGGCATTGGGATTGGCCCGCAGCAGCCGCAGCACGAAGTCATGAGCGGGCTCCGCGCAATTCGGGTTGGGGATTTCCGCCGTCAGCGCCGGATCATAGTCGATGCCGTACTCATTCAGGGCCAGCCGATGCCCCTTAAGGCAGCCTTGTCCCGTGGTGTCGTAATGGCCGGTAGTCAGGTAGCAGATCCGCCGGTGCCCGAGCATGATCAGATGCTCGGTGGCCCGGTAGCCAATCTGTACCTTGTCGGTGTAAACGGTGGGCAGTTCTTCCAAACCGGGAAGATATTGGTCCACCATGACGATCCGCGTGCCGCCCTGATGGATCTCATTCAACAGGCGGTGATAGTCGCGGTCAAACGCATCCTCATGGAATGGGTTGACGATGATGCCTGCCAGCTTTTGATGGCGGAGTTCCTCCAAGATGTTCCGCTCGCGCCGGGTGTCCTGGTTGCTATTGCGGACCAGGACGCTGTACCCGTGCGCCTGCGCTTCCTCGTCCACGCCCTTGAGCAAGCAGGCAAAGGAGGGGATTTCGACGTCGGGAACCGTCATCCCGATCAGCTTGGATGACACGGACGGGGCACCCAAGTGGACGGTCATCGCAACGACGGTGCCACATCCCTGCCGGCGCTGCACATACCCCTCTTGCGCCAAGTCCGACATGGCCCGCCGGATCGTTGTCCGATCCACGTTGAACATCGCCGACAACTGGCGGTCCGAAGCCAAACGGTCACCGATCTCAAGGGTGGCAAGGTGTTCCTTGAGAGTTTTCCGGACCTGTTCGTGCTGCGGGTGAACCCCCTTGATGCACAACACGCGGGATGTTTTCGTGGTGATTGTCATGATCGGGAAGTTTTGGGCGACCTTTCATAACCCATCAAAGCCATCTTTCGCATAGTTTAACCCAGTTAAACCCAGTTGCAAGTCGCCGGGCCGCCAAACGCCCCATCCCAATCCCGATGAGAGGGGGCGATCCGACCAGATTGGACGGTTGCGCGGATTTTACCCGAGGAAATCGTATCCCGAATCGATCCGCAAAGTGCAGTTCTTCGATCCGGTGTCCGAACTGGATCTGGTGTTCCTCACGAACCTTCGCGACGCCGATGCGCTCAGCATCGCCCGGCTCTACAAGTACCGCTGGCAGGTGGAGTTGTTCTTCCGGTGGATCAAGTAAAATCTGCGCATCAAGGCGTTCTACGGAAATTCGATGAACGCCGTTCAGGCACAGCTTTGGATTGCCATTTGCGTCTACGTCTTGGTCGCGATCATGAGGAAGCAGAAGAACGTTTGTGGCGAAAGCGCCCCTCCGCGTTAAGGCACAAAAAGGTTTGATGGAGGGGGTGGGAACCGCTTTTCCTCAAAAGGGTGGTCCCAACCAACATTCTTGTCACCCCCACCCGGCTGGCGGCATTTGCATAAAACATAGACATGTGTATATTGTCATTATAAACATGTTTATATCGAAAATAAATCAGAAAAAAATGACCACTCCCGCCAAGCCGAGGTCGTCCAGCATGCGCGAAGTGGCGCGGCAGGCGGGCGTGTCTTCCTCGGCGGTATGGGCGGCGTTCCGCAAGAGCGATGCCGCCGCCACCACCATCGGCGTCAGCGAGGAGGCACGGCAGAAAATCCTGGCCGTGGCCGCCAGGCTCCATTACAAGCCGGACATCCTCGCCCGCAGCTTCACCAACAACTGCTCCTTCCTGCTGGGGCTGCTGATGCGGGAGACCTTCGAAGACTTCTCCATGCCGCTGCTGCGCGGCATTCAGGACATCTGCCTGGATCACGACTATTCCGTCATCACCTATGCCCACGGCAATTCGGCGGCGGACGAGCGGCGGCACCTGAAGTTCAGCCAGGACCGTCGGGTGGACGGCCTGATCGTCATGCCCGCCCTGGATCGGGACGGCGCCAACAACTTCGCCCGCTTGCAGGCGTTGCGCGCCGACGGCCTGCCGGTAGTGCAACTGTTCAACTCCCTCGTTCCCGGTATACCGGCGGTAGTCCGGGACCACGAAGCGATCGGTTATTTGGCCACCCGCCGCCTACTGGAGATCGGCCACCGCCGTATTCTCCATCTGACCTTCACGGGTTATGACGATGACCGTATCAAAGGGTTCCACATCGACGCCAAACAACGTTGCGAGGGGTATGAGCGGGCCATGCGCGAAGCCGGCCTGGAGCCGCGAGTCTACGCCCACGCTCCACTCAAGGAGGGCGACCGTCAGTTCCATGACGCCGTCCTGGCCGACGCCGACGTCATCCTGCACCATCCCGATGCGCCGACGGCCATCGTGCCTTATAACGATTACCAGGCCTGGGGCCTGCTGGAGGCCTGCGCGAAACACCGGATCAGAGTTCCCGAAGATCTGTCGGTCATCGGTTGCGACAGCATCCGGGAAATGTGGGTCGGTTCCGACCGGCTGGCCACCTTCACCTATCCGCTGCGAGAAATGGGCCGCGCCGCCGCCACCCTGTGCCTGGACATGATGAAAGGGGAGACGCCTCACAACGTCGTCTTTCCCCCCACATATGTAGACGGCACCACCATTGCCCCCCGAAAAACCCGAGCCAAGGCGACGCGGTTCACGCTCGTCGAATTGCTGGTGGTTATCGCTATCATTGCCTTGCTGGCGGGGTTGTTATTGCCGACGCTGGGCAACGCGCGGGAACGGGGCAAGCGCATCGTCTGTGTGGGCAACCTGCGGAGTCTGGGCGTGCTGGCGCAGTTGTACGCAAGTGATTACGCGGATCAATTCCCCGGGCCGTGGATCAACACCCCGGGCGACTTGGCCATCATGAAATGGGGGTACATCTGGCAGAATGAAGGGTTCCCCTCGTTCCTGAGTCATTACGTCGACACGCAAAATTTGCACCGGTTCTTGTTTTGTCCGAGCGCCAGGTATGACGTCTACGGGATATTGACCAAGGATCAGGCCATGGCCGAGCCCTACTACGAGGCCGGCTACATCTATACCGTGGCGATGCATCCCGGTTATTGGTGGTCACCGCCGTTTGTGCCCGCCAATCAGCACTATCAATTGACGGCCAACGTCACCGCAGGCATGCCGCTGTTCGCCGACATGTTGTTTCGGGAAGGCGAAGGCATGTCCAACCATAACTCGGCCCATTTGCAGCCTGGGGGGCTCCTGGACGGCATCAATGCCGTGTATTGCGACGGCCATGCGAAATGGATCCCCCGCGCCCGGTTTTATTTCGGTTATCCGAGCGGCACCGCCTATCCGCTCCCGGATGGCGGCCCGCACGACACGGCGATGCAGCCGAATTAGTTAGCGGGTTGGGCGCCGTCATGCCCCAATCCACCGTTTTACCACCATGAACCATAGAGGAAAAACATGATTTTCAAAAAAATGTTCCACGGTGCCTTTTTGCCGCTTGTGCTCATGGCCGCGCGTTCCAGCGCGGAGGCTATTCCGTCTTTTACACTGGTCAAAGACCGCCAGCCGGCCGCCACCATCGTCATCGCCCAGCAGGCGACACGCGCGGCGCAATTGGGGGCGTTCGAGTTGCAGGCGCATGTCCGGGACATCACCGGAGCCACCCTGCAAATCGTCAATGACACCGTCACGCCCACCGGCCCCCGAATCCTCATTGGCGACAGCGCCCAAACCCGGGCACTGGGCATCCGGGCGGACAGTTTTAAGAGCCAGGAATACATGATCCGGTTTTTCCCTGACACGCTGGTGCTGATCGGGCGGGACAAGCCGGACACCGGGCCGGTCATCTATAATCCGACCACGGCCGACCCTGTCCGCATGTTTCACTCGTGGCCCGACATTTGGGATGAACGCGGCTCATTGGACGCTTGTTATGAATTTCTCGAAACCTTCTGCCAGGTGCGTTGGTTTAACGCGACTGAATTCGGCACCGACTGCCCACATGCCGCGACCTTGACGGTGGCCAGCCGCATGATTCGCCGCCAGCCAACGTTCCGCTACCGTGACGCGCTGGGCGGGCTGGGCAGCGTGGGAGATCGGTATGATGAACTGTCGCAGCTTTGGCCGGCCGGGTCGGCCGGGTTCAACGCCTGGGAGGCGGCGGCCTACCCCCAAATGCATGCCAGGATGTCCAACCCCCAAGGTTATTGCCTCGCCAAACGGGTGGCGGTACGCTTGTTCCAGCTCCGCCACCGTGAGGGGGGCGTCATCGCCCGCTGCAATCACTCGCTGTACGGCTATTACGACCGGTTTTGGGAGAAAAATCCAGCGGCTCCCAGCCTGTTCGTCGAAAAGAAGCCGGACTGGTTCGCGCAAGGATACCAGGGAAGGCCGCCGCAGATGTGTTATGCCAGCGATGGGCTGATCCGGCAACTGACCGAGGACGCCCGCGCATACCTGGACGGCAAGAAAACCGGCGGGCAATTGGGCATCTTCTGGCAACCGCGGCCGCCCAATCCGTTTCCGATCGAACCGATGGACAACGGATCGTTCTGCAAATGCGCCCGCTGCCAAGCGCTGCTGGCCAAGGCCCGCCCTGAGTGCTCGTACTTCTCGAACGGCCAGTATAGCGATTACTTTTTCCGTTTCGTCAACGCGGTCGCCCAGGACGTTATTCAGACCAACCCCCAGGACGAACTCGTCACCCTGGCCTACGGGAGCCATGCGGCACCACCAAGCTTTCCGCTGGCGAAGAATGTCGCGGTGCATTTCTGCTTTGCCTGGAATCGTGGCCCCTATCAGGAAGAATATGCACACGAAATCGGCCTGCTTAAACAGTGGGCCAAACAGCAACGCCCGCTCTACCTGTGGCTGTACGACACGTTTCCCAAGGAAGTCGCCGACGCCGTCAAGTTCCATTGCTGGCCCGGCTTCTTTGCGCATACCCTCGACCAGCAGATGAAGCTGTTCCATCAACTCGGGGTGCGCGGTTTCTTCTATTGCGGCTACGGCCAGGACTTGGAGGCTTATCTGAGTTACAAGCTGATGGATGACGTGTCACTCGACGTCAACACGCTGATGGATGACTATTTCAGCCGGCTGTACGGCCCGGCCGGGCCGCCGATGCGCGCTTTCTATCGGTTGGTTGAAGAAACCTACTGTGACCCGCGCAATTATGACCCGGCCGACCGCCACCAAACCATGCCCATTGCCTGGGGCAAACTCGGCACCCCCGAGCGGATGGCGCAACTGGGCGAGCATATGCGGCAGGCCAAGGCGCTTGCCGCGACCGACCTCCAAAAGAAACGGGTGGAGCTTTTCGAATTGAGCGTTTGGAGTTACATGGTGGCCGGGCGCCAGCAGTATGTCGAGCGATCGGCGGCATCCATCCCGTCCATCACCGTGCCGCGGGTGGCGGCGGCCCACGGTGACTCCGCCAAGATCGACTGGTCCAAGGCGGCCGTTCTGGGATCCTGGCATGCCGCGAGCCAAAATGCCCCTGCGGTGCGCGCGCTTTCCGCCCGGGCACTGCATGACGGGCAGTTCCTATATCTCGAATTGACCGATCCTTGTCCCACAATGAAATTGCAGACGTCAGCCACCGTCTTCCCGTACGATGATTGGGAAATTTTCGTGGCCAAGGACCGGGCGTTGCCGTATCGGCAGTTCGCCATCAACCCGCACGGCCTGCTTGCCGCCACCACGAATGGCGAGGTCAATTTCCGGATGAACGTGCCGATCATGGATCACGGCATCCGGGTGATTTCGGATGCCTCCGCGCCTGACCGTTGGGTCACCCGGGCGGTATTGCCGTTCGCCAGTCTGACCCCGGCGGGAGTGGCGGCGGGCAACCCGTTCTACTTGAATTTGGCACGGGTCACCTCGCCGCAACTGACGGGTGGCGCCTTCGGGGTCGACACCTGGGTTGCCTACAGCAAACTCGGTGACGTTGACCGGCTCGCGCAGGTCATGCTCGCACCGTGACCCCCGTGCCCATATGTCACGGCGAAAATCGCGGCTGGAGACGTCGCCAGCCGCGCGGAATAACCACCCGGCGTCAACGCCCACAGGAGAAGCCGTCATGAAAGAAGCAATCTGTTCCCCCCGTCCGATCCAGACCGCGAAAGCAGGATACCCGTCCGTTTTTGCCATGGCATTGGCCGTGCTAGTGGGAATGCTCATCACCGCTGGAACCATGTCTGCCGCCATAATCGACATCATCAACCCAGGCTTTGAGGCCGGCCCTTCAACCTATGTCGTTTCCGGCTGGACGGCGACTTCCGGGGGCGGGGGGCGCGCGCCAACGACTGGCGGCCTGGCCCCGCATACGGGCACCTATTGGGGATTTCTCGATCCGGTTAGCGTCATTCCTGCAAGCCTAAGCCAGATTTTGAAGGTCGGCGGCTCCAACCTGCATGTCAATGCCGGGGATCAAATCACCGTCACGGTCTATCAGGGATTGCGGCCGGACATGGTCACCATGTATCCCAGCCCTGCCGGGGACCAGATTCTGAATATCCGGCTTTGGGCGGACGCGGTCGGCTCCGGCACCTTGCTTACCACCGCCACCTTCGGCAACGCAACGGTCAATGGCTGGGATCTGCGCACCTGCTCCTACACCGCCGGTACGGCGGCCGCCGGTCACGACCTATACGTGGAATTTCAAGATCCGCATGGCATTACCCGGCAGATAGCCCTGGATGACGTGTCCGCTGTGTACACGGCGGTGGTACCCGAGCCTGGCTTGCTCTGCCTGCTGGGGCTAGGCGGCTCTCTGCTGTGGCCCGCCCGCCGCAACCGCAAGCAGCGGTGAAAGCATGAACCCGCGGCCGATGAAAACCATACTGCCATACGACCAGACCCTATTCCGGGTTTCCGAGAATTATCTCATGCCCGACGCCGATGTCGGCGGCCTGTCCCGCGCCAGATTCGAACAGACCCTGGCCAGGAACGGCGTGGAATCGCGCTGGGTGGGGGTCTATGACCATGGGGGCCCGCGGTTCCGGTCCGCCTTCATCCCCATCTCTTCGCGCGTCCCCGGCGATCTCACCGCCAAGCTGAAGCGCCAAATCGCCCTCATCCATGCGGGCGGCATGGCCGCCATCACGTGGTGCTCGCCGTACTGCGAGTCGGCCTGGAAGGCGCACCGGTCCTGGCGCATCGTCTACATGGACCGGCGTGATCCCGGGCCAAAGGCGGCGTGTTGCATCAATTCGCCCTATGGCGACGCACTGATCGGCATGATGCTCGAGTTCTTTGCCAATTTCGGGCTCGACGGCCTCTTCTTCGACGGCGCCAATTTCGGCGCCGCCTTGCGGCCGTCGCCGCCGTGCGTTTGCACGCATTGCCGGAAAAAATTCGCCGCCGAAACTGGCCTCCCCTTGCCAACGTCCGTGGATTTTGGGAGCCGGACCTTTCGCGCCTGGGTGCATTGGCGTTTCACCATGTATGCCGCCTATCTGAAGAAGATGGTGGACACCCTCCATGCGCATTATCCGGACAAGACCATCGTCATCAACCATTACCACCGCTATTCCCCCCATGCATGGCATACGGCCTGCCCCTTGGACACCTATGACTGCTCCATTGTCACGGCCAGCGAGGCGATGATGCACATGGATCACACCTCCATGTCCGCGAAAATAGCCGTCGCCTATGGCCGGAAAGCGGACATTTGGACGCCGGTCGCGCGTTGGCGCATGGGATCCCAATGGCAGATCCACGAGCCCAAGGCGCTCCTGCACCATGCGGCATGCTGCCTGTCTTTCGGTGCCATTCCATCCTTCGGCTATGAAACGGATGTTCCCAAGGGATCGGTGCCCGCCAGCGTCCAGTCCTTTCTGCGCCCCATGGCCGAGTTCCTGCGCCAGCGCGCCCGCTATGCCGAACTGCCCAGCGCCAATCCGGTGGCCCTGCACCTCTCGCAGCAAACCGAGACCTTTTACTTTGGCCGCCGAACCGCCGACCACAAGGGCTTCGGCTGGTATTGGGAAAGCCTTTTCGGCTGGGACCAGTTGCTCAATGAAACCGGCCTGGGAACGGACATCGTGTTCGACCGCCATTTGACCGCCGGACGGCTGGCGCGCTACAAGGCCGTTGTCCTGCCGTTGTCACTGGCGCTCTCCGCGGCACAGGCGCGGGCGTTGCGGGAGTATGTGTCCGCCGGCGGGGTTTTGGTGCTCGGACCGTGGGCCGGCAGCCTGGATGAGGACGGCGAAACCACCGCGCATCCGCCCTTGGGCAAGCTGCGCGCGGTGAACGAGGCGGCGGCGCCAGAGGCCAATGCGTTCCGGCGAAACTCGCTGTATTTCACCAAACATCTGCCCGCGCTCCCGGATCTCCACGGTTTCGCGATGCATACGATGCTGGCGAGGCAGACTCCCCGAAAAGGTTCCGCCGTCCTCATGACATGTGACGGCATCGGGCGGGAGGACGACGGCTTGGATTTGATGTATCCGGCAACGGGGAAAACCGGCCGCGATACGCTGGCGGGCGTGACACGGCGGAACTATGGCCGCGGGTTTGTCATTGACCTGGCCGGGGATTGGGGCGCTTCGTTCTATTATGCCCCCAGTTCACCGTTGCGCCGGATGCTGATGTCGGTCCTTGGGGACACCGCCGATTTCCCGTTGCGCGTCCAGGCCCCGCCCTGCGTGACCGTCGCCTGGCGGCACGAGAAGGATGGCGCCTGCATCCTCCACCTGCACAACTGCCCCGTCACCACCCACCACCAAGGGCACGAAGCCGGCGACTATTACATGCCGATCATCCCCCGCGATGTCATCCCGGTGACGGACATCCGCATCGAGGCCAAGGGTGACGCCCCGTTGCAGGCGACGCGGCTGGTCGAAGCGCCCGGCCCGCTCCGTGTCAGGCGGAAAGGGAACCATTCCGTCATCGATGTCGGCAAGCTGGCCTTACACGAAATCATCCGGATACGTTACCCGGAAGCGTAGAGGCGTAACATGCTTGAATTAACCGGTCAGGTTGTGGTGATGGCGGATCAGCAGAGCGCCGAACGCTGTTATCGGTATGCCGTGGCGGAACTTTCCCGGCTGCTGGGGCGAATCGGGGTGGCAACGGAGATCCAAGCCGGACCGGCCACGCCTGGCCGGTTTTCTGTGCGGATCGCCCCCCGAAAATCCCGGCATGCTTCTGCCGCGGACGCCCCGGCGGACGGCAGGGGCGGGGATGGTTTCCGGTTGTCCGTCGATGCCCATGGCGTGACGGTTGCGGCGCGCTCGGCCAAAGGCGTGCTAAACGGGGTATACGAACTGGCCGAACGGCTGGGTTTCCTCTTTCTGCTGCCGGGAGAGAAGGGGGAGTGGGCACCGGCCCGGGCGCAGCCCCTGCCCTTGGGCGAGGAGACCATGCGTCCCCGTTTTGCCCGCCAGGGCGTTTTCGCCAGCCTGGAAACAGCCAGGGATTTCTCCGTGGAAGAGTGGTTGCGGTTCTACGCCAAACTGCGGTTCAATGCGGTGGCCCATCGGATCGAGGATCGCGGCCTGGCCGAGGAACTGGGATTGCGCCTCGAAGTCGGCGAGCATGGCCTCTCGGCATTGCTTCCCAGGGCGCGGTTTGAGCAGGAGCCCGAACTCTTTCGCATGTTCCAGCCGGAAGACTTCAACGGCCGCCGGACAAACGATTCGAATTTTTGCGTCACCAACCCCAAGGCCCGCCAGATCGTGAAGAGGAACTACCGGGAGACGCTACGCCAGAATGCCGGCGCTTATGCCGTGCATGCCTGGGCCGACGACCTGCCGGCGGGCGGGTGGTGCAACTGTCCTTCCTGCCGCGCCTTTTCTCCCTCCGACCAGGCCATGCTGGCGATGCGGCTCCTGGCGGAAACGCTCCGCGAAGAGGGTGCCGCCGGACGCCGGATCCCCGTGATTGCGTACCACGATACGATGTATCCAGGCAGAAACATCCGCCCCACGCCGGAATGCTTCCTGCTTTTCGCCCCGCGCGAACGCTGCTACGCCCATGCCCTCGACGATGCCAGTTGCCCGCGCAACGCATTCTACCTTAAAGCATTGGAGGCCTGGCAAACCGCGTTTAATGGCATTGGCGACGCGCACACCTTCGAGTACTACTTCGACCAAGTCCTATGCCGGGGCATGTATCCGTTCCTGCCCGGAGTCATTCTGGGCGACCTGCGCGTCTACCAGTCGCACGGCATCGGCACGCATTTTTCGCTGCAAGTCGCGGGCCCGGCCATCGCCCCGGAATTCAACATGCTGCTCTTCGCGCGGGCGCTGTGGCACGAGGAACTGACGTCCGAAAACTTCATCGGCTGGCTGGCGCCGAAACTCTGCCCCGAGAACCCCGCCCCGTGGCAGCAATATCTGTGCCGGCGGGCCGCCGTTTTCGCCGAAGCGATGCGATTCTGCGACCACGCCACCGGCAACTCCCTCGATTACCGCTGGCTGCCGGAAACGGACACCCCGTTCGGCAAGGAGATGGCGCGCGCCTATGCCACGGCCTCACGCGACCTGGCCCAGGCCGCCGCCGACTTGGCCGCCCGGAAAAACGACATGCCCGGCCGGGCGGCGGTGCTGGCCGACACGGAAGTCCGCCGCGCCCTCTTCGAGAGTTCCGAACTGTTGGTCATGCACCACCAGCAAAGCGCCATGAACCATCTGGGACGCTTCTTTGCCACGGATGACAAACATGCGGAACGCCAGGGCGTTTGCGGCATGGAGCGGACCCTGGAAGCCTTGTCCGTGGCACACGAGAAAGCCCTCGCCTTCGGCCTGCCCGAGGAGGGCTGGTACAACCGGAACATCAATGGCTGGCAGGCCAGAGAATACAAAGCCAAGCTGGCGCGCCATAGAGTTTAGGGGCTCGCCATGGACACGTCCGCCAAGATCATCATCCAGGCCGCCAGGGCAGGCCGCTTGGCCCTTGCCATTCCGCTGCGGGGCGGGCTGTGGTGGTTGCCGGCAGCCGCCACCGCCGGCAACCCGGCCGGCGACACCCTTTACGTCGCCGCCGCCGAGGGCACCGTGTTCACCCTCGCGGCACCGGCCGAATGAACGGGCCGGCCGGCGAAACTTCCGCGGTACCGTAAAGAGGAATGTTGATGTCGAGCACGATGCCGATAGGGACGCGCGCCAAACTCAGCGCGATGATGTTTTTACAGTTCATGATGCTGCCAGTGTGGTTTGTCCCCATGCTCGCCTATGTGACCAAACTCTCTCCCGCGGGCAGTCCGTGGCCGTATCGCTGTGGCCTGATCATGGCGTTCGGTACGTTTTCCTTCCCGTTCTTCGGCATGTTCGCAGATCGCTTCATGAACGGCGAGAACGTACTGGCGTTCTGCAACTTTGTTTCCGCGGCGCTGTTGGCCTGCGCCTATACGGTCAAAGATCCCGCCGTCCTGTTTGTCACGCTGGTGCTGGTGATGCTCTTTTACATGCCGACATGGTCGCTGACGGCCACCATTGCGATGGCGAACAGCCCGGCCGCGGCTTTCCCCCAAATTCGCCTGTTTGGTTCGCTCGGCTGGGTTGCATCCGCCGTCTTCAGCATCGTGGGCACGAAGTGGCTCGGCATCGAGAATTTCGACAGCACCCCCTGCATTTTCATGGCCGGAGCCATTGCCGCCATGTCGGGCGGCATCTTGGCTTTTTTCCTGCCGCCGACATTGCCAAAAGCCAAAGACCGGCCGATGTCGTTGGTCGATGCGCTGGGACTACGTGCATTGGTGCTCTTCAAACGGACTGACATGGCGGTGTTTGCGATCCTGATCCTGCTCGCGATGATCCCCTTTCAGTGGTACAACGTGTATTGTGGCCAGTATCTTGCCGAGAAGGGCGTTAACTATCTGACCGTGACGATGAACCTCGGGCAGGTGTTCGAACTGATTTTCATGCTGACGATCCCGTTCATTCTGAGGAAGGTCGGCTACAAGTGGGCGATGGTCATCGGTCTCGGCGCACTAGCCATCCGTTATGGCGCATTCTATTGGGGAGCGTCACAGAATCTGGTTGCCGGCGATTTCGGCGGCATTTTGGTGCATGGCCTGATCTTCGGCCTGCTGGTTGTCGGCAGCCAGATGTACGTTGATGCGGTGGCGCCCGCCGAATTGCGCGGCCAGGCCCAGGGACTGATCGGACTGATCTTGTTCGGTTTGGGCACGCTGCTTTCGAATTTTGTGTTCGACCTCATTCTCGGGCACAACACCGTCACCGATGCCGCCACCCAAGCCGTCCGTCACCATTGGGGGCAGCCGTACTTGATCGCATTCGTCATTTCAGTCGTATTGATGGTTCTGATGGCCGTGGTTTTCAAGCCTGCCGTGCAGATGAAATGACCGGCGCCTTCATGCGGCGTGCAGTTCGGGGCCGACGCGGGCATTAAAGGTGCCGCTGAACGGCTTGTCGGGGTGCTTGCCGACTTTCCGGCAAAGGGCGAGGCAATCGTCCACCGCCCCCCGGAAATCATCCTTGCATGAGTGCGCCCACTGGCGCACGAGCCGCCCGGCCCCGGAGCGCATAGGGACGAGCGCATAGGGAAGCGCATAGGGACGGGTACCGAAGGTCCGACTTCCGCAAATGCACACAGGAAAGGTATAGGGTACCGAAGGTCAGGGGTTGGTGTCCGCGCCGCCGGTCCTCTGCGCCCCACGGATCCCATAGGTTCCATGTGTCCCATACGTCCCATTTTCCCGCCGCGGCGGCGCGCATTTGGAGCTTTGACCGGTAAAAGGTTTGCCTTGCGAGGGGGAGGGGGCGGGTGTCAAAACCGGAAACGGCGTGTTTCCGGCCTGCCCGGGCGCTGCCGTGCCAGGGCGGCCGGCGCTTTCGGGACGCCGCTTTATAGTACCGGGCCGAATGGGAACCCGAGACTTCCGGCCGCCGTGCCTGGCGGCCGACACTGCTGTTTGAGGAAAAACGCGCCATGCCTCCGCAATTTGTCTTCTCGATGAACGACGTGTGCAAGGTCTACAACGACAAGATGGTGCTTGAGGGGATCAGCCTGTCGTTCTATTACGGCGCCAAGATCGGCGTGGTCGGCGAGAACGGCGCCGGCAAGTCGACCCTGCTGCGGATCATGGCCGGGGTAGACAAGGAGTTCATGGGCACCGCCCAGCTCACCAAGGGGATGCGCGTGGTGCTGGTGCCGCAGGAACCGCAGCTCAACCCCGCCAAAACGGTGCGCGGCAACCTGGAGGAGGCGCTGGCCCCCGTCCATGCCCTGGTGGCCCGGTATGACGAGGTCTGCGCCAAGATGGGCGAGAGCCTGCCTCAGGTGGAGATGGACAAGCTGGGCGACGAGATGGACCGGCTCCAGACCGAGATCGACAAGGTCGATGGCTGGGAGGTCGACCGCCTGCTCGACGTGGCCTCCGACGCCCTGGTGCTGCCGCCCGACGACGCCGACGTGGCCACGCTTTCCGGCGGCGAGCGCCGCCGCGTCGCCCTCTGCAAGGCCCTGCTGGAAAAGCCCGACCTGCTGCTGCTCGACGAGCCGACCAACCATTTGGATGCCGAGACCGTGGCCTGGCTCGAACAGACCCTGCGCGACTACCACGGCACCGTCATCATCGTCACCCATGACCGGTACTTTCTCGACAACATCACCAAATGGATTCTGGAATTGGAGAATGGGCGCGGCCTGCCGTTTGAGGGCAACTATTCCTCCTGGCTGAAGCAGAAGGGGGAGCTGCTGCGGATGCAGGAGAAGAAGGAGTCGGCGCGGCAGAAGGTGCTGGCGCGCGAGCTGGAATGGATCCAGGCTTCGCCCGAGGGGCGGCGCAAGAAGAGCCGCGCCCGCATCGAGCGGTACGACGAGCTGGCGGGCCAGGCGGTCGAACTGCCGAAAGACGACATCACCATCCAGCTGCCGCCGGGGCCGCGGCTGGGCGACCGCGTGCTGTCCGTCAAAGGGGTGGGCAAGGGGTACAACAGCACGCCCTTGCTGCAGGACGTCAGCTTTGACCTGCCGCGCGGCGCGGTGGTTGGGGTGGTCGGCCCCAACGGCGCCGGCAAGACCACCCTGTTCCGCATGATCATCGGCCAGGAGCAGCCGGACGCCGGCACGCTGGAACTGGGGAGCACGGTCAGCCTGGCCTACGTGGACCAGCACCGGGACGCCCTCGACGATGGCAAAACCGTGTACGAGGAGGTCACCGGCGGTACTGACGAGATGCCGTTCGGCGAGCGCACCATCAACGGCCGCGCCTATGTGAGCCGCTTCAACTTCCGCGGCTCGCTGCAGCAGAAAAAGGTCGGCCAGCTGTCCGGCGGCGAGCGCAACCGCGTGCATTTGGCCAAGCTGCTGCGGCGCGGCGCCAACCTGATCTTGCTGGACGAGCCGACCAACGACCTGGACGTCAACACCATGCGGGTGCTCGAACAGGCGCTGATCGACTTCTCAGGCTGTGTCATGGTGATCAGCCACGACCGTTTCTTCCTCGACCGCGTCTGCACCCACCTGCTGGTGTTTGAGGGCGAGGGGCGGGCGCGCTGGTACGAGGGCTCCTTCCACGAGTACGAGGAGAAGGTCTTGCAGGCCGGCAACCAGGACCGCCTGCTGCATCGCCGCGGCAAGTACAAGCGGCTCAGCCTGCGCTGAGGGGCGCCGGTGCATTTTTGTTGCCGTCCGGACGCCGGTTTCGGCGCGGCTGGCACATTTTTGAACCGTTGGCGGGCCGCCGAGCCGGCCCGCGTTTTTCTGTGGATCCATTTTGATTGCATTGGGTAGTGCCTTTTGTCGACGACCTTGGCCCGGGGTTTGTTTACAGCCGAGGCGGCCGGTGCATGCTTCGCGGGCCGCGGCGGGTGGCTGCGGCAACGGGCGGCGTGCCGGCCGGCGAGAGGGTCGGCACAGACATGGACTGCAGCACTGATTTCCGGCGCCGCCGCGGCGGCGCTCCGGTGGCTTGGCTTGGTTTGGGGCTGGCGGCTTTGGCGGTGCCGGGCGCCGTCGCGGGCGGGGAGCCGGTGGCTGCCGCCTCCACGGTGACTGCCGGCGACACGGTCTGGGTGCTGCTGTCGGCGGCGCTGGTCATGCTGATGATGCCGGGGCTGGCCCTGTTCTATGGCGGCCTGGTGCGCAAGAAAAACATCCTGTCCATTCTGATGCAGTGTTTTGCCGTCCTGTGCCTGGTCAGCCTGGAATGGGTCTACTGCGGCTACAGCCTGGCCTTCAGCCCGGATTTCGGCCTGGGGCTGATCGGCGGCCTGGGCTGGGTGGGGCTCAACGGGGTCGGCATGACCCCCGCCCCCTATGCGCCCAAGGTGCCGCACCAGGCGTTCATGCTGTTCCAGATGATGTTCGCGGTGATCACCCCCGGGCTGATCATCGGCGCCTTCGCCGAGCGGATGCGCTTCGCCGCCTTCTGCGCCTTCAGCGTGCTGTGGGCGCTGCTGGTCTACAACCCGGTCTGCCACTGGCTGTGGGGGGCGGGCGGCTTCCTGTGCACGCAGGGCGGTTTCGGCGCGGTGGACTTTGCCGGCGGCGCGGTGGTGCACATCAACGCCGGCATGGCGGCGCTGGCGGCGGTGCTGGTGCTGGGCAAACGCCAGGGATTTCCCAACAACATCTCGCCGCCGCACAACCTGCCGCTGGCGGTGCTGGGCGCCGGCCTGCTGTGGTTCGGCTGGTACGGCTTCAATGCCGGCAGCGCGCTGGCCTGCGACGGGGTGGCGGTGAATGCCTTCCTGGTCACCCATGTGGCGGGCGCGGTCGCCGGCCTGGTGTGGTCGGCACTCGACTGGATCAAGTTCGGCAAGCCCACCACCCTGGGCATGATCACCGGCGCGGTGGCCGGGCTGGCCGCCGTCACGCCGGGCGCCGGTTTTGTGGATGTCGGCGGCGCCACCTGGATCGGCCTCGGTTCCGGGCTGATCTGCTGGTTTTCGGTGACCGCGCTCAAGGCGCGCTACCAGTATGACGACTCGCTCGACGCCTTTGGCGTTCATGGCGTGGGTGGCATCTGGGGCACCCTGGCCGTGGGCATCTGGGCCACCCAGGCGGTCAATCCCAACGGCGTCAACGGCCTGCTGCACGGCAATCCGGCCCAGTTGCTGGCCCAGGTCAAGGCGGTCGGCATCACCATGGCCTACTCCTTCGTCATGTCCTACCTGTTGTTCCGGATCGTTGACTTTGTCCTCACCTTGCGGGTGTCCGCCCAGGACGAGCGCATCGGCCTCGACCTGACACAACATCGGGAAGCAGGCTATACTGTCATCGATTGAAATCCTGAGGAGCGCCCATGAAATACATCATTGCCATCATCCAGCCGGACCGCCTGGACAGCGTTCTGGAGCGGTTGACGGAAAAGGAGATCCATCTGGTGACCGTGTCCAACGTGGTGGGGCACGGCCGGCAGAAAGGGGTTTCCGAGGTCTACCGGAGCTTCCGCGAAGGCGGCGGCCTGCTGAAGAAGATCAAGCTGGAGATCGCGGTCAACGATGATTTCCTGGAGGCGGCCATCGAGGCGGTGACCGTCGGCGCCCGCACCGGCAACATCGGCGACGGCAAGATCTTTGTGCTGGACCTGGAACGGACCATCCGCATCCGCACCGGCGAAGACGGCAACGCCGCCATCGGCTGAGCGCCGCCGGTTCTGTACCGGTGGAGTGCCGGCGGCGTTGGCGCCGCCCCTGGAGTTTGGCACAACTTCACGGTTGCGGTTTTCCCGTCCCAAGCGGGACGGGGCGGGAATAGGCAGGGGCTTCAGCCCCTGTATTGTTACCCATCCCATTTCGCGTGCCGTCAGGTACGCGGCGAATCGCGGCGTACCTACGGCACGCCATCGTTTCATTTTTTCGGAACAGGGGCTGAAGCCCCTGCCTATTTTCATTCAGTCCCTACGGGACGAAGCAGCTCCCCCCCCGTACTTACGCCCAGTTCAGACACGCTAAAGCGTGAACTCAAACGACCGGCGCTCTGTGTTTGAGTCCAGCCTTTCGGCTGTCTTCGGAGTCTGGTACCGGCTGGCGCGCATGGTTTCTGCCAAACTCCAGGCGGTCCGTCACGGCGTTCCCGGTTCGGAAAAACCGGATGCTGACTATATTATGCGCGGCTCCGGCACGCCTGCGCGTGCGGAGTCCGCAACCTTTTTGGGGGCCCGGCGCCATGAACCGCTACAAGAAATCCAGCAAGCTCGACAACGTGCTTTACGACATCCGCGGTCCGGTGCTGGAACACGCCAAGTCTCTGGAGGACCAGGGACTGTCGGTGATCAAGCTGAACATCGGCAATCCGGCCCCGTTCGGGCTGTTTGCGCCGGAAGAGATCATCCATGACATGATCCTGAACCTGGCCAACACCCAGGGGTACAGCGATTCCCGTGGGTTGTTCTCGGCGCGCAAGGCCATCATGCAGTATTGCCAGCAGAAGCGCATTGCCGGGGTGGGGATCGACGACATTTACACCGGCAACGGGGTCAGCGAACTGATTGTGATGTCGATGCAATGCCTGTGCGACAGCGGGGTGGAGGTGCTGGTGCCGGCGCCGGACTATCCGTTGTGGACGGCGGCGGTCAACCTGTCCGGCGGCAAGCCGGTGCATTACCTGTGCGACGAGCAGGCGGACTGGCAGCCGGACCTCAAGGACATGGAACGCAAGATCACCGGCAACACGCGGGCCATCGTGGTGATCAACCCCAACAACCCCACCGGCGCGGTCTATCCGGTCGCGGTGCTGGAGCAGATCATCGAGATCGCCCGCAAGCACAAGCTGATCATTCTGGCGGATGAGATTTACGACAAGATCGTCTATGACGGGGTGACCCACACCTCGCTGGCTTCGCTGGCGGACGACGTGCTGTTCATCACCTTCAACGGCCTGTCCAAGAGCTACCGGGTGGCCGGCTTCCGCGCCGGCTGGATGGTGGTCAGCGGCGACAAGAGCGAGGCCAAGGATTTCATTGAGGGGCTGACCCTGCTGGCGTCGATGCGGTTGTGCAGCAACGTGCCGGCCCAGTCGATCATCCAGACGGCCCTGGGCGGCTACCAGAGCATCAACGACCTGGTGGCGCCGGGCGGCCGGCTGTACGAGCAGCGCAAGGTCTGCTGCGACCTGCTGTCGAAGATTCCGCACCTGTCGTTCGTCAAGCCGAAGGGGGCGTTCTACATGTTCCCCAAGATTGACGCCAAGCATTTCCGGATCAAGGACGACCAGAAGTTTGTGTTTGACCTGCTCAAGGCGGAGAAAATGCTGCTGGTCCAGGGCACCGGCTTCAACTGGCCGGCTCCGGACCATTTCCGGGTGGTCTATCTGCCGCGGGTGGACGAGCTGACCGAAGCGCTCAAGCGGCTGGCCCGTTTCCTGAAGACCTACAAGCAGGTCTGAGGCCGGGGTGACGGGGGGAACGTGATGCGTGAAACGTGATGCGTGACTCGTGAGGCGTGACTCGTGATGCGTGACTCGTGATGCGTGACTCGTGATGCGTGACTCGTGAGGCCGCAGTCGATACCGTTTCCGCTTCACGAATCACGGGTCACGAGTTACGAGCTACGAGCTACGCCGGGAACGGCTGGCCGAGCCAGTCTGCCGGCGGGGGGGGGACGGAGTCCGACAGAGGGGGCGGCGCGGTTATCCGCCCCTGGTGCACCCGCACGGTAAGCGGTGGCCGGCCGGCTTCCGGTTGCCAGTCGTGCACCGTGAAATCGGGGGTGCGGCCGAAGCGCCATTCCCATGAAGCGAACTCCGCCCGGCGTGCCTCCAGCTCGTCCGGGGGCGGCCAGGGCCGGCCGGGGGCGAGCGGTTCGGCGTCGCCGGCCGGGCCGCCGGTCCAGCGGCGGATGATGGCCTCGGCGGCGTCGGCGGGGGTGAGTCCGGGGCGAAAAGCGGCCAGGTTGGCGACGGTGGCCCGTACGGAGGCCACGGCCTGGCCGGTGGTGCGGGCGGCCACGCCGGCCGGCTGCAGGGCGGCTTGCAGCGCCGCCAGATCGGTGGCGACCAGCAGGGTGGCGTGGTGCAGCGCGGCATCCCGGGTCAACTGAAAGGCGCCGCCGCTGACCTTGCGGCCCCCGCATTCAAGGCCGTGGCGGGGGTTGGCGGCGGCGGCCAGGCCGAGGTCGGCCAGGGCGTCGGTCAGCAGCGCCTCCAGCACGGCCGGCTGGTGCCGGGACCGCGGCACGAGCAGGCTGACATTGAGGTTGCCGGGGTCGTGGTAAACGGCGCCGCCGCCGGAAGCGCGGCGGGCCAGGTGGATGTTGTGGCGGGCCAGCCGGGCCGGATCGCTCTCCCGCCACGGATTCTGGTTGCAGCCCAAGACAACCGTCGGGGCATTGACATACAGGAAGAGGCGGGCCGTGTCCGCCGGCAGCTGCTGCAGCAGCCAAGCCTCCACCGCCAGGTTCCAAAACGGATCCGCCGCCAGGGAGCGGAACAGGCTGGGCGTCATCGCCACCGGTTTCCCATTCGTAGGCATGCTGGAAACATAGCGCCTTCTCAGGCGGTGGCCGGCGCCGGTTCCTGGCAGGGGAAGTAAAGGGTGACGGTGGCGCCCTGGCCGGGGGCGCTTTCGACGCGAATGGCGCCATGGTGGGCGCGCATCATGCCGAAGACGGCCGGCAGGCCGAGGCCGCGGCCGATAAATTTGGTGGAGAAGAAGGGGTCGAACAGGTGGGAGCGGACCTCGGGGGTCATGCCGGGGCCGGAATCGGCGACCTGCACGAAGACGGCGTGGCCCGGGGCGAACTGGCTGCCGATCATCAGGCTGTTGACGTCCTGTTCGGTAAGCGTGAGATGGCCGGCGCGGACGATGACCTCGCCCGGGGTGTCGCCCAAGGCTTCGCCGGCGTTGGTCAGCAGGCTGACGAGCATCTGGCGGATCATCGACGGATCGCCCAAAATGGGGGGGAGCCGGGAGGGGATTTCACGGCGGAACTCATTGGCGGTGCCGGCGTTGGCGGCGAGGCCGGGCAGGGTGTCGCGGAGGAAGACGCTGAGATCGACGGTTTGGCCGTTGAAGAGCTCGCCGCCGGCGTAGATGAGCATGCGCCCGGAGATTTCCGCGGCGCGGCGGCCGGCGGTATGGATGTCCTGCACCTGGCGCAGCAAGGGGGATCCCGGGGGGAGTGCCCGTTGCACCAGTTCGGCGTTGCCCAGCACGGCCAGCAGCAGGTTGTTGAAGTCATGGGCGATGCCGCCGGCCATGGCGCCGAGGCTTTCCAGGCGCCGGTGGGTGGCCAGCCGTTCGTTGAGCTGTTCGCGCTCCGTTTCCAGGCGGCGGAGCTCGGTGATGTCCAGGCAGGTGACGACGACGGCGGAGCGGCCGCCGGCGGTGATCGGGCAGGCGCCGGCAAAGAGCCAGCGCTCCTCGCCCGAGCGGGTGGTGATTTTGACCGGGTAATGGCTTTGCGGCACTTTGCCGGACAACCGGTCCTGGCCGCGCTGGCGCACGATGTCCCGGTGCTCGGGATGGACGATGCTCCACCAGTTCATGCCCAGCAGCTCTTTGCTGGAGTAGCCGGTGATCTTTTCCGCGCCAGGGTTGGCGTAGATGAAGCGGTCGTCCTGATAAATGATGATGGCGGAGCTGTCGACTTCGGCCAGGGCGCGGAAGCGCGATTCGCTTTCGCGGAGGGCGCTTTCGGCGCGTTTGCGGCCGTTGATGTCCTCCTGAAGGCTGGCGTTGGCACGGGCCAGTTCGAGGGTGCGTTCCTGAATCCGGCTTTCGAGTTCGGCGTGGGACCTGCGCAGTTCGCTTTCGGCGCGCTTGCGGGCATCGATGTCACGCACCACGGCCATGAGGCGGGGGCGGAGGCCGAAGGTGACGCGCTGCAGGCTGACTTCGATCCAGAAGGCATGGCCGTCGCGGTGCCGGGCCCGCCATTCGAACAGTTGGGGCTGGCCGGCGGCGGCTTGGCTGAGGCGCTGGGCGGCGGCCTGGGTGTCGAACGGGGCTTCCGGCTGGGCGCTGAAGGGCAGGGCGCCCAAGCCGGCGGTTTCGCCCGGCTGGTAGCCGGCCATCTCATAGGCCCGGCGGTTGGCCTGAAGGATGTCGCCGGTATCGAAATCGTGGATGGTAATGGCGTCGTTGACGGCATCGAACACCGTCTGGAAGCGCCGGATTTCGGTGTCCAGCATCCGGGTGGTGGCGCGCTGGCGGTGGGCGAAGAGGAAGCCGGACAGCGGCACCAGGACGAGCGCCATGGTCAGGTAGAGGCGGGGGCGGCGCACCATGGCAATATCGCCGGCCCAGTCGCTGGCCGCGATGTCCATGCCCAGCAGGGCGACAGCCTTGCTGTCGGGGGCCGTCCGAATGGGAACGCAGGCGGTGACCCAGCGCCCCCACGGGTCGGCATAGGGTCCGAAGGCCTGCGGTTCATTCCGGCGCAGGACCTGCCAATACTTCTCGTCGCCGTTGGTGTAGGGCTGGCCGGGCGGCGAATAGTCGGGCGAAGTTTCCGGCTCGGCATCGACCAGGAAGACCAGGCGGTTGTTTTGGGGGGCCATCAGGTAAAGGAAGCGGATTTGGGGATCGACGCTGATAAACTGGCGCAGCTGGTTGCGGACGGCGGTGAAGGCCGGAGTGCCCGCGTCAGCCGGGCGGCCGGTGAGCGCGGCGATGTGGGCGGTGTCCAGGCTGGCGGCCATGAAACAGGTTTCACGGATGCGGTCGTGACGCTTTTCCTGGTCGCGGTCGGCGGAAGCACGGTTGGTGAAATAGAAGCCTTGGGCGAGGATGAAAGCCAGGAGGATGTACCATGGCCAGCGGCGGGACCAACTCAAGGCATCCGTGAGGCCGCGGTTGGAGACCAGGCTGCTATAAAAATGGACGCGGATCAGCATGGCCAAAATGGCAATCAAGAGGGCGCGCACCAGCGGCATGCCGATGCAGAACGCGACCTGGTTGTCTGGGAGAGAACCGGCCAGCGCCTCTTGCGGGGACGGTTGGGGGACGGACACCGCCAGCGCATACCCCAGCAGCATCAGGCCGGCCAGGCGGAAGGGAACACGTTCCTTGGGCTGTTCCTTCAAGCGGTGGGCGGTCAGGAAGAAGACCAGCGCCGCCAGGGTCACGACCGGTGCGCCCAGGCACAGCCGGACGACGGAGGTGTTGAGGCTGTGGGTGGCCAGGAAGGCGGCGGCGGTCAGCAGCACGGGCAGGGCGAGAATCCACGGGCCGGGAACGCGGTTTGGAAAGTGGCGGAGGAAACCGCGGCGGACGAATTCAGCCAACAACAGGAAGGACCCGGCAAGGAAAAGGAGGCGGAGCAGGTGGAACGGCAGGGAATCGGGGAGATAGATCAGGTTGCCGTCCAACCATTCGTGCAGGCCGTGCACCAGGCCGAACAGTCCCAGCCAGCCCCAGGGCAGGGAGGCGCCTTCCAAGCGGAGGCGGGACAGGCATTCGGTGGCCAGGACCAAAAAAACCAACCCATACGTCAAGTAGACGAAATCCAGTTGGCTGAGCAACACACTGGTTTGCCACATGTCAGCCTCCCCGCAGTCCCACCTTATGGCATAAGGTACAGGAGGAAGGGTCGGCTGTCAAGGGAGGTGTGGTTGCTCGAGGGTCTTGACTTCGTTGGGGATGACCTTGAGGGCGTCGGCGAAATCGGTGACCTGGATCTGCGTCCGCAGAAAGGCTTTCAGTTGGGCGCCCGACGGTTCATTGAGGGCGCCGAGGAAGACTTGCAGCAGATCGGTCTGCCGGCGTTGACGGCTGTCGTTGCTCAGCGGCAGGGCGCGCTGGACGGTTCGTTCCGCGTGCAGGGGGTCGCCGGCGTTGGCGTAGGCGAAAGCCAGGACAATCAGGCTGTCCAAACTGCGGTTTTCCGAGATGCTGCAGGCGGCTTTGGCGAGTTCCACGGCCCGGGAGGGGTTGCGCACGGCGGTCAGGGGATGGGTGCCGTAGATGGCGGCGGCCATGGTAAGAACGGCGGGGTCGCGCGGTGCGGCGGTGATGGCGCTCTCCAGGTGGCGGTGTGCCGCCTCGGCCTGGCCGGCATCGGCGGTGGCGGCGGCCATCAGCAGGTTGGCAAGGGGGGAGCCGGGGGTGTGCTGGAGGACGACCTCGAGGTCGGCCCTGGCCTGGCCATTCTGGTTGCGGACATAACGATGCCAAGCGCGGCAGAGGCGGAACAGGGGGCGGTCCGGGTCCAGTTTGGCCGCCTGCTCAAAGCACCGGTTGGCCGCCTGGTCGTCACTGCGTCCGGACATCAGAAAGCCGAGCAGGGCCTGGGCGGGAGCGTAGGTCGGGTGTTGCTGGAGCTGTTTTTCCAGGATGGCTCCGGCTTCCGAGGTGCGCTGGTTGCGGGCGATGGCGGCGGCCATGAGCAGGGTGGCTTCGGGGAAGTCGCCCTTGAGGATTGCCGCCTGGCGGAGTTCGTCGGCGGCTCGGGCGTCCATGTTCCAATCCATGAGCGCGGTGGCCAGGCGGAAGCGGAGCCACGGATTTTCCGCATCGAGGCTGACTGCCTTCTCCAGTTTGGCCACCGCCAGATAACTGTTACCCTCGACCTGCAGGCATTGGGCGAGCCCTTCCAGGGCCGGAACATGGTCGGGATGGCTGGCGAGCACTTTTTCGAAACCGGCTTGGGCTTTTGTGTATTCTCCCGTGGCGGCCAGGCGTTTGGCAAGCCGGGTTTGGACCACGGGGGAGTCGGGACTGAACTGGGCCAGTTTTTCCCAAAAGCGGTCAGCTGATCCCAAGACGGTCCGGCTGGCCAGGGTGGCGCTGCCGATGCCGGCCAGCGCCAGCACGGACAGGGTCAGGGCGGCGGCCCGGCGGCCCGACGGCGGCAGGCCGGCCAGCAGGGTACCGGCGGCGGCGGTCAGAGCCAGGCTCCATCCGGGCAGCAACAGGTAGGCCCCGGAAAACACGCCCAGGCGTTCGGTCAGGCTGACGGGGGCCAGCAGGATGATGAAGACCATGGCCAGCAGCAACTGGCCGGTCAGCAACGGCAGCCACAGGCGGCCCCAGCGGTTCCGGTAAAACCCGGCTGCCACCGCAACGGCCAGCGGCAACCCCAGGCACAGCCATGCCGTCACGCCGGCCGGGGAGGGGGCCCAGGGATTGCGGAGAATCATGCCGGGCAGCGGAACCAGGGCTTGAAACAGGCTCAGCATCAGCCCCCAGCCGGTGGCGGCCAGGCCGGAAATGCCGGGAGGCGCCAGCTGGAAGGACGGGGTCAGACGGAGGACGCGGAGGTGTTGGAGCAGGTTGACGGCCAGGGTGGTCAGCGCCAGGAGCAGGAACGGGCTCAGGCGGACCAGGTCGCGGAGGGCCGGCTGCCGGATTTTGTTGAAGTCCAGGTTGGGGAGGGGGATGCGGCTCATGGCCGGCGTCGGCGCTTTGGCGGGGCGCCAGTGCAGGAGGCGGCGCCACCAGGACCGGTCATCTTCCCGCCGGTGCCGGGAAGGATGGCCGTGATGGTGGTGGTGACGGGCACCGTCGGCTTGGGGGGGCGCGGCCGTCGGCCGGCGCGGTTCAGGCAGGGACATGGCGGCCGGGATTGGTTGCGGGGCCGGGGGGGGCGCGGCCGGCTGGGCGGCGATGGCCACCGGTTTGGCGGTTGGCGTCCGGGAGGATGAGGCGGATTCGGAGTGGCGGCGGGAGCGCGTGCTGCGGCCGGGGGTTGAGCGTGGGGCCGGAGCCCAGCCCAGCATCCAGAGAACTGGCAGCAGGGCCGCGGCGGCGGGGTGCAGGAGGGTGGCGGCGAGGAACAGGATCACGGCGGCCACGTAGGGGAAACGGATGCGGTCTTCGGCGCGCAGATGTTGCCGGTAGCACAGCAGGGTGCCCAGCATGGCGGCCAGCGCCCACGCCGCGGCGCTTTTGGCGGGCCACCAGAAGGGAAGGGTTGCCAGGGGATGGATGGCCACCAGCAGTCCGGCCAGCCAGGCGCCGGGCAGGCGGAGCTGCCGCCCGGTCCGCCAGACCAGCGTGGCGGCGAGGGCATGTCCCAGAAACGCCAGCAGGCGGAATCCCCACAACTGGTGATGGAACACGGCCCCCCCGAACTGCAGCAGCAGAGCGGCCAGCGGCTGGTAGGGGCCGGCGGCCGGCAACTGCCAGGCGGCGGTCACGGCGGGGAGGGCGTCCTGTGGCAGGGGGGCGTTCAGTCCCGGCAGGAGCGTGGCCGCCGCGGCCGCCACCAAGATCAGGGTGGCGGTCAGGGACTGGCTGAAGGACAGGGGCTCGTCCTGACCGGCAAAAAGAGCGTCGAAGAAGCGCATGGAGGTCTTCATCCGTCCTGGGGGGCCAGAAGTTGCGTGCGGTTGGGGAGCCGGATATGTTTGGAAGCGTAATCTAGCGCGAGTTTTCCGGGCAGTTGCAAGCTGGGGGCCAGAAGATGCGGATGCAGGATGAAACCGGCGGGAAAATGGCGGTGCTGGCAGCCGGATTGCTGCTGGTGGCGGCCGCCGCCCATGGTTTTGAGGCGGCACCACTCCTGGAAACGGGGCCGGATGTGCCGGCCGGCGCCGGCTGGCGCGCCTTTGGGCCGTTCCTGCAGGAGTTGCCGGAGCCCGCTCCGGGGCCGGTGCGGGAAACGGCGTTTTTCCGTCCCCTGTACACTTCTTACACGGGCGAAGCGGATGATTTCGGGGCCCGGGGCTGGGAGGTGGTTTGGCCGTTCGCCTTTGGCCGCCATCAGGACGCGGGGAGCTACCAGTGGGTGACCCCCTTTCTGCATACCCGCCTCAACGACGCCGATCCGGCCAGCCGCGAACGCTGGTGGCTGCTGCCCTTGTGGTTCAACGGCCGCGACAGTGCCGGCCAGCCGTACTGGGCGTTGTTTCCCGTTGGCGGCACCATCGGCGACTGGCTGGGGTTCGACCATGTGACGTTCTGGCTGTTCCCGGTCTATGTTGCCACCGACAAGGGCGGGGTGAAATCGTCCTGCTGGTTGTGGCCGATCTTCGGCCAGAGCCAGGGGGGCAACCAAGTGGACCGGTGGCGGGTGTTCCCGTTTTACGTGCGATCCCAGGATGCCCGGCAGAAGCAGACCCATGTCGTGTGGCCGTTCTGGCATCAGGCGGAGCGGTTTCCTGACCCGCGCACCGGCCGCCGGGGGGAGAGCTGGATGCTGTTCCCGCTGTGTGGTGCCGACCATCAATATGACAAAACCGGCCGGGAAGTCAGCCATTCCTGGACGGTGCTGTGGCCGTTCTTCAGTGGCGGCGATGCGGAAAAAGTGCACTATTTCCGCTGTCCCTGGCCGTTCTACCGGACCGCTGACGCCGACACGAGTTTCGGCCGGGAACGCTCGTTTCATGTGTGGCCGTTTTATGGGAGCATGCAAAGCCCCGGCCGCGAGGTGAACTACGCCCTGTGGCCGGTGATCCATTGGTGGCAGGTTCCGGAGAAAAAACAGCAGCGGCATTACACCGGGGTCATGCCGTTCTTTTGGAAGGAGACCGTCCGTACGGAAACCGGCGCGCCGGTGGCCTGGCATCACCAGGTCTGGCCGCTGTGGCGTTATGAACACGGCCCGGAGGCGCAGCGGCTGCGCGTGCTGGCGCTGTGGCCGGCGGGCGGGCCGGCGGTGGTTTACCGGAACTGGGCGCCGTTGTGGACCGTGTACAACTGGGACCGGCGGGATGGCGTGGCCGGCCACGACCTGTTGTGGGGGCTGGCCCAGTATCGTGGCGACCCGGAACGCACCCGGAAATGTTCCCTGTTTCCCCTGTTCAGTTACCGTGCCGACCCCGGCGGCTACGAGCTGCAACTGCTGACCGGCCTGGCCGGCTGGGGCCGGCAGGGCGGCCAGGGGACCGGCCGGGCCCTGTGGTTCTTCCGGTGGGGCGGCCCGGCGGCGGTGCCGGCGCCGGCCGCCGCTTCGGCGCCCCACCCCTGACCCACGGGTTGCGCGGCCGGGGAACTTGGCGGCGGATTCGGTGTCTTGTTGATTTGTTGGCTACCGTCTATATTGGCGCGCACAAGCCATCGCCGGCAGAGCCGGTGAAAAAAACATCAAGGAGAAAATGGACATGAAGCATGCGATGAAAATGGTGACCCTTGGGCTCGGACTGGGAGCGGGGCTGGCTTTGGGCGCGGCTGCCGAAGACAAGGCCGCCGCTCCTGCCGCTCCTGTCGTGGCGGCCCCGGCCGCCGAAGTCAAGGCCGTGGCGCCGGCCGCCCAAAAGATGCCCGCCCTGCTCCAGGAAATCCGGGATGTCCGGACCAGCATCACCGTGAAGGAGCGGGCGTTGCTGGCCAAGGATGCCGTTGCCAAGGAGGCGTACCAGGCGGTAGAGAAGGAGCTCAAGGCGTTCCGTGATGAAACCCACGCCAAGGAGGTGTCCCTGCAGCAGAAGCGGCAGAGCGTGCTGGCCGACCGGGATCCTGAGCTGAAGGCCCTTTACGACAAGATGAAGACGCTGCGGGACCAGGCGGAAAAAATGCGGCCCCCGATGCCGGCCATGCGGCGTCCGCCCGTCCCGGCCAAACCGGCGGCCATTCCGGCCCCGCCGGCCGCCCCGGCGAAGTGACCGGCGCCCGCGCGCCGAACCGGTTGATTGATTGACCTGTGGCCGGCGATCCATGCTGTTTTGCGGCAGGGGTTGCCGGCCAGCCCTTATCCTCCCCCCGGAGCTGACGGCATGAACACGGAAGACGGCGCCGCCCAGATCTGGAAGGTGTCGGACCTGAACCGGATGCTCCGTGAGTTGCTGGAGGCCAGCCTGGCGCCGCTGTGGGTGGCCGGCGAGATCAGCAACCTGGTCCTCCACAGTTCCGGGCACGTGTATTTCACCCTCAAGGATGCGCGCAGCCAGGTTGCGGTGGTCTTTTTTCGTGGCGCGGCGGCGGCCCGTCAGGCTGGTATGCGCGACGGGCTGGCGGTGGAGGTGCATGGACGGCTGACCGTCTATGAACCGCGCGGCCAGTATCAGCTGGTGGCGGACAGCCTGCGGGCCAAAGGTGTCGGCACGCTGCAACAGCGGTTTGAAGAGCTGAAGCGCCGGCTGCAGGCGGAAGGCTTGTTTGATCCCGAGCGCAAGCGGCCGCTGCCGGCGCTGCCGCGGGTCATTGGCGTGGTCACCTCCCCCCAAGGGGCGGCGGTGCGTGATTTTCTTAAGCTGCTCGGACAGCGTTCGGCCAACTGCCATGTCCGCATCTATCCGGCCGCAGTGCAGGGGGAGGCCGCGGCCGCCGAACTGCGGCGCGGCATCGAGTTTTTCAATGCGGCCGAAGCCTGCGACGTGCTGGTGCTGACCCGCGGCGGCGGCAGCCTGGAAGACCTGTGGCCGTTCAATGACGAGGCGCTGGCTCGGGCGGTGGCGGCCTCGGCCATTCCGGTGGTCAGCGCGGTCGGGCACGAGGTGGACTTCACCATCTGCGACTTTGTGGCTGATGCGCGCGCCCCGACGCCGACCGCCGCGGCCGAACTGGTCATCGGCCGCCAGGCGGAAATCCTGGAGCGCCTCACCCAGTTGCGCCGGCGGCTGGCGGCGGCGCTGGCTTTGGAGCTGGCGCGGCTGCGCGAACGGCTGCAGCGGGCCGCCGGACATCCGGTGTTTCGCGAGCCGGCCCATCTGATTCGCCTGTACCAGCAGCGGGTCGACGACCTGGTGACGCGCCTGGCCCGGGCGGTGGCCCAGGGGCTGGAGCGTGCCCGCGGGCGGCTGGAGCGTGCCAACGGCCGCCTGACGGCACTCGATCCACGCCGGGTGTTGCGCCGCGGCTATGCCATCCTGCTGGCCGACGACGGGCAGGCGGTCACCACCGCCGCCGCCGTGCCCCTCGGGCAACGCTTGCGCGGGGTGTTGGCGGAGGGGGAGCTGGACCTGATGGTCACCGGCCGGCGTGGCGGCTTGCCGGAAGCACCGGACCGCAAAGCGGATCCGGCCTCATAACGAACGGTTGTTGTGCAACGGACAAGGAGCCTTGCCATGCCAGTCAAGAACAAGGATGCCCAGGGAAGCGGAGCCGTTCCGGCGGAGCCGGGGTTTGAACCGGCGCTGGCCCGGCTGGAAGCCGTGGTTGCCGAGTTGGAAGGCGGCCGGGTTAGCCTCGAGGAATCGCTGAAGAAATACAGCGAAGGCATGGGGCTGGCGGCGTATTGCGCCCAAAAACTGGGGGAGGCGGAAAAAAAGGTCGAGATCCTGCTGAAGAAGGATCCGGCCGCGCCGGAATGGGGGCCGTTTGCCGGGCCGTCCGGCGACGCGGAGGGGTGACTCGTGACCCGTAATCCGTGACCCGTGACTCGTGATTCGTGACTCGGGATTCGTGACTCGGGATCCGGAAGGGTCGGGGCGTTACTGGGCCGGCGACCAGGACGGCAGCGAGTAGGGGCCGGCGCGGGTGATCGGCAGGATGGTGCCGAACTGGGTGTCGACGATGCACAGGTCGCGGCTGCCGCCGTTCTTGCGGGCGGCGACCACGTGCCGGCCGTCGGGCGCCCAGGAGGGGGCTTCCCAGCGCGCGTTGGTGGCCACCGGTTGCGGCGTCCGTCCGCCCTTGGCCATGTCCAGCATGCCGATCCCGTATTCGCCGGTGAAGGCGCGGGTGGCGAAGCAGATCTTGTTGGAAACCGGCGACCAGCTGGGCGACACGGTTTCCGCCGAGCTGCCCAGCAGGCGCCGTGCCGTGCCGCCGCCGGCGGAGATCAGGTATAGTCCCGGTTTGCCGGCGCGGTCGGAGACGAAGCAGATGGTGCGGCCGTCCGGTGACCAGCAGGGGGAGGCCTCGACGGCGGCGTCGCGGGTTAGCCGGCGCAGGGCCTTGGTTTGGACGCCCATCACGTACAGGTCCACCGTGCGGTCGCGGCTCAGACAGATGGCCACTTGGGAGCCGTCCGGCGACAGGTCGGCACTGGCGTTGAGGCCGGGGAACTCGGAGATGCGGCGCTGCCTCCGGTTGACCAGGTCGGCCAGCACCACGTCAGTGAAGCACCCTTGGTACAGCGTGTAGACCAGGGTGCCGCGCGGCCCCCAGGAGGGTTCGGTGGAGATGCTCTGGTTGGTGGTGACGGCGCGGGCGCCGGTGCCGTCAAACAGGCAGGTGAAAATCTCCTTGCGGGTGCCGGTGCCGTTGACGAAGGCAATGGACGAGGCGCAGGGGCCGGGATTGCGGAACACCTTTTCGATCAGGGCGTCCACGCCCTTGTAGATCGCCCATTCGGGACGGCTGGAGGTCTGGCGGATCCGCACCGGCATGCCGGCGCCGGCGGCCAGTTCCAGATCGATCACCCCGGGGCTGTAGCGCGCCTTCAGGCGATACTTGGCCCCGCCCGAGGTCGGCAGCACGGTGAACCAGTCGGACTGGGTCAGCACCTTGAGCAGCCGGGCCTGGCCGGCGGCCGGCCCCTGGTAGTCCACCAGGCACAGGCCGGGATTGCCGGAAGCGGCGGTCTTGATGACGTTGACTTCCTCGGCGGAGGCGGCGGCAACGGCCAGGAGGGCGCAGGCGAGGGTGACGGAACGAAACGGATTTTTCATGGCGTGCGACAAGGGAAAACGGTGGTGTGGGAGCGTGGGGGATGACGGCGACGACAAACGACTGGCAACATGACGCAACCGGCGGTGAGTTCAAGTTTGCGCCGGCATTTCGGTGGCGGTGGACGGGATGCGGCCGGGCGGTTAGGTTACGGGCCGAAAACGGTTCCCCAAGTCTGAAACCTTTTTGAGGCGGGTGACGTGAGCGAAACAGATGATCGCGGCAGCAAGAGCCGCCGGCTGGCGCCTCCCACTATTTCACGCCTGTCCGAATATCTCATCATTCTGGAGGAGCTGGCGGAGGGTGGCCGGGACGTGGTGTCGAGCCGCGGCCTGGCGGTTCTCTACGGCAACAACGCCAGCCAGGTGCGCCAGGATTTGTGCTGCCTGGGGCACACCGGCCGGGTCGGGCAGGGCTACCGGGTGCGCGAACTGGAGCGGATGATCCGCACCACGCTGGGCATTGATTCCCAAAAGAAGATGGTGCTGGTGGGGTGCGGCCGCCTGGGCAGCACGCTGGCGATGCATGTGCCGATGGCCGACTACGGCATGGAGCTGGTGGGGGCGTTCGACGTCATGCCGCAGGTGGTCGGCAGCCGCCTCGGGCCGGTGCGGGTCCAGCATGCCCGCAACATCCAGGAATTCTGCCTCCGCAACCAGGTGGAATTGGCCGTGCTGACGGTGCCCAAGACGGCCGCCCAGGAGGTCTCCGACGCCCTGGTGGCCGGGGGCGTGCGCGGCATCCTCAATTATACCCGGGTGCGGCTGCGCGTCCCGCCCACCGTGGTGGTCAAAAACCGCCAGATCATCTGTTCGTTCCTGCAGCTGTTCCATGATGCCGTGTCCCGGCCGGATCCGGAGTGAGGCTGAAGCGGTTCCGGGGCGGCCTGGTGTTCGCCACGGTCAGGAACTGAGCCGTTCGGCGAGTCCGCGGCGGCAGAGTGCGATCACCGCATCTCGTTCCGGGAAGGGCGGCAGGTGGCGGGCCAGGCGGTCGATGATGCCGCGGCCGGCGACCCGCTGCAGGGCGGGGCGGAAGCGCAACTCCTCCAGCCACAACAGTTGCACGATGAGGAAATCGCTCACCGCCTGGATGGCGGGGTAGTGCACGGGCTCGCGCTTGAAAAAAGCCTCGAGCACGGCGGGGCTTGGCGGTCCCTCCAGGCGCACGTGCAGGACAATCTCCGGATAAAGGCTGAGGCGGTCGTTGGCCAGGGCGTCCTCGAAAACATAAAAAATGTCGAGCTTGTCGGCGTCGCGCAGCAGTTCGGCAAAGGGCCGGCTGGCGGCGGGGGTGTCGGCGGGAAGGGCGGGGCGGTTGTGGAGGCGGATGGCGTCCCGCAGGATGGCGGCCTCGTCCGGGGCCAGCCAGGACGGGATGCCGGCGGCCTCGACCACGGCCAGGCTGCGTTCGGCATGATTGACCGAGCGCCGGTCCTCAAAGGTGCGGAACTCGGCGTACTGGGAGAAGCGGCCCGCATCGTGCAGCAGCCCGGTGGCGGCGGCCAGCTCGACCGCGCCGGCGTCCCAGCCCGCTTCGGCGGCAATGCCGCGGGCCTCGGCGGCGACCCGCCGGGTGTGCTCCAGTTTGAGCTGCTGCATCGGCGGCAGCGTTCCATTCGCCCCGGCAAACTCGGCGGCGTAACGCTCAAACCAGTCCTGGCAACGGCGGAAGAGTTCTGAGGTCATGGTTGGAGCGATCATGGAGCCGGAGTTTATTGACGCGTAAGGAGGAACTTTCATACCGTAACGAGATTTTTCCACAACCGGGAGCCGTCCGGCCTCGGGCGGGCGAACCCGATAAAGTCCATTCGCGCTATCGCATTTTTCCTTAACCTGATGCGGCGGCGGGTTTCTTGCCGACCACGACGAGGTTGGCCGCCTGGCTTTCTTCTTCGACGTCAACGCCGACCAGGGATGGGAAAAAACGGATGTCCGTGAACCCCGCCCGCGCGAGCAGGTTTTCGAGTTGCGCCTCGGAGTAGGCTTCGTTTGACAGGGCATGGCGGCTGACACGCCCGGTCTCGGCGTCAACGATAAAAAAGCGTTGCGTGGCCGTCTGCCCGCCGGCATCCCAAAAGTTCTCGCTCAGGCACAGATGTGGGCGGTCGGAGAAGAGGCCGCCGCCTTTTCCGCAGGAATACCAAGAGGCGGGCGCCCGGCCGCTTTTCTCAACCGTTCCGAAACGTTGCGGCTCAAGCAGCAGCAGGCCATTGGGGGCCAGGGCGGCGCAGGCGCGTTCGAGCATGGCGTTTGCCTCGGGTCGGCGGAAGACGTTGAACTGGCCGAACAGCATCATGACGAAGCCGTAACCGCTGCCATATTCAGCGTCCCGGAGATCGGCCAGGCGATATGCACAGGCCAGCTTTTCCCGTGCCGCGGTGGCCTGGGCATGATGGATGGCGGCGGGGGCGTAGTCGATCCCGATGCACTCGTGTCCCAATCGCGCCAGCCGGCTGGTGTACAGGCCCGGGCCGCAGGCCAGGTCCAGAATGCGCGCCGGCGTGCCGCCGAGCAGGTTTTCATGAATCCAGCGTACCTGCCGGTCAATGATCTCAAAGCGCCGGCTGGCGAGGTTGTGTTCCTGGGACAGATGTTCCTTCAGCATGCGCCGGCTGAAGTCCGGATCGTTCCACGGGATATTGTCGCCCTCGCTCCACGGGGCGGGCGGAAGGTCCCGTTTGATGATGTCCAGCACGTTCATAATGACATTTCCCGCCCTCGTCTTCCACGGCGCCCCCGTCACGGGCGACACGCCCATAGCCATCAGGTTAAGGTTTTTCAAGCGTGCGTTGACCGGTGTTTAGGCAGGGCCAAAGGCCCGATTTTATAATAGCCTGGGGCAACGCCCCAGGTTTGCGAGAATGAAG
>JBAZJM010000003.1:0-69195 GCA_041651315.1 Lentisphaeria bacterium | reverse complement strand
GTCCTCAAGGCATCCAAGGGGTCACAGGTCCACAGGGTGCCACAGGTCCACAAGGGATCCAAGGTGCTACTGGTATCGATGGTGCCACAGGTCTTCAAGGCATCCAAGGGGTCACAGGTCCACAAGGTGCCACAGGTCCACAAGGGATCCAAGGTGCAACTGGTATCGATGGAGTTACTGGTGCGACAGGTTCGATAGGATTACAAGGATCACCTGGAGTCACTGGCCCTCAGGGTGCAACAGGACTGGAAGGACCCACAGGTCCTTTTGGTGGCCCTACAGGACCACAAGGTCCACAGGGTGCCACAGGACCAGAAGGACCCACAGGTCCCGCTGGTGGTGGAACAGGAGCTACAGGTCCTCAAGGGGCTCAAGGCTCTCCAGGTCCTGCCGGTGCCACAGGTCCAGCTGGTGTGACGGGTCCAGAAGGTCCTACCGGACCAGCAGGAGGACCTCCAGGTCCTACTGGCGCTGCGGGTCCAGCTGGTGCAACAGGTCCAGCTGGTGCAACAGGTGCTCAAGGAGCCACAGGTCCAGCAGTATTGAGTACTAGTTCAACAATTGGAGATGTCATACTCGGAACTAATGCATTGACAATTGTTCGATCTGAAGTTCTCTCCGGATTAGGGACTTCTAAGATATACATTTGTCGATTAGGAACTCGTGTAACAGTATGGGAACCGGCAGATAAGAGTATTTCAGGAAATCTTGACTGCCAAGTTGACGCATATGTTACAACAGATCCTTCTGGACTTGCTACCGTTAAATTCCAAAATCAGGTCTATTTCGATACTAGTCAGTATCCAACAGGAATGGCTAATACAGTTGCTACGATGGCAGTTGCAACAGGAGGATTCATAATTTCAGCACAAAGACCCTCAGGAGGAGCCACATTTATGGCACGTAGTAAATGGTGGACTAACTTTGAGGATATAACATGAGCATACCTGGTCAACTCTCAGTTCCTGGTGGAGTGACCATATCACCTATATGGCTTTATCGAAATTTAGTTGATATATTCAGTCTTAGTTTTATCGATGCTTGGATTGGCGATCAATTAATACTTGATACATCAGGGAATGTAGATAAATGGCCAAGTATGTCTGGATATAATTTATTATCAAATAGTTCATCAAATCGATTCATACTTGGTTTAATCAATAATAGAAAAGCATTATATTCAGCAGCTCCAGCTGGTAAATCTCTGAGAGCTAACTCAGTAATAGTTCCTTCTTATGTGAAGACTTTCATAACATTAGTTACGATGCCTAGTCTCCCATTTAGTGACTATCCATCAGTAATAGTAACTAATGTTGGAATGCAGGCTATCACTGGATACGCAGGTAATAGCGCACTTTATCCAAGTCAATCGATAGATAGGTATGTTGATTGCGTTTTAACCGATACAGTATCACCGGGAATACACATGATTGAGGCTTCAAACGCTGGTGTAGTATCTCAATTTTGTGTTGGAGGCATTGATGGTTATTATGCAGGTTATCCGGGTCGTGACTGGGCAGCCAAAATTGGTTGTGTAATTGCTCTTTCAGCTCAACCGAATGATTCACAACGACTTGCAACGAAGAAGATTTTTAATCGGTACTACGATTCCACGTCTTTTTAAGTAGAGAACTTACATGTCAGGATACGGCAAAACTCCATGGGGATCAGGTCCCTGGGGCGGTTCAGATCAAGAAATACAAGTTAAAGTATTTCTTGATCCGGCATATGTCGTTCCGCCTGGAGTTCCTTTCGGGCGAGCTCCACTTTCTGTTTTTAGCGGATTACCGATTTCTGGTCCACTTTCAGGTTCACCTGGAGCTATTTTCTTTTCTCCGGCGTTATTTAATGGTAGTTCAGTAAACGAAATCGATCTATCTTCTATTAAATTTTCTGTCAGGGCTGGGGATTATTATCAACGTCCTCAAGAAAAAACGAGTAGGATTTTTAGATTCGGAGGCGGCAGTCCTGGGTGGGGGGCTTCAAATTTATCGAGAACCAATCTACCTCTTTATAGGACACAGCCGAAAGAATATCTTATTACGGCAATTCTAACTCAAACGATCCCTCCAGGACCGACAACAATCATTAAGATTCCCTAGTAAGGTTTCGTTGAAGGACTGAGATGACTAAAAGAATACTAAGTGCAAGAGACACTTTTCGTAAAACCGCAGATGCGGGTAATCTCGGACTTCACGTCAGAGAAAACGACACTTGTCGATCGATTTTATTTGGCATAATTTTTTGGGAGCTTCGTGACGGTAAAACCGGTGAGCTTCAAGATAGCGGGTGTTGGGAAAACACAGTCACTCTCGATGCAAGCATTCTTGTAGCAAGATTGATGAAGAGTACTCCAACTCCGAATGTTTCTGAACCAAGATTCGGATGTTATGCTCTTGCAGTCGGTACTGGAGATGTTGGTTGGGATCTTCAGAATCCTCCAGTTGCTACAGTTAGCCAGCGCTCTTTATATAACGAAATTGCTCGTAAGCAATTACAAGTTTCCGAATACGTTGATGCTGAAGGGACAATTTCTGGGATCCCAACTAATATAATCGATTTCACTACTACTTATTCGGAATCTGAAGCGGTTGGACCTCTTGTTGAGATGGGCATTCTTGGTGGTGATATCGACACTAATATGGCCAATCGTAATCCAATTCTCCCTCCAAATGGGATTTATGATACAACTGTCGATGTGACAGGTAAGGATATGCTCGGTAATTACAAGACTTTTAAAGTCTTGAATAAACCCGCAACTTCGACGCTTAGTTTTACTTGGCGTCTTACCTTCTGATTATTTCACAGGACTGTCTATGAAAGTAGTTGTTGAACGTCGTAAATATGATGCCTTAGTTATAGCAATCCAAGATGCTATCGATAGCGATGATGATAAATCATCACTATGCGAAAACGTGGTCGATTGTTTCACTGATGAACAGTTGGAAGAAATTGAAGATTCTTTAGGTGAAGAATTCTTCGATTACGTTAGTGAAATAATCGATGATTGGGATTCTGACGATGGGGAAACTCTTTGGGAGTTAATTGTTCAGAAACTTAATGACGAAGGCATTGTTGTAGTTATCAGTGAATCTCCTGAATCGGATTCGGAAGACGAAGAAGACGAAGAAGAAGATGATGACGACGATGACGACGACGACGGTGAAGAAGATTTGGACGACGAGGACGAAGATAGTGACGACGACTGAGGCCTAATTCGATAGCCCTCCATTTTCGAGGGAAGTCATCAATGGATGGTTATAGAAATTACGGACCGAATGTTTCGGAGAACCCATCTGACGCGGGCACTGGAGGTGCTTTCTCCGGTGAAGACCGATCATATGAATCTGTTGTAATTCAAACAGATGCTCCGGTCATTGACTGGGAGATGAATCTCAGGAATCAGATAGCTTCTGATTACGGTCTAAAGCGTTCCAATCAACGTTTTTCTACGTCATGCTTTCTTGGTGGTGATTTCTTAGAGCGTTCTAGCCCATCAGGATCTTTTCTTTATCCTGGTCCGGTCCCTGGTTCTGAAAATATCGTCGGAATGCTGGCGACAGATGTTCTCATCAATGGATGGCATCTTCATATAGATCTAACCAATAGTACTAGTCCAGGTATCAATATATTACCTTTTCCTGTTCCTCCAGTTAGTGGAACAAGAACGGATTTAGTAATTCTTGAAGTTTGGAGAGCTCTCTTACGGGCCACTCCGAATATTGCAAATAAGAGTTCTGCAGCCGGTATTTTTCGTTATGGAAACGTAAAAGCACCTGTTGCTACTGATTTAACTGATGATCTAGTTGATCCAAGTTATGCAGTAGAATCGAACGCTAGAGTTCAGATTCAATATAGACTTCGTATTATTCCAGGCATCAATATTTCTTCATATATAGATGGGATAGATGATCCATTAGTTGTTGCAAATTCTGTATCTGATTTTTCTGGTCCTGGCGTTGATGGAGCCCCAACTACATATAATTATCTATCATTTGATGATGATAAAGGTCTTTGGGTGGCTGGAACTGGAGATTTAACTAGTGCTACAGCTTTAGGAACAGTTGATGGTTTCATGTTTGCTGTTCCTGTTTGCGCAGTAATGAGACGAAATAGCGCTCCGTTCAATCGAATTTCGAATATGAATGGAGCTGCTCTCATAGCTTCTGGTTTATCAGATCGTCCAGACGGACTTTTTTCGGATTCAATCGTAGAAACTGATGTTGTTGATTTAAGACGTGGGTGTTCTTCGAATTTTGAAGAGCTTCTTGAGAAATCTTTTCAACAAGTTCTTGATAATTCCATGACGACTCATGGTGAAGTTTCTAGTCAAGGGACTGTTGGAACTTCCTATCTTTATAGAGAAAACGTCGGGAATTCTGAACATTCGGGAAATCCGGATGGTATTCGACGTTATTTTAGTGATCGACCAATTACCGATACAATTGTCGCTAGAATTGATATTGGCAGTACTCCGGTAAGCACTGCCACTTTCAGTTTATCTAGTTTAACTCTCTCTTGGGATACGACACCGATAAATGTTCTTACACGAGCACCCGTCGGAACTTCAATAATAAGACTTGTTAGTTTAAGAATATACGCACCAGGATCAGGTTATACTTCAGATAATATGCTGGATCCAACAAGTCCGGTTCATATTACTTCTATTCTTTACGACATCGGTACCGGTCCAGGCATTGATGAAGTAATAATAAATTGGAATATTAGTCAATCAAATGTTTCATTATACGCTGAGTTAGCTATTGAGTATCCAGTAAACAGTGGAGTAAGACGTAATATCGTTGAAGCATATCAACTTTGGACAGCCGCTTCTCCTCCTTTACCGTCTTGGGTTGATACAACCGGTTGGGTTTCTACTTCTGATGTAAGTAGAAGTCTTCTTCCGCCAGATCCTGTTACTCTTTATGATGGCGCTCAATGGTGGGCTGACCTAGGTCATAGAGAAGTTGCTATTCGTCACAGAACACCAGAGAGCTTATCTGATCCTCGAGCTCCTACTTTTTCAGCAATTGCTGTCGCCCCATCTGTTTCAACAGTTTACGAACTGACAGGAACGGATATAAGTCAATTCGTTGACACGACAGTCAATTTTACTTTATATGTAAGAGATAATCCTGGTGCTGGATTTGTTCAAATAGATGTCACTTCAGGACCTCTTACCGATAAGAATCAAATAGCTTTTGACCTAAATAATGGATTTGTTTTCTGGTCTCTGAATTTAATTGCGACGGTAGTCCCTGGAGTTATTCCTGGGGATTATCATATACGAATAACTTCATCAGTTGGTTATGTTGGAATCGGATCTGTTGTTGGAGATCTTTCAACGTTAAATCTCGTTCTCGGATTTAACGCTGATGGGGAAGTCTCCGGAGTTTCATACGTTCTCATTCCGGAACGACTTACCGGTGATTTTATTCAAATATCTGATGGTTTCGGTGATCCATATATAACTGATAATTACACATTCAACACAGCTTTTACAAGAGTTGAGATAAGTCCGGTTCCAATAGGAGCAATGATAAACATCATTTATGTTGCTTATCGTGCCCCATACCCTCTAACTTCATCAACAAATTCATATAACTTCTTTTATCGCTCTGCAGCGATGCAGAGTCTTCTTCCTCCAGCGGGATCCCAAACTCTCAATTTGACTCCGAGAGCTCTTGGAAAAATGATGAACATCATCGCTTCGGGTCCTGGAAGCGCTGATGACTGTTTTCCATTTATATCTCCTGGTGCTCAAATTCCGGTCGGATCCACTCCTATCCCTGATTATCCAGAGGCACGTTTGGATGCCCCGGCAGACGTATATCTCTTAAATTTCGATATCAACACTGGATTCATCACTCTAGCTGTTTCAGTTCCATATGCACCAAACCCTGGAGATGTGACTTTATACAGAGGTGCACTTGATGATGTGATTGATGCTGAAGGACGGCACTTCTGGCCAAAATCGAGAGATCCTCTTCTACCTTCTAAATATTCTCCTGTTGTCTACTCTCAAGAACTTTCATTTGGACGTAGACATAAAGTTGCTTATCCAGCCATCATGGAATTGAAAGAAGATTTCATAAATCTTCCTGGTGGTATTGGTCGTAAGGGAACACTTGTTCTTGTTGTTTTCTCTGCTTGGATAGAGTATGATGTTAACAATAAGATAACCCTTACTACTGATGCCAGCGATTCAGCAGCAGGGATATTTAGAATTCGCGGGAACATGATGAACCCAAGAAGGTCTGATTACTAATGAAATTCTTGGTTAATAGATCTGATAACTCAGTTAGAAGTGCTCATGCAGAGCCTGTTCGTTTTTCTGTCTCGGGGAGATATTTAGTTGATGTTCCAGACGGTCTTACGGTAAAGGCTAAAACTGGAATATTTCAAGATTTGATCGATGAGAAATTGAGAGCTTTCAGAACTCAATTAGCTGCAACTGTCAATCTTACATATACTGTATATGATGAATTAATTTCACCCGCCGATTTCCTTATATCCCCTGGAATCGATTTAAATAGATGTCTTTACTATTCATTTGGGCCCGGTAAACGAGTTGAAATACTTCCGAATGGGTATGTTCTAACAAATCCGATAATTATCCCTGTTGATACTTCAGCAATTTTTGTTCATTGGTATGGATTCACTCTCTATTCTAATCCGGGAGATCCGAGTGACACTCCGCAGCCACCACAACTTCTATACAACTATGATGTGAATGCCGCTGATTTCATTGCATTCAATCCAAGTAATTTCGAAGTTTTCATCTTAGGATATGAATCTTTAGTAACGTCCGGACCGATTGGTCCTGGTGATACTAGTTTCGGTGTCGCGAATGCTGGTGGTTATCCAACTTCATTTCCATTCATGATCGTCATAGATGACGAGATGATGCAAGTTGATGGCATTTTTTCCAATACTCTAATCGTAACTCGGAATGATGGGGTCGCTCACAATGCTTCATCTGTTGCGGCTCTTCATCTGGCTTCCCCTACTTCCGATTCAAGATTAGATTTAGCTCTTTTTGGGGGTAGTGACATTAGACTCCGATTTAAAAATATTTCTACGACATCGAAATATTTATCGGATTGGCTTTTGTTACACGATTCCGTAGTCTCACTCCCGACCTGAGTTGAAAGTCCGGTATGATCATCAAAGGCGGTAACCCGCTAATGCTGATTTTTTGTCGGATTATCTCACTCTTTAGGTAGCGAGTTACCTCTTGAGGACTCATACTGAGAGCCCCATGAAGAACATATTTAATTTTAATGCAATAGGGTTCGCAAAGAGGGATGGATTTCTCATGAAAGAGGATTGCTGATGCCTTCCAAGCCTCTAGGCCCTATTGTTTCAAGGGTGGTCTCTGCGACAGATCGTCAGTTTGCGGTTGTCGTATTCCAAGGGAATAGACCTCCTCTCGATTCAGAACTGAACCTTATCTCGCTCATGGAGCTTAATGCGAAGGCAGAGGTAGTTCGTTCTCAATTATCGTCAGGTTGGCTCATGAATGAGTCTAACCCGATGTCTGATTATACGACTGACCCCACTTATTCAAATTTCCTGTTTTTCGGTAAAAAATATACTGGAGAACTTCGAGATTTGCAGTGGGCTGTTGTGAATGGGTGGGCGATTCCTGTAAGTGGAACAAGAACTGGCCAACCTCCTCTATCTCCGGATAATTCCGATTCTTGGAATAAGATTGAATTCAATCCGCCTAGTACATCAACGGGTGGAAACCGTGCAGAGTTTGCTTTTCTTGAAGTCTGGCTTCAGAGAATCGATGTTGACCCAGCATCCGGAATAGCTCCTGGTAAACCACAGCGCGGTTTTCTTTATAGATTCGGAAACGTTGAAAGTGGATTTTCGTATTTACCGGATGAATTAATTGATCCGAATGTTAATTACGAAACGACTAAACGAGTTCAAATTCAGTACAGAATTCGAGTTGTCTCGGACATCAATCTAGCTCAATATCCGGAAGGATTTGATCCAACTTTAGTATTTGCTCAAGGAGCTTTATCCGCACCTAGTGCTTTATCTTTCCAGAATATGAGAGAAGCACTCGGTGATCCCGGTCTTTGGAGAGCCGGTAATGGAGATCCAACTGTTCTCGGAACAGTTGACGGGTATGTTTATGCTATTCCGTTACTTTCAGTATTTCGCAGAAATGGTTCCGGTTTTTCAGATATCGGTAATTTAGCTGGAGCTTTCAATCGTAATAGCGCTGCTACTACACGCTCTGGTGCAACGACTTATATAAATGATATCATTCTCCCGAATGATATTACTAATACTGATGTTCAATTCACATTAACAAGTGTAACCGGGACAGTTTTATCAACAATCACTTCATTCGGTGAAGCATATTTTAAGATCGATGATGAAATTATTCGAGTTAGCAATGTAACTCAAACTGCACCAAACGCATTCGTAGTGACGATGGATAGAGGTCAACTCTTGACTGTCATCCGTTCTCACTCAGCTGGTGTTGAACTTATTCCATATACTGTGCGTCCAGATGGGCTTTTTGCCGATCAGATTACTAAAACTGATGTCATGGACATGCGCCACTCAGTGGCAAGTAAATTCGATTATAATTCGATCCTTAAAACGAATCTGACAGAACTTTTACGTGGCAACCTTAGAACTGCTTGGAAACGTTATGGATCGACTAACTCCGCTGGCGTTGTCACGCTTTATGGCGATAGAATAACTGATGGTTCAGTGTTTGTTGGTGGTTTATCGAGACTTGATGGACCGAATGGGAATAGAAGAGCTTGGTCTGACGCAATCATAACCGAGAGATTTGATGTTCCTGTTCAAGTTCCGACAAATGCGACAGCCCTGAATTCTTCTATTCAGATTGCTGTTAATCCATACACTATTGATGCTAAATGGACGGCTACGCCTCCATCTCATCCATCTGGTTTCCGTCTCAATGGAACAGTTCCTTGGTGGTTTAATGGTGATAAAATCACCATTGGACTTTCTACTTTCCAAGCTGGGTTACCGGCAACTGATGCTGATCAGGTTCGATTCATTCTTCCGTCAGAAGATCCAGATGCTGTCTTAGTTCATTTTGAAGGAATGACAACTGATCCAAATGGTGGGGTTCCAAGTAATCAACCATTTACAACCTCTCCATCTGCATCAAATCCGGCTTCTGTAACTATCTCTGGATATCGAATCCTAAAGCACGGACAAGGTTTAGTAGTCTCTCTTGATTCAAATGGGAATCTTGAGATCACATTGAATAGTGGTGCTGTCAATTCTCTCTTCCAAGAGTTTACTGACGCCATTCCTTCTCCGGCAACTGCAGATCTTGCATCGAAGACTACGATGCACATCTCTTTTGCGGTGGTCTATGGTGCAGGACGTGGTCTTTCTCACAAAGCTGACTATGTACATCAAGTTCACTATCGTGGTGATCCAACCAATTCATCGAAGGTGATTCTTCGATCTGGTCTTTCTGATCGTAGTCGAATGATTCCGACTTATTTACCATTCTCACCGCTTGTTCAAACGGGGAATGATAGAGAGATTGCCAGAACTTCAGAAGTTATGATCGATCCTGGTGCTAAAACTGTCTATGCAGCACCATATAGGAACATTCTAGTTCCGTCTCTTCTTGTTAGAGATGGTAGTCAATTGAATTGGACAAATGCTTCGACCTTCCAAGGGTCGATGCCTCAGTTATCTCAAGATGGTTTGTCCGTGGTTCATTCAACGATTGACCCTCTTACCTTATTCTATACGGGAGCTTTATCTCGATACGTTGAAATACCGATTGAGTATTTACCGAGACCAGGCCTTCATCATTGCCCAATCGTTCCTATCACTACTACTAGATTCCCTTCAGGAATAAACTTCCTTCTTATGTCGAAGGAAGGACCTTTCGGTGCATCCGATTCCTCTGATTGGAATAGAAACCTTGTTAGTTACCCGAGTGGATCTGGTTATTACATTGTAACTCCGATTGTTGGTGAAACATACGGAACTGGAGCTCTTCCATCAGTTTTCGGTAGAAAATACACGAATACGAAATTAAGAAGTGTTGATGGTGGTCCGTTTAAGGGAATTCAGTTCCCGCCATTCTATGGTCCAGCTCGTATTACCGGGATTTACAAACGAAATACATCGGGTAGTCCTCCATATCCAGTACAACCAGCTTCTTCACCATTCAACTCTGATCGTGTTTTCGTTGGTGGAGCTGGTACCGATACGAATTTGATGCATGATGATTTCGATGGTCCAACATTCTTATTGGACGTCGATACTAACGGGGATGTGACATTCATCCTGAATAAGGATGTGATTGATTTCTCAAAGGCTCCGGCAGGCACTACATGGGATAATTCAGAGTTTCTCATTGAGTGCACCTTATTCGGATTCGATCGTGGTTTCTTACAAACCAATGGTCGTATTTTGGTAGCACGAACTTCCGGTGGTGGATCTTTACCGATTTTGCCCAATTCCTTTACTGGCACTTCAGATCAAAAGATCGGTATTGTAGCTCCCGCGCCTCTCTCTTTGAATGCAACGAATAATGAACTGACTGTTTATTATAGTCGTCAGCCATATCAAGGTGACGTATTCGGAAGTCAGTCAGCTTATTCTGATGACGTTCAGAGATTAGGCCCGCTCACGATCTCTGAAGCTCAGAGTATTTCGGCCAATCCTCTCGGTCCTGTTGAAACTCTCGCTTTTCCGAACAAGACAGGATATGAAGTTCTTGCTTCAGTCAACTTCATAACATCTCTTGGTAGTGGTAGACTTTCAGGATCTAATCCGATCCCTCTTTTGACTCCAATACAAAATCCGAATTCTGCTCCGGATTATACGGGCACTCTTGTTGATTTGAATCGGCGATTCTCTTTGAATCGGGTCGGATTCGAAGACTGGTCTACTGTTAAATTCCCAGTTCTACCTTCTTCATTGGCAGCTCGACCTCCCATTAAGAGAGGTGCTATCTCTGAAGTTTTTGACCGTGACGTAAACCCGGAGTTCATGGGTTGTGTTTCACAACTTCCTCTCGGAATTTGGTTCCGAGAGAAGGATTTCATTGGAAAGACGTTATATCAAACGAGAAGTACTAGCAATGTTGGTGCTATCTCACTTGGAACGACAGTATTCTCACCTTATCAAGCACCAACAAATCCAACACCCGCTGGTTCTTCTACTTGGGAAGGTGTTGAATTTGTTTGCGGTCAAGCAAGCGGGACCAATGGTGCTGGTGGAGAATCAATTGTTCGAGTTGATGGTACTCAAAGCTTCTCTGACGTAACAAAATTCAAGACTGCACGTGGTGGTGCCGCTTGGTCTGTCACTCCTCCATGGCCAGGTGGTGTTATTGCGTCTCGTATGCCTAAGGCTAGACCGAATTCAGAAACGGGTTCAGTTCTTGCTGCTACGGCTTACCTTGTCAGATCGCAACCAGAAAATGTGAATTCCATTGAAGTTCATTCCGGATCTGAACTTCAATTAGTAATAGTTACACAGGGTCTTCCCGCTTATTTCCGAGACACAGATATTCAACATTCGGCGAATGGTACGAATGAAGGTTATACCGCTGTCGATCGTTATAGAATTTGGGGTCGACCACTTGAGAAGAAGCGCGGATCTGTCGATACTTCTATAAAACCAAACGATCGTCCTTTGTTTGTCAACAATATTTATGATGATCCAATCTATTTTGGATCAAGTGATGTTGATCAAACTTCTGTGAAGCAGGAAATCCTGCCAATCGTTTCAGATGGACAGACTGTTTTTAATCTATCAGCGCGTCCATTAGATCCAACTACCGTTCAAGCCTATGCTCGCGGTGTTAAGCTAACCTACGGCGTTGATTATGTAGTTGGTGGTGTTTCGGGTAAAGATCTTACTTACATAGTAAGTGGTTCAAACCCCTCACTTTTGACTACTGACACACTTGAAGTGTGGTATGTTTTGCTCTAAGTGACCGAAGAAATCTATTCCAGTTTCGATTGAACAGGAAATGTAAATCATGGTTCAGCCAAGAAAAGAACAGATTAAGTCGGTCAACACCAAATTCACATTTGGTACTGCGGATCTTTACCCGGGTTATAATGATTCGATCATTCCGACCCCTTCAATCGATACTATTGCTGTTACTGGCGTTCCGGGTGGAGCTGAAGAAGATGTTCAGGCATATGTTACTAGTAGTATTCAGAGTCCATATCCTATCTTAGCTGGTGATGCAATAAGAATAGCGATTGATGGTGCTCCGAGTGTTTTAGTAACTTTCATTGGGACTGATACGACAGTTTCCAGAATAGCTTCAAGAATAAACTCGACTCTTGGTTTTGATGTTGCACTCAATAAAGAAGGTGTTCTTTCCCTTCAAACTATAACGGTAGGCGCTTCTTCTTCTATCAATTTATCTGATGTCTCTCCCGGTGTTCTTGCTAAACTCGGTTTAGTTGCAGGAACATATACTGGTTTAAAGGGCCCGACGAGAGGTATTCTTACTCGTACTCCCGACGGTCTTGGTGGCCTTGTACGTCTCGCGACACAAGATGGTCGTCATCTCGTTACTGATGTTACTGACTATCGAATGGTCAGTAATGATACCGGATCAGTTACATGGGCCGCGTCCATTCTTGGTGGAACTCCGGTTCATGGACGATTAACGCATGATAGTTACTACGGATATCGTATTAGATCTTATGCGAAGCTCCCGACCAGAGCTTCTGTTGTTACTTTCAATAGTTCATTCACCACTTTAGATGGATCTGATCAAGTCGATCTAAATGTTGACGGCGTTAATTTTTCCGTTTCTTTCGGATTTTTTGGCCCGAACCCAAACAATCGTGATTGGGTTGTTCAATCAATAAATGCTCTTTATGCAGGTGCTCTCGGGCTTTCTGATGGGCATGTTTTTATAATTGGAACAATTTCTGGTCCATTCAGTTTTGCTTCAGGTGAATCATTCATAATTAGAATTGATGGTGGACCTCAAATTAGGGTCATATTTAATGGGACTGAAGTTACTAATGGTGATGTAGTTACTACAATAAACGCAGCTATCGGTTCTCCTATAGCCTCGGCTTATAGTAATTTCTATCAGAATCTAATTCGTTTATCTAGTCACAATACTGATGGACTTCATTCATCGATAGAATTAGCTGACGATTCCTTAAGCAGTGGAGTTCTATCGAAAATTGGATTCCGTCCTGGTATGTATCGTGGACCGTTCATCGCGGAACCTTATGGTCCTGATGAAATAAGAATCACTTCTCAGTATAGAGGGACTGGTTCATACTTACAAATTAATGGATCCTCTGCTACTTTAGCCAAACTTGGACTAAATGCTGGTTATTATGGGGCTTCCGATTCTTCAGAAGAAGAATTAGTCACTATCCCTTTTCAACAGGTTTTCAATATAAACAGCTATCCTGCTGAAATGATCTTTCCTGAGGTCATGGAATTCGGTGATATTGATCCTGTCGGAGATTCAAAAGTTCAAAGATTTCTCGATAAATCTGCAGGTTCAAATCAATCCACAGCCTCATTGAATCTGAAATTTGTTAACACATCTCGTGGGAATATTTATGTATCACCATCTCGTGGGTTATTTGATGTTGGTAAACCAGTAACTGTTGGTCCTGATGGGTCTATTGCGAGAGAGTATTTACAAGGCGTAATTGATCAATCAAGTGCATTATTTAAGCAATTCCTTAAGTATCCTTATGAAATGGTTTCTGCGATAGTTAGTAACCGTTTTGAAGGTACTGGGTATGGAGGAAATGCATTATATCCAGTTTCGTACATGGATTTTTTCGTAGATCCAACTGGTTATTCAACTTATTCTCAATTTGATTTTCTTGGTGGCACCGGTACTTATTCTTATAGTAATCTAATTGCTTCAATAGCTAGGGATACCGGTCCATATGCATCTCTTGGTCCGAATACCCCTGGATATATTTCTCTTTACAACGGCGGTGCTCTCGTATCTTGGGATACAACTCCAGGACCTTTAAGTTCAGCTGATGGTTTAAAATTTGCTGATGTACATACTTTAAATAGTACGACTGGTGGTGGTACTGGTCTGGGTTATATACCGCTTACGGCCGATCCTAATCATACTGATGGTTCTCCGACACTAGCTGATCGTTATGTATGGAACGTCGTAGAAGCTGGTCCGTACAGCATCATGCGGACATTAAATGCTCGGCATGAAATTGTTCTTGGTGATGGTGTTACTACTTTTGGTGACTTTAATGGACCCGATGCTTTTCATAAAGCTCAAGCTTATTTAGAAGCTGTAGGGGCGACTGTAGCAACAATTAGAGTTAAGAGTGGCTATTATGTAACTAGTTATACTGTTGACTTCTCATTTCTTTCAGATCTAGTTATTGATGGGTACTACGAGAATCCCAATGCCTCGCCTGTTTTAATCAGCCATCAATGGTATTATGAATCTCTCTCACTCCCTAACAACGGGTATACGAAGATGTCTGGTATTGCAATTACCAATGACATCGGTGCTTCACTGAATCTCATACGGGTAGAAGGCGGCATCTTAGAAATGAATGGTTGCTGGATAAATGCTGGCTCCATTTACTGTGCAAATATTGTTGAATTTCGTGCATATAAAACCAGTTTCATTGGTCAGAGTATGCCGATTGCATATCCTGGTCCATGGTTCCAAACTATCGGATTTGATATATGGACTAATGATTCACACTATCAAAGCACGAATATCATTTCATTTAAAGAATGCTATCTCAGTTCAGTAGTTAACGGGGCAGTAACAGCTATTTATGATTATACTAGCATGGGTACGGCCAATGTCGAACTCATCGAATTTTTAAATTGTAACTTCGACACTTCTAGAGTTGATGTCGATGTATCTGGTAATCTACAGTCACAATGTGGCATAATATCTTTTAATCCGAGTAGTGATGCTTATGCTAACTACGGTGCTGAAATTAAGAATGTTCACATCTATGATTGTAGACTGAATACTAGCAATTATGGTACTGGATCACCAGTAGCCATTCATGTCGTACCTACAGGTTGGAATGGTCTAGATTATTACACTCAGGGTTCTAGTTACCCTGCAATGAAGATCGACAACTTCGATATTAAACGTTTCTATGTTGGATTCTGGAACACTCACGATGCCGTAGCTGTTCCTGCTATTGCCATAGGTGGGATTGGAGTTGATTCAGTCTATGGAGGTAAACTAACTGTTGAAGATGTTGTAATTGATGCATGGTTTAGTACAAACGGAGCATCTACAACCAACATGGTTCCTTGGTTTACTAACTACACTGGTGGACTCTATGGTGGTCCTGGTGAAGGAAAGGGCGGTCTTTTCTGTTTAGCTGGGAAATATATTGAAGTAAAAAATATTGAAGTTGTCCATCCGATAGCTTGGGCAAACTATGGTGATTTCTTCTTCTGTTCATATGGTAGTCTAGATGTTGATGGTATTTATGCTCGTCTGTTTCCTGGTGGCGGTGGATCTGCTCCACCAGGTAGCAGAATTTGCATAAGGGAAATGTTCCAAGAGTTAAATTCTTTCAACATGGAAAGAGTTTATTATCATAATATAAATGATATAGATCAATGGGTATCTGGAGCAATTGTTTTAATCGAAGCTAGAAATTATCTAATCAGTAAAGGTCACATAAGTGATCTTAATATTGAATTATATGCATCCCCAGGTTCTTTTGTCAGCGGCATTAGTATGCCAAGAACTGCTGCCTACTATGCAGCTTATGAAGGTAATACTGGCGGAGTTATTATTGAAAATAGCTCCATAGGGTCTCGTTTTGCAGGATCTCTCTCAGAAAATGGCTTACTTTTCGGTATTGAGGCATATGGTGACGACATCACTATCAGAAGTGTCAATATAGATAGTTGTCAGTATAACGGTATCTATATCGATTCCTATCTCACCAGACCCGTTAAGGTTGAAGATTGCACCGTTATTTATTGTGGGAATAGTGCAAGTAGTGGTGATTATTCAGTTGGAGTTTGTTTACTTAGTCGTAAATCGAACGATGCCTGTGGTTTGTTCGATGTAACTAACAATTATATCGGTTTGAATCATTCTAGTCCTGACTCATATCAATTAAATATGAGAGATGTTGATCCATGGGGATCTAAAACTACCGGAGTTCTTCTTGGAAATAGTACTATTTATCCCGGTGGTTATTACGGTAGGTTCAATGTTACTTTAAACATTGATACAGCTATCCCAGCTGGTTTTCAGTATAATGGAACAGTTAGGGTGATAGGAGCTGAAACTGGTTATTCTGGTTCCACCGGGTCATTTGTTGGGCCTGGTGCTGGTTTAATATATGTAGCAGATTTCTACCCTTATCTCCCGATGTCCATGATACACAACCACGCGATCTTAATATCGAACTTAAGTCTGTGGTATTGAGTTAGGGAACTGAATCATTATGGCATACGAACAGATTTTTCCAGACGTTCAATCTCTAAAAAACCACATTGACTCTATCGTAGGTCAAAAGAAAACACTTTATTCAGATTTCGGGAAAGCAGTATTTGGATATAATGTTTACGATTTAGATCCTGAATTTGATAGTGTGGTTTGTACATCAGCTGAAGATTACAGAAAACTTGCTGGATTAAGACACTCCCAACCCTTTAAGGGAAAAATTTACGTTTGGGAAAAATTCGGTAAGGAACTAACTAGTGAAACTATTTTAGTTTCCTCAGTTAAGGAATTACTGGACTATTGGGAAACTAATAAAGCTAATGAATTATATAGGATAAGAGATGGTCGAAGTATATCGATTGTCGATTATGGTAAAGCAGCTGAAGGAACCTCAGTTATTATTTCTTTAACTCCAGAAGCTTTCGCTTCTAAAGACTTTGCTGAAGTTGTTGAATTTCAAGCAGTGACTTGGATGCAAACTCTCGGTTTTATTAATGGTCCTTCAGTTCTTCGGATAAATAAGATTGCTGCTCGTCAAGTTGCTGCTCGTCCAATACCTTCTGAAAAAACTCAACAAATTCGTCCTCGCCCAGCGCCTCCTGAAAAAACTCAACAAATTCGTCCTCGTATGGACTCAAGCGCAAGGCCAAAATGAAAAAGTTTTTTTCATCCATTTGGATATACCTAAAGGCACTCGGCAAAGCAATTGGGAATCTTTGTGTTCGTTATCCAATTGCTTTTGCCGTAACTGTCATATTAATTATCGTGGCAATTGCCATGCTTGCAGCCGGTAAGACTTTTCAAATAGGTGGGATTCTCGGTTCTCTTTGGGGAAAGAAAAAAGAGAATGTTCGAGGTATTCCTCCGGAAGAGCGTAAAAAGGATGACGGGACTCCAATTCTTCCTGGTGAATCTGATAAACAAGGATTTGTCCAGGCACCAGTAGCTACCCAAATTGCTGATCCTGGTATTTTTTCAAATCCTTCTACCGTAACTATTGTTCATCCTGATAAAGGAAAAGTCGTTATCGATCTTCCTACTGGTGTGAAGAATAAGGATGTTCAAGAGGTAGTTGAAGTAAAACCGGATGTCTATGAAGTTCGAAACAAAGACACTGGTATTAAACCGGCTGATCTCAATAATTTGATCGGGAAGCTTGGCGGTTAATTGTAATCTCGGTAATGCCCGAGATTTACGGTAAGAACGCAAAAAAGTTAGGTCGACTTCCAGCAGTCGCTCTCATGAATCCGCGGTTTCCTCATAATGTTGGAGCCGCCATGAGGGCTGCTAGCTGTTTTGGTGTCGATCAAGTTTGGTTTACGGGCGAAAGAGTTCAATTCGCATTAAGCCAAATGAAAAAACTGCCACGCGAAGAACGGATGAAGGGGTTCAAAGAAGTCGAACTTCGTCAATACGATCATTTTCTTGATCAGTATGATGATACTGTTGTTCCGGTTGCTATTGAATTACGTCCTAATTCTGAATCACTGGCTTCTTTTATTCATCCAGAAAAAGCTCTTTACATTTTTGGACCGGAAGATGGGAGTGTACCTCCTTCCATTCTTTCTCGTTGTCATAGATTTGTCGTAATTCCGACACGTCATTGTGTTAATCTTTCAGCGGCTGTTTATATAACTCTTTACGATAGATTAATTAAGGAAAATCCGGGAGCAACTATCCGTGAAACTTTGGCAGAAAATAGACACGGATGGTCGGATAATGATGATCTTCCTGAACAAATAGGGCTAGTGTCTGGAAAATGAACTGATTCCGTAAATCTCGTGCCCTATTTCTTACCATTCGGGGAACGGAGATAATATGAAATCAAATTTTGCAGCACTATTGGTTCTCTTCATCACGGGTTGTGGTTCTGACGCAGTTGATGCGACTTCTACGAAGATCGACGAAACTGGCGGAGTGGCTGGAGCATCTACTACGGAATTTGGTGGCGATACTTCGACCACGCCTGGCGGTTCCTCGAGTACGACTACTACAACTATTCCCGGTGGTTCCTCGAGTACGACTACTACGTCCGGTGGTTCCTCGAGTACGACTACTACCACGACGGTAGCTGGTAGTGGGCAGGGTGGGCAAGGCACGCAGGCTACCGGTGGTTCTTCGCAGCCTGGTTCCGGTGGTTCTGTTCCTGCTAGTGGTGGTGCAGTTCAGGCTAGTGGCGGCTCGAGTCCACAGGCTACCGGCGGTAACACGACGCAGGCTACCGGTGGTTCTACTCCGGCTACCGGCGGTAAGGCAGGCGAAGGTTCCGGTGGTTCTTCTTCAGTTGGTGGCAGGTCCAATATTGGCGGTGCCACTGGTGGCAGGTCCAACGCTGCTGGCGGAACATCAACAGGTCTCGCCTGCAATCCAAACAATCCATCGGCAATTTGCAGCGTCTTCCAGACTTGTGACGCAACACGACACTGTGCTGGTCCGGTTCGAAACACCGCTATTGATTGTTCCGATGTTAGTGTTGACGGGTGGAAGTCGTTTGGCTATTCTTATAGCAGTGCGCCCGATACTTCATTCAATACGCATGCAAGGTGTCAACTGGCGCCAACTGCTTCTACCGATCCCTCAGTGCAGAATTATTGCTGCAACTTCACCAAGAATTCTTGCATGGTTGCCTGGGCTGACTTCCCGCCAGCTTGTCCAACGACTGGCGCCACCGCAGGGAAACCGTATCTCTACGATTGTCTGAATCCATCTACTCCACCCGCTGGATGTGTTGTAGCAGTGAAGAACAGTGAATATACTCCAGTTGGAACGGGCTACTGTTGTGCAACGCAAACCGTTGAATGAACGAGTCTGAATTTGCTGGGTAGAGTTAGGTTGTGAAACTACTCATCCCGGCGATATTACTCGTTTCATCCACCGGTTTTGCTCAACAGCCAACACCGGATCCACCAGAACAAAAGCAAATTCACGACATTCAAGTTTGCAACGGAATATGCCTATCGGAGAGTGATAGTGCACAGGTAGCTGCAGCTTTGAAAGAACTCAAAGGGATTAAAGAATCCCCGGCTAAAATTGAAGTCACGGATACTATCATTATCATCCGTGACTGGGATAACCGAGTTTATATCAATGGTGGTAAGGAAAAACCGATAAAACTTAAACTAAAACTTGGTCCTACAATTGAACGTGACATGGAAGCGACTCTTCCTATTCAGGTCAATTATCGAGAGAAGCCTCCAGATCCGATGTTTAGACTTCGGATTCGAGCACAAGCGGGAATTTTAGTTCCTGAAATGATTAAATCTTTTTCTGGAGGAGTAAAAGATTTTTGGGATGCATCGATTGGTCTCGATTTTTTCCATGTGGGACCGGTCAATTTAGCAGTTAGTCCAGGCATTCGAAGTATCGGTATCGGTCCTGGTTTTGATATTACGAAGAATTTCGGTGTAACTGCCGGATACGCATTTGTTTATAGAGGTTTTGATTCTTCAGCATTCACCTCTATTTATTTCAGTTTCAACTGATTATCTTTTCTGTATGTTTGGTGCATGGTTAAAGATTCACATGCGCCGGTCAACTTAAAAGATTTTACACCAGTCTCTTTTGAAATAGCATTCAAAAGAATTGCTGCTGGTGAAGATGTCTATCATAAAGTATTTCAACCTGCAGTGAAAAAGGGCGATGAGATTTGGTTGAAAGAACACTATATTATATGTAAATTCGATTCTTCAGGAATTGAAATACCTAAAGCTCTTGAAACTGAGTGGTTTGTTCATATTAATGACATTCCAGCCCGGATTGAAATTGAACGGAAGTATCTTGTTTTAATTGATCAGCTTCCTGTTTTCGAAGGTGGTGAATTAATAAAGCAAGGTTATTTATCGAAAGATCCACCAATTCGAATAAGACTCGTCAATAATAATGAAGCTTGCATTACGATAAAGCAAGCTGCTCTGTTTAAACGTGAGGAATTTGAGTATCCAATCCCACGAATTGACGGGAATCGTCTTATTAAGATGTGTAAGAGAGTAATAACGAAAATTCGTTATAAGTTCCCGTTTGAAGGACGGACTTGGGAAATCGATCAATTCTTTGAAGATCTATCGGGCGGATGGTTAGCTGAAGTTGAAATCGATTCAGAAGATGCTACTATAATTAAACCACCGTGGATCGGAAAAGAAGTAACGATGGATATTCGATATAATAATATGAGTTTGGTCGAAAACGGGTTTCCTGCTCAAGAATGACCTAAACTAGCCGGTCCATATCAAAAAGTATATCGGAAGGTCAGAAAAGGGCTTTCGTCGGCTTGTGAGACTCGTGTTATCATGAATAAGCTTCTCCTGTATGTTTTTTAAGTGGATATAGAACATATCAGGGCAATTCGAACTAACGAATCCATAAAACTTAAGCCAAGTCCCTATCTAAGAAGCAAGTATATTGATGAATATGGCGTTGAAAAAGATGTCGTAGTTCGAAATTATCAAGCGCAAGGGATAATGAATCTCTTGCAGGTTACAAGAAGTCTTCTTGGAGACGACACGGGGTTAGGAAAAACACTTGAAGTTTTGAGTGTTATCGGATATGTCTGGTTAGTTGAACCGGACTATGTTCCTATTGTCGTCACTCGAAAGTCTTCTTTATATCAATGGAGGGATGAAGCCAATAGATTTATGACGGGTATATCCGTTGTGGTTTCAGATGGGGAACCATTTGAACGAGATGAGATCTACAAAGATTTCTTCTTCAATCACGATCCATCTAAGAAGCGTCTTCTTGTCATGACTTATGACACCTTTCTTAAAGACGCAGAACAATCTGTAGTTCGAGATAGAAGTCAAAAGCCGACTAAAGATGACAAGAAACGCTTGAAAGAAGCTAAAGACTTCAAAAAATCCTTAGCTGAAACTTATGCTACTTGGAAAACTAAATTTAGAACTAGATTTGATGGAAGAGATCAAGCAACTAAGGATTTCTTAATTGAAAAACTGAAACCATCTGATGAAGAGATGGGTTGTCGAGCTAAACCACCTAGTGATTGGACACCAGAAGATGAAGCTGTTTTAGCTCAAGTTCTTTCATTACGACATGGTATGGAAGAAGCTGATAAGGCAATCGCGGTGGCAAAAGATGCTGTAGAGCCACCGATGATAGCCGAAGGACTCCTTAAACATCTAGCAAAATTCAGGAAGAAGAACCCGAATACTAAAATGATGCTCGTCTGTGACGAGATACATGTTCTAAAGAATTATCAAGGAAAACTTCATAAATTATTTTATATTGCTGCGAAACCATTCAATAGAGTTGTTGGGATGACAGCAACCCCAGTAAAGAATCGATTAATGGAATTCTTTGCTATATTTCGAATCATCTATCCAGAACTTTTTCCGAAAGTTACTCATTTTCAACGTGATTATTGCGTTATGAAAATGCAGAGGATAGGTGGCGGTAGACAAATTCCTGTAGTTGTCGGTCATTCTAAAGAGCAACTTGAAGCTTTCGTACAAAAAGTAGAGCCGTTTTATCTCTCGAGACGTAAACATGATGTTGCGAAAGAACTTCCTGAGCTCATCACTCGAGAAATTATTTGCACACTCTCTCCGGAGCAGGAAGAGTTATATGATTTAGCAGAATTACTTCTTGCTGAAGCTGAAGCAAATCCGGACGACGATAATACTCAAACGCTGAAGACGATGACCATGATTCGTCAGGCGTGTGATGCTCCACAGCTTTTAGCTGATGAAGAAGGAAAACCCTTTGAAGGCGAATCTTCAAAAATCGACCAACTTGTCGAAATTCTTCAAGAAAACCCAGACGCAAAGGTACTTGTTTTTTCTGCTTTTGAGCGAATGATCAGTTTGATAGAAGCTCGTCTCAAGAAAGAAAAAATCAATTGCACTCGTATTACTGGAAAAGAATCGAATGCCAAAGTTCGTACTGAACATGTAAGAACTTATCAAGACCCCGATTCTGGTGTTAACGTAATGTTAATCACTAGTGCTGGTTCAGAGTCTTTGAATCTTCAGGCTACTGAACATCTTGTTTTCGTAGATAGCCCATTTAGTTATGGCGATTATGTTCAAACTATCGGTCGTCCTCAGAGAATCGGTAGTAAGCATTTAACCGTTCTCATTACTCATCTAGTTGCCAGACGTCAGAATGGAGAAAAGACAATAGATGATCATGTCATTAAAATTCTTCGAGGAAAGAAAAAATTAGCCGATTCTGTTTCCGGTGAAGCATTGAAAGGCGGACTTCAATTCACTGAATCAGATTTAGTGAAAGAAGTTATGAATCTCGTTCTTGATGCAAAAAGAACCGGTGATAGAGCAGGTGCCAAAGAAAAGATGAAACATATTCATTCTACTTCTTCGAAGAAACAGAAGCCTGTTCAAAAAGATACTAAGCAAAATTCTGCAGCATCAGCTACATCAAAAATGGCCGCCGGATTGTACTTAGATCTGGATTTTTCTGACATATGAGTACTCCATCGAAGGCGGAATCCAACATTGAATGGTGCAAACCATGTACCGGGGTTGGATGGTGCATGAAGGATGATGTACCACATGAATGTATGTGTGGATACTTAAGAAGAATTCAGGCGGGAATGCCGCCACATCTTAAGAGGGCTACGGTTAAGAAAGAACATGTTCGTCTCTCGGTAGTTAATCAAACGAAAGACAACTTATTTCTTATCGCTCATTGGAGTGATGTGAGAGCTATCCTGAAAATTCTATTGATGACTAGCAATAGATTTATTCGAGATACTAACGATCTTGATCTGAAAGAAGTTTACGTTGGATCACTTTCAAAGAAGCAAAGAAGTGTTGATTATGAAGGCGTTATTTACAATAGTTTGGCTGATTTCGTAATACCGCCAGATCTTTTAGTCGTCCGCTTAAATTTCATATCAAATTCAAATAAAGCCGCTTCTGGTGTTCTTGAAGATTCTATAAAACTTCGGGTTGATTATGGAAAGCCGGTTTGGTTGGTATCTGATCCAACTGATCCGTTTAGTACAACTAGTATATCCTATTCAAAAAGAGTAGCCGATTTGATAGCTAGAGAGTTTACAAGAGTCCTTGTCCCAAAAATCAACGAGACTGATTCGGAAACAACTAATGCATTTTTCGCCACTCCTGACCTCGGGAGACCGGATGAAGATACTCGACCCCCTCGTGTCGTTCCGTCTACTGAAATTAAGAAAGAGAGTAAGAGAGTAATTCAATCAGCATCAGATGACGATGACGGTATCGACAGCGCTCTTTCTTCTTACGGTAGTGGTATAAATAAGTCCAAGAAGTTCAGGGGTAGAGATTAATGTCCATTGATAATGTTTACCGAAGTCTTATTCAGGTTGGTGAGCATCCTGAATCCGATGAATGCTTACGAAACTGGCAAGTTTACTGTGAGCATGAAATCAATTATAATACTGAAGAAGATAAGAAGATCTTAGAATATCTGAAATTATTTTATACTCAAATGTCATCTCCTCCTGACATCTCTCTTGTCAGGGAACATTTTGAGAGACAAGATGAGATTGAAACAGTAAATCGTCTTGAAGAAATAATAAAAGCTGTTCCATATATAAGAACAAATTTTCTTTCTCAAGTTCGAGCTGAGCAAGATCTTCAACAAACTAAAAATCTTATCATTCTTTGTCGCGATGCAAGTGCTATCGCTGAACACGGGAGAACGACAGAGGGTAAGAATAAGAAAGTATTGCGCGGCGTTTCTGACGCTGTTGATTATCTTTATGAAAGATTACACACTTTCACTCGAGTTGAAGGCGGTGAAAAACTTGAGGGCATTATAACTGAAGACTGTGAAGAAATACTTGCTGAGTATGAGAGAACGGCAAAAACCGATAAATTTTCGAATCGAAATCTTTTCGGTCTTGAACCAGTTGATTCAGTTTGTAAGGGTCATCGACGCGGCGAATTTTGGATTCATACTGCATTCGTCGGAGAATTGAAGACTACGTTAGCATTGAATTATGCATATAACAACGTAGTCAAATATGGTAAAAATATTTTTTATGCTATTCTTGAAATGCCGTACAGTCAACTTCGTCGACAACTTTATGTTATCCATTCAGCAAACGGAAAATTTGTTACTGAATGGTATGACGAAGATGGATATACTGGTTTAGATTATCGAAAAGTTCGTGACGGTGAGCTCTCTCCTCGTGACAAAGAAAGACTTGTAATAGTAGCTCGAGATTTTCAAGAGACTACTAAGAACAAGCTTTATGTTTGGCGTCCGAAGAAAGATGATGAAGCCACAATTGATGGTATTCGTCGTCGAGCTGAAATGTTTGATAATAAATATGGGTGTGATGGAATAATTGTTGACCACTTAGGTCTTGTCACGCCTAAACGTTATTCTGCAGATAACGTGGCAACACAAAATGATGTTGTTAAGAATGCCCGTCTCATGGCATTGAATTTTGCTCGAGGCAAAGGAGTTCCTGTTTTAGGGCTCTGGCAGATGAATAGGCAAGGGAAAATTCGAGCCGATAAAGCTGATGGACGTTATGATATTTCTGCTATTTCATATGCAAATGAAATTGAGAAATCTGCTGACGTCATCACTTATACATATTTGAATGACGTACTCAGGAATGAAGGTAAATTCTATCTTGGAAATTTGAAGAACCGAGATAATCCAATTTTCGATCGCATGGTTGGCAAGATTATTTGGCAATCGAAGAGAATGCGTGATATCGTAACCGGAATGCTAGATCTTGACGCAGATAACATCGTTAAAGCCGCTCAGGTACTAAGTTGTGGTGTTGAGATGATGTATGACGCTGTTGCTTGATCAGGTTTCAAGTACAGATCGAATTGTGCATTCAGGACAGTTATCGGATAGAACATCGTCTCTTCGTATGTCCTTTTTACAGATACTGCATTCATACCCAATTTTATCTAAGGCATCCCAAACTCTTTGATCATCTGCTGCTTGAATTTCTGCTCGAAATTTAGCCACTGCAGCATCAATTATTGGATATCGATGTTGACGAAGATTTTTAATACTTATTGTGGCTGGTTTCATGCCATGCTCTGTTTCTATGATTTATCCACCGTACGTTAAAAGTAATGAGTGAAAAAAACACTGCTCAGCAACAATGGCTCCATCGGCGTCTTGAAGCTGTTCGAAAAAAGTATTCAGCATATCAGTGTCTTCATGAACATGGTCATGGGGAAGAGCTTGTTGACGAAGAAACTGCTATTTCAATATTTTGTCCATTTCATCCAAATACGAAAACACCGGCAGCTCGTTATTACCCATCAGATGGAAATATAGCATCCCATGTCCACTGTTGGGGATCTTGTCATGCGAGCTGGGACTCAATAAATCTGTTCATGAAGTTCAAGGGCGTCCCTTTCATGGACGCTTTACGAACTCTAGAACGTAGATATAATATTCGTGTTGAACAGAGACCAGATGGTCCTCCCATTGAGGAACCGAAAGACAAAAGTTCCGCTAAGTATATTTCTGATGCTTGGCAAGATGTTCCAAGAGTCTTAGCGATGTTAGAAGGAAAACTTTCTAGACTTAAGGATACTACATCATTTAGTGATTATATAAAATTTTGTCGTGTTCTCGATGTCGTTCAGTACGATCTTGATAAAAATAAAGGTGTTCAGACTATGGAGATGGTTGAAGTATTGGCCAAGTTACGAGATTTAATGAACTCATGTGTCTCTTCAAATATCTCACTTGATTAACAATGTCTAGCCCTTTACAATATGAGTTGAGTCTCAATACTGGCGAAATAATTCATGTATCTGAGATCGATCCTGAAGTTTTTTCTGAGTTAAGAGATATTAATATAGTTAAAGCCATATCATCTATTCTCGATAGATGCACGAAAGCCCCGCGGGATGTTTTGGAACTGGCTAAAATAGGTGGGACAAAACAACTTGAAGGATTATTAAGCACATCACCGACAGGATGTCTCATAAAGATAGAAGAGCATATTTGTGCTGAGATAAAAGACTGTCCTATGGCCAATAGTGAGTTGTGCTCAACTCGGAAAATGAAAAAAGGGAAACCTAAAATCCCTCATTGTTGGAAATTCAATATAGATGATAAAAAATATCATCTCCCGTACATGGAAGCTGTTCTAGCTCAACATCTTGCCACAGCAATAATCCATGAATGGCGGGATGGAAGATACGTGATTATTGTTCAATAATTACGGTTCATAAAAATCATCGGCGGCACGATCAGCGGCATCTTCTCCGTATTTTTCTTCTAATTTATGTATCTGATGATCGGATAAATCAAGTTTTTCTTTGGCAGCTACTCTATCTTCCGGATTCAATAATATGAATCCGTCAATTGCTACTACTTGATAATCAATTAACTGTGTACTACCGGGGTTCCCAGGAGAATTATGAGTCGCTCTCTCTGCAGGTTCTACTTCAAATTCGCAATCGATATAAAATAAATGATATCCGTCTTCATCATTGGTGAATTCTGATCCCGGAGAGGTAATTGTTAAATCGTCTCTCTCAATTTCAGTTTCATCTCCAAGTTTATATGGTTTGAAAGGACCTTTAAGAGTTAAAGTATCCTCACTTATAACTTGAGGGATTACTTCACTTTCGGCTACCTTAGTAGCGATCCTTTTCAAGATAGACTGATCCATAATTCTTTCGGCATACAAAAGAGTCATCTAGTATATGCCTAGTTCATCTACTAACTCTTCAAGGAGTTTTTTTGCTCTAGCTGTTTTTATAGCCGGTACGCTAAGATTCAGAGTGACATATAAATTTCCTGGTTCACTACCAGGCTGTCTTACTCCGGCGCCCTGAATTCTTAGAGTCGTATTGCCTGATACGAATCCGTTCGGTAATTGAATGAATACTTCATCGCCAGTTATGGTTTTTACTTTCGTTCTTCCTGTCCTGACAATATCGGATAGACTGACTTGACATTTAGTCCATAAATCATTCCCTTTTCGTTCAAAGTTATCGTCCTCAGTAACTTTAACTGTTATATACAAATCTCCGGGCGGACCGCCATTACCGAATCCACCTTGTCCAGCGAGTCGTAATTTTTGTCCATCAGATATACCGACAGGAATTTTTAGGGAGACATTTCTTGTCCCTTTGACTGTCCCTTTCCCTCCACAATGATCACATTTATTGAAAGGGATATCCCCGTGACCCTGACAAGCTTTACACTTACTGTTTCCGCCCTGATAGAAATTTCTTCCTGATCCTGAACAAGCGGTACATGGAAATTTTCTTGTTCCTGGTTTTGCTCTTGTCCCTTTACATTTTTCACACATAATATTTGAATCAGTAGATGTTTTTACTTCTTTGGTAACTCCAACTATTGATTCTTCTAATGTTATAGTTATATCCATTTCAACATCGCGGCCCTTCATCGCATTTCTTATGCGATCTTTCAGGGAATCCTCGGTGTTTACTTTAAATCCTGGAGTTCGCATGAACTCATCGAAAATAGAATTTGGATCAATTGACTCAAATGGTGACCAAGGAGGCCGTGATCCATGAGGCCGTGATCCACGAGTAAATGGGTTCGGCATGGACTGTAAGTCATAAATCTGACGTTTTTCAGTATCGCTGAGTGTCGAATAAGCTTCAGTAGCTTCTTTGAATTTTGCTTCCGCTTCTTTGTTATCCGGATTTCTGTCTGGATGGAACTTAAGAGCCAATGCTTTATAAGCTTTTCTTAAGTCATCGTCACTCACGTCTTTCGTGACGCCTAGAACTTCGTAGTAATTCCTACTACTCATTTTGAACACCATTCATTGTAAAGTCCGTTGTGCTTGGACTTCAAAGAGTAGACGATAGAGTTACAGTCCATAGGGAATGGTTTAACCAATACAATTTTCATATTGTTACTGGGATTGACCAGCTCAAGAAACTCGTTGATATATGTATTAGCAGAAATCTTGCTTCTCTTGATGTTGAATCAACGGGTGTTGATAGTCGGATATATCCCGATGAGTTTTTTGAAGACGGTCGCATAACAAAACATGGGATTCGAACTGTTGACAAAATAGTTGGTCTCTGCATGTCTTTTGATGGTAAAAACGGATATTACATTCCGTTAGCCCATGAACCAGAGGATTCCGGTAATCTCCCATGGGATGAATCTTGGGATGAAATTACACGACTTGTCTATAACTGTCGCATCATCTTTCATAATGCTAGATATGACGCTGAAATGCTTTACCCGGTAACCGGGAAGGAATTTTGGAGACATAAAGAATTTGAAGATACTTTTTTCATTGCGAAAGTCATTAGTCCACTAAAAAGCTTTCCTGCCGGTCTCAAGCCTCTTACGAAAACGCATCTTGGCATTGAGATGGTTGAACTTGATGAACTTTTCACAGATGAAAAGAAAGAACAACTAAAACGATATAAAGAGCGATACAATTTCGGTTTGCTCCATCCGAAAGAAGGTAAAGAATACGGTTGTTCTGATGGAATCTTCACTTATCAATTATATCATGCTCTACGTCCTAAAATTGAAGGATACGAGCACATTTATGATCTCGAGAAAGCTTTCTCCAATGTCATGCGAAAGATGGAAAGAAATCGTGTCCATCTTGATATTGATCGAGTAAATCAGTTATTTGTCGATTGCACTACTGCAATGAGAACAACCGGAGATCGTATTCGGGAGCTCATTGAATCAAAAACGGGAAGAACTGGTCGTTGGTTATCCCTAAATGTTGGGTCTCCTACTCAATTATCGGGTTGCTTCTTCACAGATAACGAAGGATTGAAACTTAAGCCAACTCCTGAAATGATTCAAGAGGAGGGTGGTTTTTCTGTTAGTTATAGTGATAACTCTGATGACGATGATGACGATGATGAGGGTGGCGAAAAAATCACCTACTCGTTAAAAGATGAAGTCTTAAAGTCTCTTCACCGTCACTATGGACCGAAATACTTAGCTAAGAATAATGATGAGTCAACTGAAGAAAAGAAACCGGAAAGTATATTTGAGTTAATCCTAGAATATCGTCATTACGATAAAATGAATGGCTCATATATTGAAAAACTGACTAGGAGCCATGATAAATACGGTGACGTAAGACCATCATTCAATCAGATCGGTACCGATACTGCCCGTTTATCGAGTAAAGCGGGCAAAATTGAAGATGGTTATTCCGGTATCAACTTTCAAGGTATCCCTCGAGATTCAGATGATGATAAACCTGAGTTATTCAAGCAAATCAGGACTGTAATCATCCCTCGTAAGGGGTGGTTTCTCCTAAAAATTGACTACGCTGGTGAAGAACTTCGTGTTATTACGAATATGTCCGGAGATCCACTTTGGACAAAATCATTCCTTCACGAAGACGGGGACGTACATTCAATTACTGCCCGAATTCTCTTTGCTAAAGCCGAGGTTTCAAAAGATGAAAGAAACCGCGGTAAGAGAAGCAATTTTGCAGTTATTTACGGTGGTGGTGCAGGAGCTATTTCACGAAATGTTGGTTGTTCAATAGAAGACGGTGGTCGTCACATGGAAAACATGAGAACGGGTCTTCCTGGTCTCATGGGCTATGTTGAACATCAAAAGAAATTTGCGAAAAAGCATAAATGTGTATATACGGCATTCGGGCGTCGAATGCCAATTCCGACGATCGATTCACCGATAAGAGCAATACAGAAAAAAGCAGAACGTTGTGCTATCAATTACACGATTCAAGCAACTTCAGCTGATATTCTGAAATTTGCTATGTGTTATGTTGACAAGCAAATTCGAGCTCTTGGATGGGAAGATAGAGTTCGATACGTTCTAACTGTTCACGATGAAGTTGTGTTTGAAGTCAAACCTGAGCATCTCATGGAGGTGACTCGTAAACTTGATGAGTGGATGGTGTTACCATGGAGACTTCCGAAGAATCATGGTAGACAATGGGTTGTCCCACTCGAAACGGAACCAGGTATTGATATCCATTGGAGAGCGCGATTCGATTATTTTGCGATGGTTGACGGCAAACCCGCTAAGAAATCGGATATTGATGAAAACGGTAACTATAAAGGTAAACTGAAGAAAAATCAGTATTTTGTTGATGGTCGTGTTTATCAACAAATTCCTGATTTCTTAAAAGGTTATATTTATCGACTTCTCCCTGAAGAGAGTGATAGGATTAAAGCAGCTCAACTTGCTGGTACTGAATGGGTTCAACCTCCTCCTGCTCCGGCAATTGAGACAGCGCAAAAAGCTCCAGAGTTGCCAGCGCCAGTTGTTCAAACTACTCCAGTAGAACCAGAGGTAACTCCACATCCTGAATCGGAACAGCCATTCCCACCAAAATCAAGACCTGTAATACATGAATCTCAGTTATCAGAGAATCAAACCCCGGAAATCTCTGATAGTATGAGTTCTTTAGAACTTGAAGAAGCTGGTACTAATATGGATATAGATTTATCCGATATCGATTTAGATTTATCTAATATTGGTCTCGCGTCAAATTCCGGTTCTAAGCCAACGCTCTGCTCAGTTTGTAAAGAGCCACAGTTCGAGACTCCTGGCGGGATGAGTTGTAAGAATGGTCACGGTGGAGCTGATGGGATAGAAGTTCCTGCAAAAGAAACGAAGCCTTCGAAGCCTCCAGCATCCTCTCATCCTCCAGCATCTTCTTCAACATCGATGTCTCCAACAAAAACGGAGACGAGAACAGCTAGACAAATCAATGAAGATGAGGTAATTCTTCGTTGGACTGTGACTGCTATTTTATCGGAAGAAGTATCGAAAAAACTTCAAGCAATTTGTATTTTAGCAGAGGGAAATACTCCACTGAGAGTAGTTAGTCCAAATGGCACGATTATTCTGTCGGAGGAACGTGGAATTCGTGTTGATCCTCAGAAATTCCAGTTTCTAGCTAGTCTTTTTGGACTTTAATCTGAGATTGGTTCCGGTAGAGTTTCTTCATGGAACCTCGCTGGATTATATATTGTCATATTCATATTGATTCTGGTCGTCGTTATGTCGGTCTAACTAAAAAGACCATAGCGCTGAGACACGAGCAAAAATAGCAACTTCCATAAAAGCGAAATTCATACTTCGACATCAGGATGATTCGATTCATGACTAGCGTTAATATTAAGGTCAATTGGGGATAGTCTTTCTGCCGCTGCAGCTAATGCTGCAGCATTAAATATTATCTCTTCTTTCATCGAATCTGATTTAAAATCCGGATTGTCTAATATGGACAATTCTCTTTTTGCCATAGCTTCAAGACGAAGTGATACCTCCCCGTCTGACATTATGACAACCATATTCTTAAGAAGATCGACTTCTTCAGGAGTCATTATCTGACGTTACCTGTAATGTGAAATAAATGAACAGAGCGAAATATCCTCGTCCTAAACCGACACGTCCTCTAGGTTCATTTTTCACGCATGGATCGGTCAAAATCATGTCTGAAGACATGGTGGATCGTCATGTCCAATTTTTCATAGTTATGCCAGCTTGTGTTATGCAAGCTGTGACCCCTTTACTTCTCGGGGCAGGGTTTATTGATCAATATGAACTTCGAAAACCGCTATCAGCTTGGATACCAATGATAGCTGATGAAGGGTTTTCTCCAAATTCTGATCCTAATTTTCCGACTCGAATAAATGCACTCATACGTCAATCGGTGAAAGAAACACTTGATTTATTTGCCTTAGTGTCTTCTCATCTAAAATTCCCAGCTGACGCGCTTCCGATTCTTCCTGTCGGTGTTTACGTTCAGTTTAAATTTAGATGTAATGTTGACGCTCTCGGCCCTCTTCTTGAAAATATGGGCGGAGCAGCTGGTGTTGCTGAATTTAGATTCGCACTTGCTTCAGTACTTGCTTCAGTACTTGCGCGCTGGGATGGACCTAAACAAATAACTCAAACTATTTAAATCATCTCTGATTTCTTCGTTATAAGTGCTTCTACTTGATACCATCTTTGTTTACTATTTATTTTCTTTTGAATAGGGCCGATCCAACAAATTCCACCCTTTTCACATTTTTTAGATAAAACAGTTGCTAAAACAGCTGAATAAACGCTAAGTCGATGATAACGAATATTTGGTGCTTGATGATCAGCTTCCATAGTCTCTTTTCCAAATTCAATTATCTCTTTCTCTTTTTCTGAATTTGGTTCATCTAATATTATGATACCGAATGCTCGCAGTTTTTCTTTAGCTAATTCGACAATTCTATCTGGCTCTGTTAAGTGTCTGTAAGCTAAACCACTTACAGGATCTGCAGCCAACTTTTGAATTTTAGCGTCTCGTTCCTTAGCTGCCGTATCTAAAGCAATGGAAGCAGCAAGAATCGGATTTATATATGGATTCTGAACCTGAGTTATCCCATTTTCATCTACTATTGGATCTGGTCTGATTATAGTATCTTCCTCTATCGGAGCGACTATTTTTCCAGTCCTATCGTCAATAAGATAACTTGCCGGTTCTGCTTTTCGTAATTCATCGAGTTCATTTAGTACATACTCAAGCATCGAAAGAAATATATCTTCCGATCCTTCTTTTATGAGATCTCTCATTTCATCCGCTAAAGGAATGAGAGCATCTATGGCTGGAGAAGCATTTGCAGCCATTTTATTTATTTTTAGATCTGACTGAAGCCGTTGTCTTATATCAAGCAAATATCTTGCTTCTGCTTTTTGAAGCAAATCGTCTGCTATAACGAGACCTGCATCTCGAATTTTTACGAGTTCCATCCTCGGGTCATCTCCCCAAAGATTCGACGATTCTGAAACTTTTTCTATTTCACTTGTCATCTTCATCATCTTCCCCAAATACGTAGATATTCCCCTGTGTTGCCTGTTGAGGAGCTGGTCCTCCAGGGAGAACTGTTCCTTGTTGAAAATCTGTATTCGTTAATTGTTGAGGAAGTGATGGTTTTGTCTGTATCGCCGGTACTTCTTGAATCGGTTCCGGAGTTTCCGTGATTTCGGGAGGAGTTTCTTCTTTATATTGAATAGATGGTGCTGGTTGGTTTTGGATAGGAAGACTTATGAAATTTTTTGGAGCTTCACGTTGAGCAAGAGCATTAGCATCAAGATTCGGCATTTCAGCATTGCTTCTTATTTCATACGCTGAGCCACCGGGGGCAAAAATTTTTGACTGAATGTTGGAAAACCTAGGATCTCCTACTTCAGCAATTTGTGGCTCCTCGAATAAATTTTTCTTCCAATCTCTGGCTCTAATATCGAAAGTGGAGTTATTTAGTCCACTTCTAGCGCAAGTTCTTCTAGCGCAAACTCTGCAATAAAGCGTATTGAAATCGTTAAGGGGGATGTTTCCAATGTCAGATAGACATTCTTTTAAATAATCATCCATGTTCAGACTATACAAGAAAACTTGTTTTCAAAAAAGCTTTATGGTAAACTTAAAAACTATGCGGTTAGTTAAATCTAGGGAAATTCGACTCAAGTCGAGACCGGTAAAGACTGTAGAAAGATTCCCGTGGCCAAGGATGGCTGAAGATAAAAAGACGCCGCTAGGGATTGATGTCGTAGCTAAGCAGCAAGACATAATAAAGATAGTCCACAGATATTTCAAAGTTGTGGACATCTCGATGGATGAGTTACTTCAGGAAGTTTTCTTGGCTATAGTCCACAAAAACTTCGGGAAAAGTGCTCACAATCCAACAAAGTCAAGTTTTGGCCACTATGTTTATATGGTGGCCAATAACGTATGTATCAATTTAGTTCATCGAAAACGTCGGTATTCGAATGAACGTGACTCCCTTGATGCCCCGAATGGACCAGATGATCCAAGGACCCTTCTTGATACGGTTGATACCCCGATTGAAGAGGGTGATCCAATAACGGATCGCATGGAAGCTTATGAAGAAGAGATGAGACGAATTGGAAGATGGGACGTTGCTCGATATGTTTGCGCTGTTAGAACTGGCGCTAATCCTGATATAATTCGAGAAGCTTTGACTTTCGGTAATCGAGTTGTTACCACTAAAACTATTAGGGACCTCAGATTACAAGTTCGGGATTGTTTCGAAAGTCTGCAAATAGACTAATCTCTTTTAACCGGTCCCCACTTTGATATAGTACCCATAAATTTATCTATCACATTTTTTGCCATTGATTCTCCCATAGTTCCTCTTAACTCGATTGAGAGATCTCCGCGAATTAGTTGTAAAGCCGTTGCCGGATTTTTCAAAAGTTCCCAGCACTGTTCACAAGCATATAGATCTTCTTCGATACCATCTTCGATACCAATTCTTTTCGGACCTTCTCCGCTGCAATAATGACACTGTCCCATATATGACAATACGAAAATGAGAAGTAAAACTTACGTTCCTTGTTTTCGTTTCATTATTAAAACCAGTGCTTTTTTCTGAAAAATACTTATATTTACAGAGGCATCTCTTCTCTCTCTAGAATCAGGTTCAGCTGACAACCATTCATCTAATACTCTAGTACCTTCTTCAGCTATATCTTTTGCTTCTTCATCATTGATACGGCGAAGAACGGTTATCATTTCTCTAGTTAATTTTTCAAGTAGAGAATAAGTAGAGGATATTTTCCTCATCTTGGTTCGAAATTCTCGCCAAGCAGATTGTTGCTCTGAATCCTGAAATCCGTTTCTACACCATTTGCAACTATAACTATCTTCGGTCTTTCCTCCACATGCTTCACACACACGAGGAGTCTTCGGACCATTCTCATCATCTAAATCAGACATGCTTCTTCCCTTTAAGAACAAACTAAATGGCTAATATCCAAAATTTTGATCAAGGAGCCGAGGTATGGATCATACTAAACATACTTTATTAAATGTAATGTGTATTAATTTATGTCGTTAGATACAGATTTTGGTCTAAGCCCAAGTAAATTCTATTCATTCGCTAGTTTAGCTAAGCATAATTCGGATAGGGACGCGTCTTTATCCGAATTGATGTCCAAAGCTGTTGAAGCTGTTACTGAACTTGAAACTCGATCTCAAGTTCTGGCTCGTTCAAATAATAACATGATGAACGAATGGCGAATGACTACCAAAAAGAAGAGAGCTGGTAGTTCTGATGATATGGAAACTGATGATAATTGGGCTGAGGATTTTCGCCATTCATCAGATGGAATGAATTTCCTGAGAATTGCTTATGAAGTCACCACTGTTTTAACGCAAGCTACCGGAAATGTTTGCAGTGCTATACAGAGACTGCGGAGTCCTGATTTGATGATTCCAAGCAGTCGAATGAATCTGAATTATGATGACTTTAATAGTATTCAAGCCATACGTAATCTCATCGATATAAATTCTCCTTCACTATCTAGTTATCTCGATGCACTTTCTGCTTTAGAAGAGCTACCGGGTGAAGTTGCGAAGATGTCAGATTCTATCGCAAATGTTTTGAGTACTTATCATCGGGCACTTGTGAAGCGCCACTCAATCGATGGGTTTAAGATTCATAGAAATGCTGTTATCACAGATGTTGCGATGCATATCTATGAAAATGTCGATTCCGATGGAGAAGTAGAAGACGGACAGGATCCGAATAAGCTTTCTGCATATTCAATGCGTAAAGCGCAGATCATGGCTGAGGCCCTTCGTGATCCGTTTATCGATGCCCTCATAAAGGGAGATGGTGAGATTAGCGGATTTACCGCGTTCTTGACCATATCGTTAAGATCACTTTTTGAATTAAGTAAACAACTCACTAATCTATTCAGATCTGAAATTAGTGAATATCGTCGCATGACGTTTTCTCGTCAGAAGACTGATCGATCAGATCAAATTTTCAATAACGCTATCGGGATGATCAAGGATCTTGATCCTACTGCTATTCAATACAGACCAAAAGAAGGTCTTTTATCACAAGAAGAGCTTTTCGTTCTTGATTTTAAAAACGAAACCTTATCTCAGATAGTTTCGATTTATATGTCCGGGTACGATCCGGCGCTAATTATCGCTCGAGTTCTTGAACGGAAAGCAAAACTTCGAAACCACTTTCAGGATGAAAATAGTTTCTATGTTTGTCGAATTAGCTCCGGTAATTCATTTCTAGGTCAAGCACCGGGAGCACTTCAAGTAACGCCAGGAACTAGACCACTAGCTTCTTTCGACGATATTCTCGGTAGTGGTTTCGTCGAATTGAAAGATCATGTAAGAACAATTAAGGGTGCTGCCACTTGGCATGATTTGTTTGTGGCGACGAGCCCGAGCAAAACTTCAGGTAAATCGAACATCCTTCTTATTGGCCCTCAAGGATGTGGTAAGACTGAAGCAATGAGAGCTGTTGCTTCTGAGAAGGATTCAATTGCTGTTTTCGTTACGGGTTCCGATTTCAACACCTGTTGGAAAGGTGAATCCCAGAAAAATCCGAAGCGTCTTTTCGAAGCAGCCCTTAAGCTTCAAAAAGATACGAGAAAACACGTCCATATTCTAATCGATGAAGTTGACGCCGTAATGAAGAAGAAAGAATTCTTGATTCACGGTGATGATGATCTGACAACTGAGTTCCAAAATTTAATGGATGGTGTTGTCCATTATCCGAATATTACTGTTTGGGGAGCTACGAATCATCCGGAAAGAATTCCGATGCCGATGATTCGTAGATTTAGCAAGGTCATCATTGTTGGCGAACTTAATCAGGAACAACGGGAGATTCTTTTCCGGAAGTTTCTTTCGTATCTTCCGGTTGAAGATTTCGATAAAGGTGACTTACGATCCTTTGCATCAAGACTCGAGGGGGCTACCGGTGACGTACTTCGAAAGATTGTTGATCATATCTGGCGTCATTCGATGCAAAGATTTGTTGATCAAAAACCAGAAGAAGCCTCGAGAATGATTCAGACATTGAATGCTAAGACAAAATTCAATGTTGCTGAATTCACACCGGAACAACGAGAAGAGTTCAAAGCCGAATTGAAGAAACACTTCGCCATTCCACTTCGAGAGGTAAGAGAAGCGATAGAATCACATCTTAAGAATTTTGCGATTAAGACAGAGATACAAACAGCCATGGAATCATATGATCAAGCAAAGAAATTTGTGGCTGATCTCTCTGCGTCGTCGATTATAACCTAGGCGGGAATTTACTCGGAGTGCAAACGCAATAACCATTATCTAGCCTCGGTTTCTTGTCTCTGCACTCTTCACACTGAAGTTCATAAGGATAGCCAACTGCACATCTGCAGTTGGTTTTCCCTATATTACATGTCACAATTTTGCAAGTTGGGCAAATCCCGTCAGGTAATTCACCTTCGTGTTTGCAATTGTTCACTCCAGCCATTTTGACGCCACCTTTTTCTTCTTTTTTACAACAGGCTTTCCAGTAAGTTTACTTTCGCCGGTTGAATCGGTACCGCCTTCTGAACAATCAATTATAACGCATACTTCATTATTGATTTCATTGATAAATATCGCTCTTATGTTATTCAATAACCATTGTTTTTCATCACTTCGATTTGTCTCACGACCAGGGGTGATGAATCTATTTCGTTTATATTTTACGAGACCTAAATATGGGACTTTGACCTGATCTTCAGTAAGTGAAAAAATAACAGACTTTTGATCAACTTTAATCGGTACAATTATGTTTCTTCTACCAGAGTTTGCTGTGCTACTCTGACATCGGTCATAAGCCCATTCTATTGCATGAACGTATGAAATATCATCAAGCGTATCTTGTGCTTGACATCGTTTTATTCGTTCAACGAAGAACTCTTTAGCAACTACAAAACCTAAGCTTCCTTTTTCAGCTTCAAGTTCTACGACAACTAATTTGTAAAGAGTTTTTACTTGTGATTGAATCTTCGCCCAGGTTTTCTTTTGATTAATATCAAGATACAGTGGTATTTTGAAAACCTGTCTTGGCATGTAACAACTGTACTCAACCAGTGTATCGTAATTTCGAATGGCTAAAAAACCACCTCATCCCTTCGTAAAATGGCTTGGCGGAAAAACTAAGATCCTTCCTCAAGTTACATTACGACTCCCCTCTAAGATTAAGACATATTATGAACCGATGACCGGAGGTGGGGCAGTATTCATTGAACTCGCTAAACAGAAAAAGATAGAGCGAGCTGTGTTGAATGATATGTGTCCAGATTTGATGGCTGCATGGAGGTCAATCAAATCGAATGTGAATAGATTAATAAAGGAATTGAAATCAGGTCGTTATATTTATGACAGAGATATTTATCTGAGAATTCGGGAAGAAGACCCGAATGAGATGGATGATATCAAAAGAGCTGCTAGATTCATTTATTTGAATCGAACATGCTTCAATGCAGTTTATCGTGTGAATAAGAAAGCAGGCAAATTCAATGTCCCATTCGGGAAATATAAAGATCCATTGATTTGTGATGAGCCAAATCTTCGTGCAGTATCGGAACTTCTCAAAATAGCTATACTTCTAGAAGTTGATTTTGAGCAAGCACTTGAGGAAGCATTAGCTCAAGGTACGCGTGGTGATGCTGTCTATTTCGATCCGCCTTATATACCAATTTCTGCCACTGCGAATTTCACTGCGTATACCGGTGGTGGTTTTAGCTTTGAAGACCATCAGAGAATAGTCAAACTGATGAGGAAGCTCGGAAAACGAAAAGTTCGGGCCGTCGTATCTAACTCATCGGCAGATGTCTCAGTTGAACTCTTTTCAGTATTTGATATGGATCTTCTTACTGGAACCAGGAGCTGCGGCGGTGCGGCCGATTCACGAAAATCTGTCAAAGAGATAATCGCTTTTACTGGACCAAGATCTTGACAGCAGTTTTATGAGTTGTTATCTTGTTAGTGTAATCTGGTGAAGAACATGGGAAAATACACGTAGGTATCAGCTCGAGGTCCTCCTAACCCAACGTAGCCGGTTTTGACTGAGTTACTACGTTTGACTATTAGGAGGATTTATGAAGTACAAGAAGTTTCAGTTATCTGCGTTGAAGACGGAGATCAAGCGGCTTGCGAATGACGGGCGAGCTCTGAATAAAGAAATTTCATCTACGGATGATATAGAGAGACACGTTCTTCGACGAGAAAAAGCGTTGATCGGGAGAAAAGCAAGAGAATATCTACTTGCTTACGCTTTCCTCAGGGGAATCCCCTACAAAGTTTTGGAAGGCGAAAATAATGCTTCATATTCATATTACATGACTGAAGCAATGCTAAAAATCATTAAGTCACATTTACCTGAAAATGAATGTGATGTTTCAATACTGACAAATTGGGTCTTCCCTCCAAAATCGGAGGCTGCCTAATGACTTTTGAAGACTCACTGCCTCTTTACACAGGCATGCTTTTTCGTGTCGGGATGAAGTTTCTTCATAATCCTGATGAAGTGAATGATTTAGTACAAGACACCATGGTTCTCGCCATGAAATACCGAGATAGATTCGATGGAGTGAATCTTGGTGCTTGGTTGGTCACAATCTTTAAAAATCATCTTTGCAACGTAAAGAGACGACAATCTGTTAGGAGGAAAGTATTAGCGAAAGTTGAGAAAGACTCAACTCTTTCTTTTACCCCATTTTCTTTTCCTGCTCCGGATAGCTCTCTTGCAGAATCTGATTTAGATAAACTGATGTCTGAAATTCCAAAGGATTTCAGAAAGACTATCGAACTCGTCGATTTCAAAGGTTTTTCTTATGAAGAAGCTGCGAAAACACTGAAATGTCCTAAGGGCACGGTGATGAGTCGTCTTCATCGGGGAAGAAATCTTCTCTTACAAACAAGCCCATGAAACCGCCTAAACTTTATGTGGTGGTTCGATCTGATCTTCCACCTGGTGATCAAGCAGTTCAGGCGGTTCATGCAGCGATCAATTTTTGCCAAGAAAATGCTGATGTAGCTGATAGGTGGTTTGATTGTTCAAATCACCTTGCTCTTCTTCAGGTAAGAAATGAGAATGAACTTAAGGATCTCATGTTTAAAGCTAGATTCAATGGTCTTCGAATTTCTGAATTTCGAGAACCTGATCTTGGCGAAAGTTTAACTGCAATAGCCATAGAACCGGAAGCAAGAAGAATCTGTAGTAACTTAAAATTAGCGTTTTCTTGAAAGAAAGTGTATTTTCATAATCTACACCTTCTTTGCCTCTGTAGCTCATCGGTAGAGCAGGCGTTCTCTAAAAACGCTGGGCAGCGGGTTCGAATCCTGCCAGGGGCACTTTTCCCATAACAAATCACCATCCTCAATGTAATTTCGCGTCTCAGGCCACAAAGGAGAATTCTCAATGGCAGACGATCGCGGCAGAGATGGGGATATGGTTCTGGCTCCGAACGAGTATATGTACGTATCGGATCAGACAAAAGGCAATGTAGACGTTTTCGTTGGTCCGACAAAGCAAAGTTTGTCGAATACTGATCAACCCGTTCGTTTCGATGATAGGACGAAACGATTTACTCCTGTTGATCGAGATAACGCTAAACAGGTCGCAAAAACTGCGCCGGAAGGATGGTATATCGTCCTAAAGAATCCGGCTAAGAATGGTAAACAACCGCAGTCTGGCCAACAAGGAAAGCTCAGCAGCTCTGATCTTGATGTTGGTAAGAAAGTCATCATCCCTGGCCCTGCTTCGTTCTGTCTCTGGCCTGGACAGATGGCAAAGATCCTGAAGGGTCATCATCTTCGTTCGAATCAATACCTACTCGTCAGAGTTTATGACGAGGCAGAAGCACGAAAGAATTGGTCACAAGCCGTTGTTAAGGCTGCCAATCCTTCTACTGAAGGGACGGATTCTCAGGATCCTCAAGATCCATTAAAGGATCCACCGGCAGCACTTCCAATTTCACTTCCAATTGCTGAAAATCTGACCATGGGCCAGGTTTTAGTAATTAAGGGAACTGACGTTTCCTTTTATATTCCTCCGACAGGAATTGAAGTCATCCCGGATAAGGATGTCGTTGACGATGACGGTAACGCTGTTCTTGTTCGAGAAGCTGTAACCCTCGAACGACTTGAATACTGCTTACTCATGGACGAGAGCGGTAATAAGCGTTATGAGCGTGGTCCAATGGTTGTTTTCCCGAAGCCAACCGAGGTTTTCGTGGAAAATGAGGGAGCTCGGAAATTCGAAGCAATCGAATTGAGTGATACCTCCGGTATTTACGTTAAAGTCATTTCTGCCTATGAAGAAGGCGGAAAATCATATAAGGTGGGAGACGAGTTATTCATTACCGGGAAGGAACAGATGATTTACTTCCCGCGTGAAGAGCATGCTATCATCAAGTATGATAAGAGCGGCATTCACTACTCTATCGCAATCCCGGCGGGAGAAGCCAGATACGTTCTTGACAGAAATACCGGAATTGTCTCCCTAGTTAAGGGACCGACAATGTTCCTTCCAGATCCTCGAAAACAAGTTGTTGTTCGTAGGATTCTGGATTATAAGACCTGTAGTTTGTTGTTCCCGAACAACTACATGGCATTCCAGCATAATGCGAAGCTTGCTGGTACTGATATCGATACTTACATGTCTCAACAGGGTGCTGCGATCGTTGCAGGGGCTGCTGCCGCTGCAATGTCTCATGACGGCCCTGAAGCAAACTTCTTGATGTCTGCCAGCTTCGACGAAAACGCATATGGTGCGATGCGTGGCATGACTAGGGAAAGGATTGGTAGCAAAGCTGCTTCCAGGGGTCTTGCTGAAAAAGCTTCACAAGAAGCTGTCGGAAACGCATTCCAACGCAAGACAAAGTATCAAGAACCGAGAACTATTACTCTTTCGACAAAGTATGATGGTGCAGTCGCACTCAACATCTATACTTGTTACGCCATGATGCTTGTGAGATCAAATGGCGGAAGAAGAGTGGTTCAAGGTCCACAAACTGTTCTTCTCGAGTATGACGAGACGCCAGAAGTTCTCGAACTTTCCACGGGAAAGCCGAAAACTACTGATAATCTTCTGCGAACCGCCTACCTTCGAGTCTCAGCAAATAAGATTTCCGACATCATCGAAATCGAAACCAGAGATTTCTGTAGGTTTGAATTGAAGCTCTCTTATCGAATGAATTTCGAAGGAGACCCGGATAAGTGGTTCAATGTTGAGAATCACGTTAAGTTCTTGTGCGATCACATGCGCTCCAAGCTCAAGAACTCTGCTCGAAGTTATGACGTTGAGCAGTTCTACGGCAATAGCACCAACATCATTCGTGATGTCGTTCTTGGTGTATCTGATGATGACGATGAAGAGAATGATCGCGGATTCACATTTGAAGAAAATGGAATGCGCGTTTATGATGTCGAGGTCCTGAAGGTTGAACTGAAGGATCGCGACATCTCAGAAATGATCGCCAGCACTCAAAAAGAGACGATCAAATCGGCAATCAAACTCGCTTCTCAGAAGAGAGAACTTGAAGTTACCGAACAGCTTGAAGCTCTCAAACAAAAAGTCAAGGAAGCTGAAGCAGCTACGACTGCTAAGGGATATGAACTTTCGATAGCTGATGCCAAACTTAAGAGAGCAGCCGACGAGAAGGTGATTGAGGCGGCAGCTCTAACGGCCGCTCAAAGAGCCCAAGTTGAACTCGATAAGGCAAATGAGCAAGTCAAGATTCATGAATTGAATCGTAAGAACAGGCAAGCTGATATTGCCATCGAAGTTGAGGATCTTGAGAAGAAGCAATCAGTCAAGATCGCTCTGCTCGAAGCTGAAGTTAAGGCTGTGGTTGAGAGAGCTAAGGCCATTGGTCCAGATCTCATTGCAGCGCTCCAGGCATTCGGTGATGCAGCTCTTACTGAGAAGGTTGCTTCCGCTATGGCACCTCTCGCCATTCTTGGTGGGACGAGTGTTGCTGAAGTCATCAATCAGCTTTTGAGTGGAACGAAGCTCGAGAACGTCGCTAAGATGTTAGCGGCTAAATCCCCTGCGAATCCCGACCCGATCCGTAGATAGTTGGTATTGTCTCTGATTGGAGACAAGAACTGAATCAGGTTGATTAGAGCCCGGATCATGGAGATTTTTCCACGATTCGGGCTCACTCATAGGAAATATCAATATGAAAAAATCTGAAGGAATCCGTGTTATTATCAAAGAAAATGATGTGATGGTTGGGGTTCGAAGAATTGGAACTTCAGAATGGGGACTTCCAGGTGGAGTCGCTTATGAAATGGAGATTGAAAAATCTGTACCGATGATTGTCAATCATCTAACAGGTTTCGATACATCTTATGTTGTTCCTATCGGTAGATTCGAACTCAATGTTCCTGAAATTCATAACATTGATGAAGAAAAAGTAACTGTTGAAAAAGTAATGATTTATAACTGCGGTTGGACCGGTGAAATGTCTCCCGCAGAAGGTTGGGAAGTTTCTTGGGTTACTATCTCAGACATACTGGCAGGAAAAGATGGTTTAATTGCCCGTGATGTATTTAATCGTATTGGGATGATGGATCGTCCCAAACTTGAACTTGAAGAATTATATAAAATAAGTGCTAAGATATTAGATGGCTCAGATTCTGCAAGTAGAATGGAACTTGCAACTGAAGCAGCGGATTTAGTGATCGATGAATGGACTTTCCTCATCGACACCGGAAAAAGTAAAGAAATTGATCGAATTCTTGGAACAATCGATGTTCCCAAAGTCCATGCCGATGTTCTCGACGCAATGCTCGCCATGGTTGAGCAACTCGAGGACTCTCCGAATAAGAATCAGTTTATTCAGGACGCGTCAGCGATTATAGCAGAAGTTGATCGTTTAATACCGAAAAGAAAACTTATTCTTAACGGTGTTGTCATATCGAATGATGTTCGAGGCGATGCACGTAAATTATATAAAGAATCTGCTCGTAAATTCAAGGAGATTTTGGAGAAGAAAGGTACCCTTCAGGAATTCTACCATCGTAAATTACGACAGTGAATTTGTACTAATGTAAACTCACGGAGATAGAATGAAATTTTCAGATTTAGACCCTCTTTCCATTGGCAATACTATTCAACTTGTTGGCGCAGTTTGGCAGGGGGAGGGGAAGACAATCATTTGTATTTTCCCGGATGAGGCCCTTGACGATAAGGATGATGTCAACATCCTAAGAATGAATTCTGCAGAATGGGAAGCTTTCATCCATCAAGCTGATGTGATGGAAACTGAGATTCTTGCTAAGACACAGAATGGTTCGATAGTCAAGACCATTCTTAGGAAGAGTAGTCGTCAGGTAGATCAAACCATTTCTTGGAAAGTTTTTAAGAGAGATGGGTATACGTGTCGTTACTGCGGGAATGATAATGTTCCGCTCACAGTAGATCATCTGGTGAGATGGGAAGAAGGTGGCCCTACCATCGAGGCCAACTTAGTGTCCGCATGTAAGAAATGCAATCGAACTCGCGGTAATATGTCTTATGATGCTTGGCTTGATAGCGAATATTATAATCGATTTGCTAATATCCGAACTCAAGAAGTAAGTTCGCAGAACGCCTTAGTTTTGGCTACTCTCCATTCTATCCCCAGAAAGTATCACATCAGCTCGAGATGATTTTTCGATCGTTGATGTAAAGTTATCCTGTGAATCATAAGCGTGGAAGGCCGAAGAATTCTAGATCCGGCTGTTTATTATGTAAGTTTTGGAAAGTAAATGGTGTTAATATAGAAAGGCCTTCCATCCGAAGACAAGTTCAAGTCGGTAAACTTGAACGAAGTCATGATCTATCTAAAACAATAGAGATCGGGCAATGACGTTATCTGAATTGCTCGACGATATTGAAAAGAAATCGGATACTGAAGATGACTCTGAAGAAGTCATACTGGCAGTCATTGATTGGTCTGAAGAACTTCCTGCGTTGCGTGCTGAATTAGCAAGACTGAAGAAAGCAGCAGGCGAAGAATAAGTTACGTTGCAGTTATATGATAAGTTGATGTCATCTCAGTTATATATAAAACAAAATTTATCGATCTATTTGATCAATGGACGAAAATATCGTCCTATAGGTAAAGGCATGTCCCGCATTTAGCGAGGTCAGTAGTAAAAGAGGTAAACGAAATGGGTAATAAATTGTATGTCGGTAATCTTCCGTTCGATACTGATAGTAGTGAATTGAAACTTGCTTTCTCTCAGTGTGGATCAGTAATGGATGCGAAGATCATCACTGATAGGGAAACTGGAAGAAGCCGTGGATTCGCATTCGTTACGATGGCAACATCAGACGAAGCTCAAGAAGCAATTTCTAGTTGGAATGGAAGGAGCTTCGGTGGTCGTAATCTGACTGTGAATGAAGCAATCGACAAGCCACGTGGTTCTTCGGATAATCGCGGTCAGCAGTCTTTTACTGGCTCGAATGGGGATAGTCCAAACTACGGAGCTCGACGAGTCATTGTTGAAAACCCGGGAAGAAGTCGTGAATTTGCACCAGTTACGCCACCTTCTGATTTCGGGGATAACGGTCGTAAGCGTCGTAGAGGCGGTTCCCGTGCGCGTCGTCAAGAGCAAGAAGACTATTGATTCATGTAGGTAATAGTACGATATAAATACGTACTTTTCCTATTAAACCGGATATTAAATGTCCGGAAAAACTAAAAAGCTTCCTAGAAAACCGAAGAAAGTCTGTGCTGTACTTTCAGCGGAGCTTGTTGATTTTCTAGATAAACAAGCTCTGGAAGAAAAGAAAAGTAGAGCCGCTTTACTTAAAGAACTGATTGAAATATCTATTGCTAGAAGGAGAGTTGATCGATCTCCTCCAGTAGATTCAACAGGATTGCATTCTCTTCTTCTTCAAGAAGCTGCAAAAATAAAATCCATTGCTGAGGGTCGAGAAGCTTCTGGCGATAGAGAAGGGGCTAGTTCTGCTTATTTATGTGCTGCAGCCAGGGAAATGGAAGCTGCTTCATTCCTATTATTGGACGACGATATGAGAATGAAAAGTAGTATACTTCTCACAGTTCAACTCATTAAAAAAGGGACCGGATATCGACATCTCCCAGACATACCAGTTTCTCCACCATCAATGGAAATGTGGAGATCATAGGATACAACTCTCTGTGTACGGTTACGGTTCGTGAATAGGATCTATAAGGTGAATTTTCTTGGATAAAATTAACTACGGTCCATGCAAAGTATGTGGAGGACCGATTTTATATCTTGGTTCAGATTTCTGTAGTCCCCGGTGCAATTTTGCAGCTTTACAACCGGGTTCAGCAACCGATACTAAAATTAAGGTATCGAAGGCTAATTTTGCACCTACTCCAGTTTCATTATCGAAACCAGAGCCTGATTTAGGTTCAGAACTTATAGTTATTCAAGAACCAATTTTAGTTTCTGAACCTGAATCAGTTATTCAAGAGTCTGAACCTGAATTAACGATAACTTTAGAACCAGTAGCTTCAGAACCAGAAGAGATACCGGAAGAGATACCGGAATTCGTGGTCGCGGTAAAACCTCAAAAACCTCCAAAACCATCGAAAAAACCGAAAAAGACGTCTCCGAAGTCTGTGTTGTCACCGAAATTGGAAGAACCTGTACGTAAGAAGCTCTATCTTTAATAGGAAATATTGGCGTGACAACCTTAATAATGGGTCCGGCTACAACAGCAAATCGAGTATATGGTCGATTATGGATGGGTGGTTGTCCTACCCCGTTATTTGATTTACGAAAACATTTCAATTGTTTAGCTCTTTGCGCAAATGATTATCAACTCGTAAAGAATCCTTGGAGAGATATTGAGGTGATCAATGCTCCGCTAATCGATAGTGGAGAGCCGATGCTTAAATCAGAACCTGAAATAGCTGTTAAAGCTGCTGGTGCTATCATAGGTAGACTTCTGAAAAACAAGAGTGTTCTTGTTACTTGCATAGCTGGAAGAAACAGATCTGGTCTTGTTTGTGCTATAGTTTTATGTAAAGGTTTTGGCTTTACACCAGATCAAGCGATATCAATGATTCGTTCAGCACGAACCGAAAAAGCCTTCAGAAATTCGTATTTTGAAAAATTCTTGAGAGATTATTGTATTAATCCGACGGTATTGGAATCATTTCAAGCGGCAATCTAGCATTGAAGTGGATTTTTCCTTCATTTTGGTTTATCCACTCCCACCGCCAATCTTCATTTAGATAATCATTTCTCCAACACCACTCGAGTAAAAAGAACTGCATCCCTTTTGCCAGGTCTTTATGCTCTTTAGCTTTCTGTAAGTGTTTCACCATGTGCTCAATGAGTTCATCAGAAATAACTCTGAGCATAGCTTTCGGATCTTCATTTCCGGTTCTATAGACTCCGAGCATACATACTCTTATAACAGAGTCTACTTCTTCTGAAGAAATTTTAGTGTCTTTCGGGATAGACTCTAAAATTGACTTACGGGCCATCTCCATGAAAAGAACAGAAGTTGGATTCACAGCGTACAATACATTATGGAATGTTTAGTAAAATCATTTGGAATGGGAGTTCTTTTAATTTCTAGCGTAGGTGAGGAGCCTTTTACTTACGAAAAAGTGAAAGAAGTCGCTGTTCAATTTGGAGAGTTATCTGGAATTTGGGTAGATCCACAAGTACCGAATGTCTATATCGTTTTAATGCTTGAAGGACTTGAACCAAGTTTTATGGAAGCAGAGATCATGAATTCTGAAGATGGGACGACTCTTCGTCGTATAATCTCTGATTACAATGACCCTCAACTTAACAGAAGACTTGAAATGCTCGATAACGTCCTTAATAAACTTGAGATACACGATGGGAAGCCGAGTTAGAGATAGACTTGAAGAGAGATCGATCAGAATAGCCCTGATAGAAGCTAATTCAGCTTTCAGGACTAATACGAGACATAGATCTTTTGATCTTATCGAAAGGTCCATGTTTATAACTGCAATAATCGCTGCCGGCTTTACATTAATTTTTCTTATATATAAATGACGCAGAAAAAATTAACACCTGACTATCCATCGCATTTGAAGAGAAAATCTCCTGAAATAATGACGATGGAGGAAGAGGTTCTTGCTTTTCAAGAACTTGAAGCAGCTGTTGCTGATTTTGAAGCAGCTAAGAAATCATTGAAAGGAAAAAACTCAGGATCACAAAGTAAATTAACTGAATCAAGAAAAAGAGTTTCTTCCATAAAATCAAGAATTTTGAAATCTAATCTACGATTAGTCATTCATATTGTTAAAAAATATCTGTATTGTGCCAGAAATCTTCATGAGGATGATCTTGTTCAAGAAGGTAATATTGGTCTCATGAAAGCTATTGATAAATATGAATGGAATAGAGGATATAAATTTTCTACATATGCTGTTTGGTGGATAAGACAGTCAATATATAAAGCGATGGCGAATCAAGAAAGAGAGATAAGGATACCGATAAATACTCTTAGTAAAGCCTTGCGTGTTAGGAGAATTGAATCCGAACAGCTCACCACAACTGGTGAGCATATGAGTCAAGAAGATATCTCAGATCTTTTCAGCATATCAAATAAAAGAGCTCGCTCTATACGACAAACTATGAATATGCCGATGCTTTCTTTAAGTGCTACTATTCCTGATTCTACTCTTCCATCACTTGCTGAATCAATTCAAAGTGATATTGAATCACCCTTTGAAATAATCGAACGAGAAGGATTACTTGAGTCCATTCATGCAGCAATGGGTAGTTTAACACCTATTGAAAAAGAAATAATTCAAAATCGTTTCGCTCTCGATGGATTTAAAGAACTGACTCTTCAAGAAATAGCTAATACTCGAGGTGTTTCTAGAGAGCGGATTCGTCAACTCGAAGTTCAGGCTTTACAGAAGATCCGTCGCTCTTGTAAATCATGGACCCCGGTAGGTTCTTTTTAGACCATTATCATCAATGGACAACTCATCTGACCACAGAAATTTCTATGTGGGATCATGAGGGTTTGTTTGAGTTAGGATCTATGTTGTCTAAATTTCGAAGAAATATGACTTCGTTTTTAAATATAGATCTCATACTTGAGAAAAAACTTAGAGTAGTTACATGTCTTTATCATGATGACATGCTAAAAATCAATGTTTAAGTTAGTAAATCTAACTTGATCTCGGTATGAGGGGTAATTAAATATGATAACATATCCTCAGGAGTTCATCGAAAGAGTTGAAACTGAATATAAGAACTGGCCTGAGGTGGTCTTATTAGCTCGAGAAAATAAATACCTTCTCGGGCATTTTCTGGCTGAAGGCTCCTCAATGAGGATATCCCCTGAAGAAATTGTCGGGTTTTTAGATAATGGGGATCTAGAGTCCATTCGTTCCGCTGCAGAATCAGCTGTTAGAAGACGAAAAATTCATGCTGATTGGCTGAGGATAATGGTTAACGGCATTTCTTTAGTAAAAGATAAGAACGCTTCGCGCATACCGAGATTATTGAAGCAGTCTGTTTCATCTAATTCAGTATTTCCTTCAGCACAAAGATTTCTAGGTTCTAAATTGCCAGAAGATCCACTACGTTTAGTGGCTTACGGATAGTGTACTGTAGATCAGGTTACTGGTCTCTTATATACGCCCATGGCAAATAACGATGATAATCGTCCGAAAAAGGAACTCGTTGTTCTAGGTCCGAGTCTACCTGATGGCTCTACTGCAGCAATCAGGAATGATCCTAATCACGGTCCTCAGTGTGGATTACTGAAACGAATCGGAGAAGGTGAGAGTCTTCTCGGAAAGGAACTTGTTGAGTTAAAACAAGTTGGTAGTTCACCAGTTTTTGAAATGACCCGTATTTACGATGGAAGGACTCCGGATCAAAAAGATCATGACTCTCACGGTCCTTCAATGGTAAATAGCCAAGCTTATCGTGATGGGTGGGATAGTATTTTCGGTAATAAAAAGACCGCTGCGTCCGCTGTAAACTAATGACGCATGCCACATCAAATTTCTGAAATCGGGGGCGTTTTTGCGCTTCTCGTTCTCGTTCATTTTTTATCTGATTGGAGCTTCCAATCTCACGATGTGGCTACTGCAAAGCCGCTTAATTGGAAAATTCGAGCAAAGCACTGCTATTATTACACTCTGCCATTTCTAGGCATAATTTGTTTCTCTGTTTGGAAACACTGGATTGGTGATTTCACAGCAGCAGGCTTGATTCTTTTCGTATTCTTTACGCATTATATCGAGGATACGTACATTCCTGTGATATGGTGGGCAAAAAATATTAGAAGACCACTTGAGATGCGTTGGCGCATTGAATATGGAGATACCACCCGTTTAACTGGAACGGTTGGCATGGATGAACAAAAATCTGAGTCTAACGAATCAGAAGGATATACCTATAGACTCGGACTACTTGATGAGATTGCAGCAGGAAAAATGACTGTTAAGCAAGCTCGAGTAGCCCTTGATCATTATGGGTTTGTCGAATTTGCTATGACTCCACTCGGAAGAATTCTGACGATCACAATTGATCAGGTTATCCATTTAGTTTGTTTACTTCCGCTTGCGATCGCATTGGTTATTGGCTGAAAATCGCAATTACGATAGCGTATAAGATCAAGTGTTAACCGACGAGCAAGTTTATAACGTTATTCGAACTATAGCGAAAGACTTGAAATTCCTTACTAAAGGAAATACTCTAACAAATAGTTTCAGAGTGCTTGCTTCTCTTTCAGAATTAGAATTTGATCCGACGACTACGTATCTCGTTACTAGCGGAAAAAGTAGGGAACTAGCAACAGACCTATATACGGCAGGTGCGCACGTATATATTGCATCTTTACATAAATTTGCCAAAGAATTTAGACGACAATTTGAACTAATATTATTTGATTTAGATGGACTTTCTTGTGAAGTTCTCGATTTATTGAGTGAAACCATCATTCATGGGGCAAAAGATGGTTGCATCATATGTTTCATGTCATCATGTGATGGTGTTGGCGATGAAGCTATTGAGAAGATCGAGAAAATCAAGAATGATATATCTGAAGTTTTCGGTTCAGAAGATGATGAATCGTATGCGAGAAGACTCCATCTTTATATGAATTCAGTATTTTTACCATTGGCTGCTACGCCTTGGTACTCGAGTGCTCAGAAAGAAAAAGTTGCTTCCAAATTCAAAGGATTGATAGACTTACCGGGATCTTTGATGCCTCCTGTTGAAGGAGGGGAAATCCCATTTCTTGGTACTAAAAATTATGCAACTCTTTCTTTCGTAATACGACATGTTTCTACGGTTTGTGTTAGAACTCATAGTTTTCCAGTTCCTGCCGGACTTTTCTTCATTGATGATGAAAAACAATCGACTGGAATTGCCTATGCTGCAATGATTTACCGTGGATCAAGCACAGTAGATCAGAGAAGATATCAAAGTAAATGCAGTGAGATGGTCGCTGATCGTCCACCATTCATGTATCGCGTAATAAACAATTCTTCTCCTAAGAGAAAAGATGTTATCAAAGTAAAAACAGAAATCGTTACTGAAAGAGCTCTTTTCTCAGGACCGATAGTTTCTTCAATCGGAAAATCACCTGATTCTCTACTTCTTGAACAGAAATGGTACGAGAAACTCAAAACAACACTTGAGAATTGTGCGGAACCAAAAAGAGTTACTCAAATTATAGATGAAATTAAGGCTTGGTTAGTTGAACGTGGTGGTAAAGAAACTACCTCCCAAGCTGATCTACAAGCTAAATTCAGTGAATATCCTGAACTAATTGAATTTGTCAGCCTTATTGGCGACATGTCTGGAGACAAGAAGTCATGAAGTCTATTGTCTTCAGTAGCTTCTCTGATAAATATCTCGAAGAAGAAATTAAGCCGAAGTTAGAAGAACTCAGTGTTGAAATTGTTCGTGTAGTGAGACCGGAAGGAGAAGTCTATCTAGAATCTGATGATTTTGATTCAATCATCTTGTTTCAAGATATGACTATCAAATCACAACAGGATTTGATAAAGGAATTCGCTAAGAAATGCAAGAAACCTTTCGCGTCTCTCTCAAAAAGAAGTAAGAATTTTGATAACGAATTGTCTGGCTCCATTAAGAGACTCAGTAACTCTATAGCTCCCCCTCCATCAGCTGAAGTTACAGCTACAGTAAAAACAGTCATTGGTTTCATTACTAATCCGAAACCTGTTCCGGCAGAAACTTTACGAGAAGACTCTCTCAATCAAGAGATAAGAAGAGCACTGGAGGAAAAAAGCAAACTAACTGTTGAGTTATCTGAAATGATCGGATTGTATGAAAAAGATAATGAACGACTAATTCATGAACTCAAAGAGCAAGAAGAAACGATATCTGGTTTAAGAATTGAAAAAGATCTTCTTCTTGCTGAATATAATAAATTATTTGCAATATATAAAGCTCTCATGAAGAGACTCGATGATTCATCTAATCATCAAAATGATGGGAATAATATTCGTAATGAAATAGCAGCCATCCGTACCCTGAATAAAGACGGAATTTTATCGGATTCAGAAGCTCTGGAACGACTTCTTCTTATCGGGGGAGACGTTAATGCTTCCTAATTCAAATAATTCTTTAGACTGGCTTAGTGCAGATCTAAGGATTACTTTAGCTAGACTTGAGTCCCTGAAAAAGGGGAATATAGCTGATCTATTTTCTCATATAAGAAAAAAGAACCTTGGTACTCATCAGAAAGCTTGGGAAATCGCTTGCATGCGCCAGCTTTCCAACGAAGGTTTTATTATATTCGATGATACTGATGGCGAAATCGTTTTAACCTCAGGAAATCTTTCTAGCATATTTAAAAATTCTGATAAAATTTGGGAACTGGTTGTTAAAGCTTATGACTCTGCTACCGGAAGTTCAATTTGGGATGAAGCTTTAGCTTTAGCCGTAAAGACAGAGGAACTACCAACACCGACAGTTCAAGAAAATCTGTCGGTAGTAGAACCAGAATTAGAGAAAAAATCAATATTAGAACCGGAATTGGTATCGGAACCGGAGTTAACACTAGTATCAACACCGGAACCAGAATTAACATATGATGAAGAAGACCCGGATTCTGTAACCGATATAACGAATGATGAATTATCTTGGGATAGAATAAACGAATTTTTTCCTGAAAATAGAACTGCCGTACTCACATCTTTTCGAGAGTCAATATTAAAACTTGCTTCCGGCGGGAAATGGACGAGACCGGAATTATTTCCTGAATCATGTAATATTAGTGTGGAACTTCAACGAGAGTTTCTGAATTCTGCTGTTGAAGAAGGCCTCATTGAAAAAGAGGGTGAGAGAAAATCTCGAAGGTATTGGTTATCTTCGGATAGGGATGATTATGATTCTTTTCCATTAATTGCTAGATTAGTTTATCCGAATACTATTTTAAGTATTACAACTGGTGAGTCTCAGTTAGAACCGCAATCACCTAATGATTACGATGAAAGCAATGTTTTTGATCAATTTGTAAAGGTTCTCACATTTCAAGCTCAATCGATCAAAGCATTAGAACAAAAAATTGATTCTCAATCATCATCGATTGAAGAATTGAAACTGATGATAACTAGACTTTCAGGTGCATCTAATGGAAAGTAATATAGAAATACTTTTCCTGGATGTTGAAACTTCGCCTTCACAACTCGAGAAAGCGAAAGCAGAACGTCGTTTATTGGAAGCTATAACTAACGCTACTTGGAATGAAAAAGTAGCTTCAATAGCGGCACATCTTAAAGATAAACAAATCAATATACGAGCAAGAGCAAGACTTCTCAATGCTTCTCCTCTTTCTGATAATTTATGGCCTTCAATAGATAATAACGAAATAACTCTTTCAGGTGCTATAACTAAACTTCATCTTTTAGAAGATGAAGCCGGAATTCCAAGACGAAAAATAAAACCGAAGATTGATTCTTCAGTATCTAACGAAATAGAAGTTTCTGTCCCACCACCTCCACCACCACCTTCATCTCCACCTAAAAAACTGGAAGATAAATTTTCCGTTTTATCGGAAATAGCGATTCTTACCAGTAGGATGACAGAACTTCTTAGAAAGAAAAATCCAAATCTTCAAGAAGATTCAATCGAGTTCTTAGTTAGAGAAGTTGAACTCGATTTAAAGAGATCAATTGAAATAATGAAAATCCGAGCCAATAAAACAGAAAAGCTCGGTGAGGTTATACCGAAACCATTCAGCACTCTTGACAGAAAAGCCATGACTATCGTTTATGGGAGTTGTGACTTATTGGGGGTAAATAGACCGAAAAAAGGCCGTCTTGTAGATCTCGATTCTGCAAGAAAACAGATGAGAATTCGTTGTAAACCGTATCATCCTGACGTCAATCAGGGCGATAAAGAAGCAGAAAAGCGCTTCAGGGAAATAGTTGAAGCATACTCAACCCTAGAAGAATATAACGTAAGTCTTAGTAGCGTTGTTGTATTTTAACGAATCGGAGATCAATCAATATGGATCAGAGAACTTTCCTAGCTTCGTACAAGACTCTTACTGGGCAAAAGCCGTATAAGCGAATTGCTCATTTTCTGGCATCGGGAGCTAAAGCTTTACCCGGAGTTTTCTTCGATCACGAAATGATCGCAAGGGCAATCAATGGGTACAAACCGAATGCGAGAATCGATCAAGACGAGAAGACGGTCGTCCAAAATTCGATGTCTCGTGCTTACACCTGTCTTCGACGAGATTACAAGCTTGGCTATGATAGCAAGCCAGGAGTTGGTGCGCGAGCAACTGTAGGTAGTGATGACACTTACCAAAATTGTTTGCGACCTTCACTCAGCAGACTAAACAGTCAGCATCAACGGGTGAATGAAAATATGGCGATCATTAACCCGCAAGGTTTTAAAGATCCTGTCAATCGGAAACAGTTCAGGGCAGCTCAAGCAAGTGCTCTTCTCTCACCGAAAGCTGGTGCAGAGCTTAAGAAATTACTCCCTGCTCCTGCTAAGAGTGAGTGATGATCGAGTTTTTTCTTAGAAAAATCCTTCTACGAATCGCAAGCAGTCCGTCTCCTTTTCCTCCTCGAGTACTTATCGCTGCTTCAGAGGAAACGCGAAAAGGAAAGCTTCTTAGCATTGCTTGTGATTTATGGGACCTCTCCTTGAATGACCTGGCTAGAAAAGCTGGTGTTTCGGAAATTACAGTGTCTCGCTTTGTGTCTGAAGACATCGAACTTAATAAGGATGATGAGACACGTATTGTCTTAACTTTTGACAGGCTTACGAGAGGATAGAATGGCTTCTGAAAAAGAAATGTTGCAGGCATTACTAGCGGACGAAAGGCTCGAAGATGAAGAGCGAGAAGCCTTTCAAAGCATGGTTTCTCCCTTAGAATTGAACCCGAAAGCGAAACTTTCCGAGAAGCAACGAGCATGGGTCGTTAGTCGGTATGAGAAGCTAGATCTCGGCGCTGAGTCTTCACTCAATCTTCATAGCTCTGGAAAATTACCTGAGAAACCGCCGGGTATAAAATCAACACTTTTACCATGGGAGAAACCGGGATATCAAAAACCTCTTTCCCCTCCGGTAAAGAAGAGATCTCCCAATTATTAAGTGAGTATTATGAAAGAATCCAATGAGTGGCAAACTGGAATGCAATTACAGCAAATTCCAGAACCGCTTCGTAAAGCAGCCATTACAATAGCGCAGAAACTCATTGATGTTTTTAAAGAACCGATCGTGGTTCATGATGTTGTTCGAGATAACATCGATATTGAAGATGTTCCCGGCAAGGAAAAGATAAAATACATCCTTGCTGTGCAATCGAGCAAAGATATGACTATTGCTCTTGAACTCTTTGACACATTCGTTACGGATTTCTGGGACGGGGTCAAAGATCAGGACCAATATCAAGGTCTTGATATCACCGTTGATTTCGTACCTGAACTAGTCGTAAATTGAATTACTGTCTTCATATGGAAGTCAGTTCAAATCTGAAATATTAGGAGAAATACAATGAATCGAAGACACCCAAGAACACGCGGTTTTACTCTGATCGAGCTGATTATCGTCATCGTTATCCTTGGCGCTATCGCTGCTCTTGCTGGAAATTTCCTCTTCCGAGGATGTACCTCGAGTAGCGCAGAAGCAGAAGAGGCAGCCAGGGCTTATGCACAGAAGCTCGGACTTAAAGTGATCGGTGTTTCTTGTACGGATATGGATTCTGACGGCGATGGGTATGTGAGCTGCAGCATTTCCCATAATGAAAATGGAAAGACAGCGATTCAACCTGTCGAATGCGCCGCTAAGCTATCCATGAATAGTGGATGTAAGGCTCCGAAGATGGTGAATACGGGGATTCAACAGTAGGGGATGGTATCTAGGGTTTGTTTTACCTGTTCGATATAGGGTAACGTGCAGATAGTCAAAAGAACGCCGGAGAGCCTCTCTTCCGGCGTTCAGACGTATTTGGGGATATCTGAGTTTCGTAAGTTCAAACTTGTTCGCTGTATTCTCTAGTACAGAAGATACTTGCGCAACTTTGTTAGTTGTGCTTTACTTCTCGAAGGTAAGTTTTCACGTGGCATTATATCAAGGTACACCTAAATCGATGCAGAAGCCGGAAACGGTTTCGGCGTCGTGGTGTATCGCACGTAGAATACATACCACCTCATCTACCTCGATCGCCCGCAGCCCATTGTTTGTTGGAAATCTCGAGGTGGATACTTAAGGCGGCCTAGTTTTTCACCCTAATCAGGTAAGACGAGGCCGCCCGGAGAAGATCCTGGCGGCCAAAAACTTTTTGGTATTACGATGACTCAAACACAGACAATCAGCTATTATACCGCAGCGCGTAGCGCGCACCCAATTTACGGGGCGTCTCGCAGCGGCTTGCGAAGCAGTCTGTAAAACTGTCGCCTTACGGCACACTAGGTTCGACTCCTAGACGCCTCACCCCGAAGAAAGTTTACGACCATGAGATACTCGAAGCAAAAACAGAAGCGATTCCCAAATCAGATGATTCGGGTCGCTAGCAACATGGTGATGCAGCAGGCTTTTAACCTGAGAGAGCTCGGTTCGATTCCGAGGCGACCCACCATTTTGGATCTGTAGCTCAATGGTCGAGCAGCGGGCTCTTAACCCGTCGGCGAGAGTTCGATTCTCTCCAGATCCACCAAGAAATTCAGTAAAAGGAAAAGTTAGTAGTTAGTTTGCAAGCTCAGTTAAGTACAAGTCGCAGCACGAATGACCACTGTTTACAAGCAGTTTTGGTTTCAAGACAGTTGTTATTCCAGAATCGTCCAACGGTTAAGACGCGGGCCTCTGAAGCCCGTTATCTAGGTTCGAATCCTAGTTCTGGAACCAAGCAAGATCCAAGCGGATCCTCGCTCCTTGACAATCTAACAGGTTTAAGGACCAACCCAGCCGGCGCTTTAGCGACGGAAAAGTGGAACCTTGTTTATCCGGCAACGGCGCTGGCTATGGCAAGGCATAAGCTCGGTGAGGGTACCTTGCCTGCAAATGATAGTAGGCGGAGGCGGACTAACAAGGCAAAACTTGGAGGTACGCCTCCTTTTTTGCCCTGTAAGTCCGCTGGGCGGACGCTAGCTTGTCACGCTAGGTCGAGACGGGTTCAATTCCCGTACGGGGCGCTGCTACTAGACAGTAAGTAAACTGTCTGTAGAAAACATATTCCAGGGTAGCCTAGTGGTAAGGCAAACGGCTGTTAACCGTTCGCGAAAGCATCGCGGGTTCGAATCCTGCCCCTGGAGCCACTGCCAGCATAGCAATCGTGGGAACGCGCCTCATTCGTAACGAGGATAGCCGGGTTCAACTCCCGGTGCTGGCTCTGTACGGTAATTCATTCAATGACTTACGAGTACGTTTGTGAAGCTTGTGGGAAAACTTGGGAGGTTGAGCAAAAAATCTCCGAGCCCGCCATTAAAGAATGCCCTCATTGTAAGATGGAGAAAGCCAAACGCCTCATTAGTGGAGGTACGGCCTTCATTCTAAATGGTAATTGTTGGGCAAGTGACGGATATAAATGACGGGAAGCATCATCTAAATACGATTTATTCAGAGCCGCATCCTGGTAATTTTTGTGGCGGTTCTTTTCAAGATTGGCTGGAAGTTAATCTTCTTCCTAATTGCAACGGGAGCTGTTCTTGGTGCATCGAGCATATCGGTTATCATCCAAAAGAAAAAGCTGGATGGAACGTTATCGCTGATAAAGCCATTGAATCAGGAAAAACTAATATAATATTGTTGGGTGGAGAACCAACGTTATATGCTGATTTAGATAAAATTATTACTGATCTAAGTCTACGTGGACGAAATGTCTGGGTTACGACAAACGGTGGTTTACTAACTCCAAGATATGTTTCGTCAGTTTTGACTGGATTGACTGGAATCAACATTTCAATCCACGATTTTGACTTAGATAAGAATGAAGAAATTGTCGGAGTAAAAATCAATAACTTGAGGGGAGTCATTAATGCTTTTCATTTGATCGGTGTTAATGTCAGATTGAATTGTAACTGCATTTCTGGACACATCGATAATTATGATTCGATTAGGAAATACGTAGCTTTCGCCAAATCGGTGGGTGCCGATAAAATTAGATTTGCAGAACTGAAGCTAGAAGAAGAAAACTTCGTAAATCTAGCTGAAATTTTCGATCATCAATTTGGGCTCAATGATGATCCGTTCACTTACGGGTGCATTCACGACATAATTATCGATGATATGCCGGTAAATGTACGTCAAATGTGCGGTTTACAAACAAAGAGAAGACCTTGTCCAGTAAACCCGAAACAATTCCCTAAAACAGTTCTCTATTACGATGGAAAATTTTATAATGGTTGGCAGCAACGAAAAAGGAAAAGTGACGTGAAACCAAGAGAATTGGATGACGTACTCAAAAAAGTTGCTGCTGGAAAATTGACTCCTGAAGAGGCTAAGAAACTTATTAATGAGGAAATTGTTAAGGATATCTTAGAAGTTGAGGAACCGGATACCACTAGTGGTAGCGGTTGTGTATACTGAATAATGGCGATTCCTCGAGCTCGAAAAATTGTCGTTGACAATCGACCTTTTCGTTGGAGTTTGCCGGCGAAAAAACCCTTTTTTCGTTGGGATCACGAAGGACCGAAATCGAATTCAGCGACTTTAACCGTTGAGGCTGATCAGCCGAAACCTGGAAGAGTCGCTCAGACTACTCTTTTTTGGTTAGACGGACACGCGGTAAAACCTGAAGCTATAGCGATAGTAATTCGTAAAATGTTGGCTTCGGGTTGGAATCCGGATGAAAAGGGAACTCCCTTTAAATTTGAGAATGTCGATATCGATAAGCTAGAAACGAAGGATAATATCCTTCGAGATGTTATGAATGACTAGCTTTTCAATAAAACTTCCTGGCATGGAACCGCAAGAACTGTCTGCCAAACTTCGAAGAATTGCTTCGATGATTGATGCTTCGAAGAAGCCGAGCAAGACTTTAGTCGCTCAGGCTCTAAAAGCCATTATCGCTGAAATTGATCCAGCTCGCGTTGAGCGTCGATTTCAAATGAGTGAACGAGTTCAGGATCAATTGAATTTTGAAGCTGAGAAAGCTCGAGCAGCTATCAAGGCTCTTCAAGATTTAGTTGCTAAGAATCCGAGTGAATTTCCAGCAACGACCGCGGAAGATCTTGAAGCAATAGCAGGTCTTGAAGCTTCTCTAACGGCTCTTCAAGAAGCTGCCGAAGCTGCCGCTTGATCGATTTCAAGCGGTCTTCTCGATCAATCTGGTTACGATTGCGGCTATTCCGATGATTACGAAGGTTGATACCAAGTAGTCTAGGATCGGAAAGCCGCAATTCGTTATTTTAGGTAACCAGATAATAGTCATTGCAAAAGATATCCAATGACTAAAGCAATAGGGGCAGGATAGGAATTCAAATAAGAATTCACGAGTTTTCCTATCTGAATCTGTGGGATCATCTGAATTATGAAACCACTCCCTAAATCCTTTAAATATTTTTGATTTCGTTATAGTAAAAGATATACTCGCACAAGCAATACTAAGTGCGAGAAATGTAAGTATTGTTGACATTTCAATTCCCGATCTCATAAAGATTGTGAATTACGGGATATAAATTTCGGCGTCCTTTTCGTTGAACTCTTCTTTGAGTTCCGAAAGTAGTAACTCAGGAACAACCCTGAATGTCGGAATAAACCCGTCTAATGGACGTAGGACAAGTGAAACATAGGTTCTTCGACTTGAGATGAAGTTGGCGGCTGCCATTTCATCATTCGAAGCTCGTCTTGTTTTCTTTGCCCAGTTAGCTTTTGAGGTAAAGAATAAAGCAAGAGCTTTGTTTCCAGTTATCGTAATGATGATGGCTTGATGTTCCCATCCCCTATCACGGTAAGTAGCTACTCGGCCATCAACTAGATCGTGTTCTTTTTCATATTCTTCCGATGTAACATGACTTATTGGTAAGTAGTCATTCAGCATCTGGGCAGCACGTTTTGCTGCTTCAGCGGGGGTGATTTTTTCTCTATAAGCTAAAATAACACCTTCGGGAATTTTTCTCAATTCTTTGACTACGAAAGCAGCCAGCTTTCCTCGAGAACTCCGGAAGACTCCAAAGATCGGAGCTTTCCCGTCGGGTACTCCAATAGCTCGATCTTCAAATTCCATGAAGAACGATACGCTAAACAGTTGTGAATTTCCGCCGTTACCTAATTCAGCCGGTCGCTGGAGCGCGTCCTATTAACGTGTGGAAGGGGTTCGACTCCTCAATGGCGGACTAAATAGATTACGGGTTGTGAGCTAGTCTGGTGATTCAGCGCGCCCCTGAAGAGGGCGAGAACTCGGTTCGATTCCGAGACAACCCACCGAAGCGTCCATTCAAAGATCTAACAAGCAGCCCGGTTCGAATCCGGGATCCCCCTCCACTATGGGGGATACGCATGATGGTACATGCAACGAAATAAGGATTCGTCAAGAAACGTTCTCCAGATCTTTTCCTCGGGCGCTTCAAAATTTTTTGTATAGTTTGGAGGTTATCATGGCTCTCACTATCCGAGAACTTCTAGACAACCCAGAACGGGTATCTGAGTTATATTTGGATGCTGAGACCTGTGTGAAGTGTAAAATCCCACTTCAGAGCATGATAACTGGGAAGATTCCGGTTCTCGACGGAAAACATATCTGCGAAGATTGTTTCTATGAAGAAATCGGGAAAGAAATCGACGATCATCCAATAGGGCGCGTCTCTCAACTTCAGACTTAACGATGTTGCGGTTATCAGAAATATTGAACGTTATGGAATTCGAGAAAGGTCTCGATTCTGTACCCGTTCATAGAACTGAACCGACACAAGAAGATAGAGACAGAGTAGCATCTATTTTTGGATGGGAATCCTTCCCAGATCCTGTGACGGGAGAAACTCTTTACCGTCGTAAGGATAATAAATAAGACTTGCGGCGCAAGCCGCTCGGCAACCTAGAGCCGCCTTCATTCTTTTCGGTAACGAAAAGAGGGTGTCCAATCGTTGGATTGGAACGTAAAAATCTGGGCCTAATGGGGTTGTGGTGAAACCTTCGGTATACACGCAAGCTTGAGGTGCTTGTGCTCGCAAGAGCGTGCAGGTTCGACTCCTGTCAACCCCACTATTTATTCCATGCTTCAATGATTCTTGGATCGTATCGATCTAATCGATTACCGATTGCTTTAGTGTGAGAGGATAACTTTGGTTGAAGATGGAAAACTTCATGCTTCCGAAAAACAACGTAATCGGCAACCATGGAACGATGACATTTCCACCAAAGAACCTCACAGCACATAATTCCAATGTCTTCTGATTCCCCGCGTTGAATTAACTCTTCCGCTCCTTGAATGAACTCAGGGAGAGACATGAACCAAGAATAATCGTAAAGACCTTGATTCGTCCAAGCAGGTCGAATCCCAGGCAGTGACTCTTGGATATTTTCACTTGGTTCCGGACATTTCGTTCCTTTAGCTATTCTTTGCTTCGGAAATTTTCCGCGAACATAAGCAGCGACATCAACAAGCAATGGTTCGAATTTAGGGATAAGGTCAGCATGCTTTTCTGACCAACCACCGAGAGACGGCCACCATTCATAACCAATCCCGGCATTTTGCAACCAACGTTGCATTTCTTCTTTTCTAAATTGTTCCCATCTACTTGTTGGGTGAGATCGAATATCGATAACAGTTTTCAACGGAGCAGCAATTTTCACAAAATCTTCACTGGACATCGTAGAATGTCCGATGGTGTAAATCATAGCTTTTCTTACGATTCAGTTTCTTGAATTTACAATATGCTACTGTGGCGCAACCTTGGTAGACGCGACAGACTCAGAATCTGTTATCTCTTGTAGATATGGTGGTTCGAATCCACTCAGTAGCACCGCGCGCATCTAACAGACAGACCTAACAAGCAAATTTTGAAGGTTCGAATCCTTCATCCCCCACCAGCACTTCGGTGCTAAAAATGGGGGATTAGCCAAATGGTAAAGGCAATTGACAGTAAATCAATCAAAACCTCCAGTTTTGTCACTCAGATGCGCGCAAATTTTCCGGAGTGTACCCCAGTGGCTAAGGGACTAGTTTTGGGTACTAGATATCGTCGGTTCGATTCCGACCACTCCGACTGTGGCATTACCCAAGTGGTAAAGGGGGCTGGTTGTGGTCCAGCTATACACGGGTTCGAATCCCGTATGCCACCCCAATTTCTCATGTACTTTTCGTTATGAAATGTGATGAACAGAACTGTGAAGCAGAAGCAGTCTGTGGATTTCTAAACAATGACAAGAAAAATATTCTTGTCAAATGTGGGAAACATGCTCATGACGTTGAATTGATTATGCAAGTATCAACTCAACATCTGTTAGGACTCAAAGGACAAGTATCATTAACAAAAATGACTATTGATGAAGTACTAGTTCATCAAGTGATGTCAAGCTAATATGATCTTCAATTCTGAAGAAGAATTTATCGAAAACATCCGTCAGCATATTACTGATGGCGGGCAAGTAGAATCCATCAACTGGAAGTTGACAAGTCATTTCGGGTTTGAGTCGAAGACAGACCCTAATCGAATATGGATGCTACCATTTTCAAAATTAAAAGACGTGAATGGTAATGAATTCGCACGCATGCTAGCTCGAAATGCGTTTAAATTAGAACATTGTTTCAATCATAGGCATGGTTGGGATGCCGCTTCACTTTGTCACGAGTGCTTAGTTCGTGAAATACTGACAGATTAATAGGTCCATGCCATGGCGGCAAGTGAGCCTCCAAAACTCACGATGAGGGTTCGATTCCTTCTGGATCTGCCAAGATAACGGGGATACTAACGGGTTTAGGTGATCCGTTCGCAGCGGTTCGTCGAGAGTTCAACTCTCTCTATCTCCACTACGGGGTTGTCTAGAGGACTAGATTCGAGCCCTGCAAGCTCGAAGCCCGGGTTCGATACCCGGCAGCTCCACCAAATTTACGGGGTCTTAGCTCATCTGGAAGAGCGCTTGTCTGGCAGACAAGAGGTGGCAGGTTCGACTCCTGTAGGCTCCACTAATGCCGGTTTAGCAATCGTGGTGATAGCAGTTCCTTGGTAAGGAACAGAGACGAGTTCAACTCTCGTAACCGGCTCCATGCGAATGTGGTCCAACGGCAGGGTGTAGGCCTTCCAAGCCTTAAGATGCGAGTTCGAATCTCGCCATTCGCTCCATTTCAAAGAGATCTCTTTTCTTGTATAGTCCAAGCATGAGCCGAGTTCCCTGGGATTCTTATTTCATGAAGATCGCACAAGATGTAGCAACTCGTGCGACGTGCGACAGAAAACACATTGGTGCTGTCATAGTTAACCCTCAACGTCTTATTATTGCTACGGGATATAACGGATCAGCAGCAGGTCTCCCTCATTGTGATGACGTAGGACATATGATGGAAGATGGACATTGCGTTCGCACTGTTCATGCAGAACAAAATGCGATCGCCCAGGCTGCTAGAAACGGAATTCGCCTCGAGGGTGGAATTTGTTACACAACAGCTAGCCCTTGTTGGATCTGTTTCAAGCTTCTCGTGAACGCGGGTATTAAATCAATCAAATATCTTGAATTCTATCGAGATGACAAGATTTTTGCGGCTGCTGAAGAGATCAAAATCGAGTTGGTTCAGGTTACGTTAGCATAACGTCACTAACGATAAACATCTTTTCCCAGTTATCAATTGCGATAGCGTCTTCTATCGCCTGAATGTCTTCTGTAGCTCGTTTACTTGCAAGGTCAGTACATTCTCTGACTCTTGCGAAATAAACTAAGCGTCGTCCTAGCAGAACTCTTCGAGCTTCTGCTTTAGAGACTCTCCTAATCAATTCTCCAAATTCATTTTCCTTCAGCCCTAACTGAAGGAGTCGGGATTTGATTGATTTTCTGAATTCCCGGTGTTTACGACCCATCGGGTTCACTTTACACTTCATGCGATTTCTAGTTTATCCCATTTTTCTGCAGCTTCTGGACACATCGTTATATGACTCGTACGATTATTTAATTCATTATATGTGAAAACATAAGCCACGTCTGTTTTTAAATCGTATGCAACCAATATATCACAGTCATTACGTTCATATTTTCGCATTTTACGATTTCCACAATAACGTTTGATTCTAACCATTGGCATGGTATCATGTGTACGTCTAGTAGATCGAACTTGAATTTTCAAATGTTTTCCATTCGAATTTTCAACAATAAAATCGACATGATCCCCATCAAATGGGGACATATAAAAAGTAAGTCCGATCAAAGATAATCGAAATGCTACTGCTGATTCTGATATACGTCCTTTATGATTCGACGCTGCCCTTGTTTTAGAAGCCATTAAGTAATATTTTGATTCTTCTCCTCTGTCTTTTCTGAGATGAATTCTACTGAATTGAGCACCAATTTTATTTCTAATGCTTCTTTCTTCTTTGGTTAAAGGCATGTCCCTTAACCAAAGAGATGCAGTTGATTTAGCAATCCCAACTCTTTTTGATATTTCTTCTAAAGAAAGACGTTCATCGATTCTTAGTTTTCTTGCTTTCTGTTTTTTCGAATTATTGTCCATGATTTATCATACAGATAAATCAAATGATAGTTCGATAATCAATTTGAGGTTCTAGTCCAATGGTAGGATGACGCCTTGCCATGGCGTTGGTACGAGTTCGAATCTCGTGAGCCTCTCTAATGGTGCGTTGCTCTGGCGAGCGGAACGGTCTGCAAAACCGTTATGGGAGGGTTCGATTCCCTCACTCACCTCCAATTTTGCCCCTGCCGATGGATACGGCACTGAGCCTTCTAAACTCGTGTGCACAGGTTCGATTCCTGTCAGGGGTACTAAATGTCCTTGTCTTGCTAACGGTTTAGGCAGCTGGTCTCTCTAACCAGAAATGCGGGTTCGAATCCCGCCAGGGACGCTAAATGTAATTTGTGAAGAAGTGAGAGCCGGCGTTATTGATCTTTGGGGTTCGAAATGCACTACTAATGTGCAAGCAATTGTCGATCACGATAAATTCGATAATGAAGAAAACCCGATAGTTATAGCATTATCTGACTTTCTCTCAGAAATTGAGATGGAAGGTCACAGAGTTTTTAAATCGTCAGTTATTGAAACTGATGGTGAAATAATGTTTTCCGTTTATACGTCAGTCATTGAACATGCTGATGGAATAGACGGGTCTCCTACTTACAAACCTTCAAAGAAAGTACGAACACGTAGATACTCAGTATGTAAACACTGTCAAAAATTTAGTTCATCGAATCCTGATGAACATGAAATGACTTGCCCTTATCGAGTAACACTCGAATCTCTGAGAAAACAAACTCTGTCTCCATCTTCTAAAGGCTAGGATTACGGCCTTTCAAGCCGTAAATGTCGGGTTCAAGTCCCACTGGAGACGCCAATTGTAAAATAATATCATGGCAACTGATCCCAATATATCAGCTTTCTTCAATTGCACTTGGGATGTGAAATTTCTCGAATTGCCTGATGGTGGTTATCAGTTTTTCAGCTTTTTCCTTGAGAATAATGTTGAAATCACGGTTAAGATGACAAGACACGACGGAGCGCGTGTTTATGCTTTCCCTAATATTTCACCTCCCTCAAAGGGAGTACTTATCGGTAAATTAGACGAAAAGGGCGTCGACTTCTCCCCCGATGATACTCATAATTGGGAAAATGTGATGAGAAAGTATGAAAGTTGGCCAGAATGCCTTAAGCAAATGACTAAGGCATACGAAGTCGCTTCAGTTCTCTTTTCGTAGAATATTAAATGTCAAATAAGATATTTTCGTTCTCAAGCCCTGAATTTATCGGAAGAATGCCGATTAAAACTGAGTTGACGGTCATTTCAGCTGATAAAGCTGATAGGGCTATCGGGTTTAAAGTCACGGAAACAATCGGGGTTGGCGTTTTCAATCCCCGTGGGATGACCGGGTTTAATCTTCAGAGAGCCGTTGTTTTCTTCAATTTCGCTCTCGATGATTCTATCGAAATCATGGCTGAGACAGTTGATGGACTTGAAGCTAGTATTTTCGTTCACCAATTGAATGTAGAAAAGGCTTTCAAAATCAAGATCGGGACAATGAGTTCTTCGTCCATCGATTATAGACGACTCGATAATGATGATGGTGAAGATACTCATTGGGGTAGAGAAGTTGAAAAATACGAACACTGGCCCGAGTGCTTGCAACAACTTCATAAATCATTCGAAGTAGCATCGGTCATGTTCATCTAACTGAAAATCTTCGGATTTTCTTAGTATCCAAGGTAACTTATGCTGCCGGATATGAAGATAATTTTCAATGAACGTCTGAATAAAATTCAGAAGTTTTTCACGATAGAAATAAAGAATCACTTAAATAGTCATATACCAAATAAACCGAAAAAAGTAACGGGAAATCAATTCTTCCATTTTGAACTTGACGAAGGTAATGCGGTTACCGCCTCTTTAATGGGTAACGGTGAAATTCGAGTCTATGTTGAATGTGTAGACTCAGATTATAGACCAAATAGAATAATGATTGGTATACTACTTGATGATGTAGTTGTTCAAGATACGACGATAAACTGGTCGAAAAGAGCTACATCTATACTTGAGCATGAATATTGGCCTGAGTGTCTAGACGCTTTGAATAGGGCAGCAATCGTCGCGTCAGTCATATTGACATGACAGATAATGATCCATTTTTCAAGTTTGATCTTGAAGAGTCATTATTTGTTGAAGCAAGAATGATAAATGGATTCATCAGGATAGATCTTTGTCATATCAGTAATGGAACACCATGTACTCTTTTCGATGAATCAAAACTTTGGCCTTCATTCAGATATGATATCGGTCGATTCAATGAAAACGGATTCATTTTCATTGAGCCGATGTTTGAAGCTGATCGTGATTGGGAAATTGAAATGCCGAAGTATGAATTCTGGCCCAGGTGTCTTGAAGAACTAACTAAGACACTCGAGATCGCTTCAGTCATGTTGGTATGAAAAGCGATTTATTTTCTAAAGATTCGTTTTTCAGATTCAATCTTGAAGAATTGGCAACTATCGAGGCAGTGATTGTCGGTAGTGGCGCTGTAGCAATATTTTTATATGCTTGCCACGGCATCATCACGGCTAATGAAGAGTCTTTAGTAACAAAACGAGTCATCGGTCATCTAAACACAGATGACTTCAGCATCTTTTGGGATGAAGATGACCTGAAATTGAACTCATATGCGATCATGGATGAAGTTGAATGGAAAATTGAGATGCCTAAGTATGAACTTTGGTCTCAATGCCTTGATGGGCTGATTAAAGCATATCAAGTAGCTTCAGTCATGACAACGTAAGTCCTCGCCAATGGATTTGGCGGCAGGCCTTCGAAGCCAGCTTGCGAGGGTTCAATTCCTTCCGAGGACGCAAATTTTTATGTCTATGATGGTTAATGGAATTCGTAGACACTAAAACTTGTTGTCGATGTAAATACCCGAAAGATCCAACTAGAGATTTTACTAAGAACAAATCTCGAAAAGATGGATTGAATCCAACATGCAGAGAATGTCATCGAAAATCAGTAAATGATCATTACAAGAAAAAACCCCATCAATATATAAATAAAGCAAAACGTAAAATGATTGAACTCAAAGAATTAATAGATTCTTTGAAAACGAGTCCTTGTCTAGATTGTGGTGGAGTATTCAATCCTTGGCAAATGGACTTTGATCATAGAGATCCCAAAATAAAAGATGGTGATATATCAAAATTAATAAAATGGGGTAGTAAGAAAAAAATTCTTGATGAAATCAAAAAATGTGATTTAGTCTGTGCAAATTGTCATCGTGAAAGAACTCATCGTAGAGGTTATGCCTTCGTGGCACAACGGATAGTGCACAAGCTTGCGGAGCTTGAAGATGCAGGTTCGAATCCTGCCGGAGGCGCAATTAAAGGAAACTGGCCGTCAGATGATCAACTTAAAGCTTTGGTTGAAGCATATTCAATGCGAAAAGTTGGTGAAATGATTGGTGTTTCTGATAATGCAGTGAGAAAGAGGTGTATGAAAAGAAGTATTTCAATTCCACTTCGTCGTTTTTATAATTGAACATGCCCTTGCCTATGGATTAGGCGACGACCCTCCGAAGGTTGTTTGTTTGAGGTTCGATTCCTCTCAAGGGCGCTGCGGGAACAGAGCGACGGCACAGCTCATCGGGCTCATAACCCGACGCCTTTAGGCTAAGATAGGTTCAATTCCTACTCCCGCTTCCAACGCCGGTATTCCAGGGTGACGGTGCGCTTCATATGCGTGACTGTAGTGGTTCGAATCCACTTATCGGCACTAAATGTATTGTTCCCCTCATGGCACAAGCAAAAATCGCTTTAGGGGCACAAGTTAAAGACGTTATCACTGGCTTTATTGGTGTTGTCACGGGGCGATGTGAATGGATCACAGGATGCATTCAGTATGTCGTCACTCCGCAAAAACTCAATAAAGAAACACACGCACCAACTCCTGGT
>JBAZJM010000002.1:0-75983 GCA_041651315.1 Lentisphaeria bacterium | reverse complement strand
CGGCTGAGTGTACCGTGACTGGATGAACCAGCAAGAGATCGAAACCAAAGTCAAGCATGTTATTCACGAACAACTGGACATCCCGAATGACGAGATTCAACTTGAGTCTGTTTTAAGGGATTTCAATATCGATTCACTTAGTTACGTGGAATTACTGCTCTCTTTGGAAGAGGTGTTCGAGATTGACATTCCCGATGAGGACGCTGAACCACTCAAGACTGTTCAAGAGATAGTTGACTACATAGTCAAACGTCTTTCGTAAATGATGGTTCTGTCCTCATATTAACTGATGTGAGGGAACCAATGGACGAGCTAGACGAATTCAACATCAGAATACGGCGTATCGCTCAACTTCTGAGTTATGAGCAAGATGTCTCTAGCTATAATTCACTTGAGATAGCTGCAGCTAAGCTCTACCTCAAAGATCAAGAGAATTCCGAGCCTTCGGAAATCTCGCCACCTCCATCATATCACTAATTGGAGATGACGATGACGACAGAATCTGGTGAGTCAAAGACTATTCTCGGTTCTAGTGCTAGCTATACTCTCGTGATGTCTGACGATGAGATCGGGCACTCTGAACTCGGTTTCATGAAGCGACGGCCAAATGAAGACCCGGATGACGAGGATATGCGCTATCAGCGATTTCTCGTAAAGAAGGGGTTCAAGAATGTTCGAGTTCGTGACGGCCGTGCGTCAATGACGAACCCAGAACATCCACTGCTTTCGTAAATCATCTCTATCCGCTCGTATCCTGAGTTGGAGATGATGACAATGAAAACCACCCCGAGACGAACCGTTCGACGTGCAGTTAGAGCTGGCGATCAACTCAGGATGAAGCTAAGTGTAGCACGCCAAGAACTTCGAGCTTGTCCGTGTTGGCGACTAGCTGAAATTGCGAAATGGGAAGCTCGGGTTACGGATCTTTCAAGCCGACTCTGCCTGGTTGACTCGATTGCTACATTGAACGAAAGGGTGTGATCTGAGAGGGGCCTGTAAATTCGGGCCCTTTACTCATATTTTCGGTTGGAGATGACGATATGGACAAGCTCTTCTTGATTCAATGGCGAAATATCGATACAAAGTATCTCGTCAAAGCAGGAGACTTTGAAAAAGCCAAGGACGTTTTCATTGACTACTGTGAGAGATCGGGCAATCTTGAATTGATGGAAGATGAAGTTGGCGTTGCCAATGTCCGGATTTCGATCACAGTGACAGTTCCAGTCATTGTAAATCTGACAGTTTGAGACGTATAGGGAAACATGAAGATCACACCTCTCGATATCGCGTCTTCACTCAAGGCTCACTTCGCAGTCATCGTTGTTAATGCCACTGATGTACCCTGCGAAAATTTCGACACGGTTAAGGGTTCAATTGATCGCATTCAAGGAGCCCTTGATTTGATGAAGGAACGGGTCGAAGTCGGAAAACGCATCGGGAAAGGCGATAACCTAGAACCAGTTGTCGTTTTTCAGCCGGAAGTTGTAAAGTAAATTCGGCTGTTTTTGACGTACAAGAAAACACAAGGCCCCTTGGCGGAATGGCAGACGCCGGGGATTTAAAATCCCTTTGTGGTAACACAGTCCCGGTTCAAGTCCGGGAGGGGCCACTAGTCGTGACAGTGATGGGTCGATCGAATTAACTACTCGAAAAACTCCGGAAGTAACTAAGATTAGTTACCTTAGTTGCGGGTTCAATTCCCGCAGTCTCGAGTCGAGGCTTCTAGCGGCTCCCCTAGGGAGTTCACTGTCACGACATTCGTTTGTAAATCAAGTCATTCCAAATATAACAAGTGTTGGAGGCGATATATGAGACCCTACGGAATGCAACGAACTCCTGAACTCGAATACCCCGATGTTGCTGACATTCAGAGACTCGGATTGAAGAGTTCAGCCGGGCGATATCGGAAAAAGGGCGGAGACTTTCGCGGTTATGCTCATGGCGAAGATCGGGCTAGGACTCGTCGCAGTCAGAAGCGCCATGCTCGTCATGAAGGCCGTGCACGGGTCATGGAAGATCTTGAGCTGTGAAACTCATTCACTATCTGACAATTGCAGCTAGTACTGCAACGGTCTTAGCTTTCATCATTCTTGCCATCGCAGTTTGGGTGCTACATCGAGCTAGACAGCACTTGAAACGAGAACAGGAGATAGCAGCGAAACGTCAAGTTTGGGATAACCGGGATACATTGACGGTCATTGAAGGGAGCTATCAGCACTGGGTAGACGGCACCAAACCATCAGGTAAGCATCTCACCAACTAACTTCGGAAGGGATTTGACGGAAGTCGGATCCCTTCTGTCGTATTCATAGTTGGAGATGACGACGATGGCCGAAATGACGACAATTCGTGTAACTGAGAACCCAAATTCAAATCCGGAAATCAACACGGTTGAAGTTCTTCATCTTGGAGAAAAGCACTCTGCGAGTTGGTTGGATGAAGAAGTTCTGTACGACATCGAGGGGGACGAAACAGTCATTCGTACCGCAATGGGAATCTGGGACGGTTCAGAGGAAATGACAATTCCTTCAAAGGAATTTGACGAACAGAATCAGTGGAAGTGATTTCTCGAAAATCTCAGGGTTTCTATCATACCAATGATCGGAGATAGTGATGAGAGAAGCTTCAATAATCAAGAGTCAATACGGAAACCCTCAACCCCAAATTCAGATAACACTCAATGATGGGGTGCCGTCCCGTTCTTTAGCGGCCGAAGTCTATCGACTTGCATCTGATGTTGAACGGGCATCTCAACCTTTCCAATGGGTTGTCGTACCTGACACCCACAATGGCATCGTCTATCTCGAGTTGATGGACGGGACCGAAGCCGAGGCCAATCAAGGACTCGGAATTTTGCGCAGTCTTTGCCCGTAAATCCCCTTTCTTCTCTCGTATCATTGGTTGGAGATGACGACAATGGAAACCCCAAACTTTGATACGATGAGTCAAGAAGAGCTTCGTGAATTTTGGGCCAAGTGGCACCGTCCCACTAGGAAAGCAGCGATTGAGTTTGTTGGTGTGAGGAAAGATGCTAGGAGCATCATGGAAACCCTAGCCAACTACGCGATCAACAAATCCTGCGCAGTCGGCCTCCGCCTTGACGGCGATATCAACGGAGCCACTATTTACGAACACAGTTGTGAGCTCTGCTACAATCAACTGCCAGCTGACGTTCGCTGGTAAGAATCGGAAGGCCCGGCGTAAATAACCGGGCCTCATCCGTATTTGAAAATGGAGATGACGACAATGACGACGACCACCAAAATTGTTGGGAACGTGAATATGATCAAATTCGAAGACATCATTTCTGTCTATAGTGGCAGGAAAGATAAGGGTTGCTGGTGTGGCTGTAGTGGTATTCATCGAACTAGCAAAGTGAACCGTGACGCCGCTAGCAAAGAACGTGGCTATGTCTATGACGTCGATGAAATCAATGACGGTCTCGTTCGCAAAATTCTCGGCCTTCTCCAAGGTGCTCTGACACTCGAGTGGGAAAGCAACTGCGTATCGGCTGAACTCGGACAACGTGTGTACGCCATCTACTTCTCGTCAGAATGGGCAGAGAAGAATCTCATTTCGATTTCGCCAGTTCTTGCAGTCGCCTAAAACGGAGGCCCGGAAATTCCCGGGCCTTACCCGTATTCAAGGTTGGAGATGACGACATGGCAAGCAAACTAGATGACATGGAACGTGAAGAGCTTTACAAGCTTTACATCAAACTTCAAGAATGCAAGAGCGAAATCGAATCCTTGGCTCGTCGCACTGCAAGTTGGCCCAATGCAAAGGCCTATTGGTTCGCCAATCTCAGTACGGCCATTGATGATTCGGAGTACGCCACACACAATTCGACATTCAAGTCGTTCCTCATGGAAGAGGGCGTCATTGACGAGGACGGAAACTTCATCGAATGGAAGGACGATGAAGAGTATGGGGGGATGGAAGACGAAGAGCCAGTAACCAAGCGAGAGTCAAGTCATCCCGAGAATTCGTAAATCCTATCTTTACCATCGTATCCGAAGTTGGAGATGACGGCAATGAAACTCACAACTTCTTCAAAGAATCGATATAACGGTGGAGTTCGAGCCAAGCGCCTATATGGGAGCTCCACCATCACCACTTTCTACGTCTTCCGTCCTGAGGATGAGAATGACCCCTCCCGTTGGGCAACCGTGGAAGTTGGTGGTAAGACGCCAGGGGAGCGATCAACAGCGGCTAAGGCCAAGGCAGAGCCCATCATCCGCAAGCTTCTAGCCGACCAGGGAGTCCAAGTCAATGATTGAACCGAAGATTCGAAACACCCACATTCAACCCAGCGGTGATGGACAACGAGCTAGTCTGGTCACCGAAGTTGTAGTTGATGGCGTTCTCTGTCAACAAATCGTCATCGCATCCGGTCCGATTCATGACGTGACAGATCTCTTTGAAGGCCGGATTACAATGCAGGAACTTCGCGAACGTTGGAAACCAAAGGGCCGTCGCCAGAGTCAATTTCGAACGACTCCCGCCACAACCAATCACGACGAGTAAATCTCACCCCTCTTTCCGTATTCAAGGATGGAGATGACGATGGACCAATCACTTGAATCGAGACTTTCCCGAGCGATGTGGAAACCTCAAGAAATCGCATACCGAATCCCAAACCCGAAACGTGGGTACGCAATGGGAGAATGGAAGCGATGTACCCCGAAAACAGAAGCGGCTTTCGACCGTAAGATCCAGTCCCTTCGAGATAAGGACGCCGAGATCCAGACGAGGGACGCCTAACCAGACTTAGCAAGAGATAAGGATTTCTAGCTTGACTTTAAGGTTCAAGCCATGGGTAAAGAAACTCCCTGAGGTCTTTATCTCCTGCTCCTACCTACAACCCGTCATGAAACCCCGTAACCACACATTGGCACTGGTTGCCAAAAATGACCCAAGCCGGTACCGCATTCGTACCAGGGAAGGTGAACGGCGCAAGCTAGTTCTATCCCGGTCAAGGCGAAACCGCACAGTTTACCGCGAGATGGCCTCTTCCTGACCTTCTTTTGGCTTTCTCGCAGTTCTTATCGATACGTCACCTCCATCGCCACCTCCAAACAGAAAAAGCCAGGGCGGTCAAAGCGAAAATTGGCCGCCCTGGCTCGTATTTGGACCTATGGAACCTACTCTTGAAGAGAGATACGGCCAGGTTGACGGAAGTTTCATCAGGGGATATCTCACAGCTTGGTACCAGGCTGAAGAGGATAAGGGTGAGGACTTCGACTGTGCAGATAATCACCGCACATGTCAGGTGGGGAATCTCGAGGAGATGGCCCTATATGAGCAGCAAGAGCAGGCCGGGTGTTGTGGGAAAGTAGATATCGAGTTCGGACCGAGCCCGACCGGCAAGATGTATCGCTACGGGTTCAACTACGGACATTGATTTCAAGCAGGGGTGACAGTAAATCGTCACCCCTGAAAAGTATCTGGGGGTGGAGATTGACGACAATGAAAGAAATCATTCTGGACATGATTCTTGGGGCGGGCGGAGTTTCAGAGGTGTGGGAGCTAAGCGCAGTATTCGGACCCAAGCAAACCGAATTCTGTCTCAAGTCACTCATGATAGACGGGCTTATCGAATTCAGTCCTAACGGAAAAATCTACGCTCTCGTACCCGGCAGTTCCGGATTCGATTTTGAAGCCGAAGAATTCAGTGCTATCTTCAGTTCAGCGTTTGTCCCGGCGGAAATCAGAACCCACGCTGCGTAGAACAAACTGCAATTGAGACCAGCCCCTCGCCGATTGAGGGAGCGCAAAAGCAAAAACCCCGGCTCCTCTCGCGCCAAACTCGGACGCCGGAAAGGAAAACATGAACCCTCGACGAATTAATTGGAAACGAGACGGTCCTTGAAAGACCTTTGACGATAGAAGACAGTCCCGGGACGCCTGCGGTCCCGGGTAAAGATTATTACCAAGATAGGGGTAGGTAATTATCTATAAGGGGGTATTACTAGTATATAAGGATATATGGGGTAGGGGGTAGGGAGTAAAGTATCTTTATAATACCTAGTGGGTGGGGAGACACATGCTTGGGAAAATAGGGGATTTTAGGTATTTCGAAATACCGATTCGATATACGCGCCGTGAAGCCCGATTTGAACTGTTTAGTTCATGTAGGTGTGTGTAGGTAAAATTTTCCCAGTAACAATTATCCCTGATGAGAAGCATCTCCTCGGAAAAAATCCCCAGTGAGCAATTCTTCCCCGGCAACAAGTAAACCTTTTTCAGAGACAAAATTCTCTAATACATACGTCTTTTCCGGGTCCCTGAAATGAATTCATTTCCGAAATGAGTTATCTCTTTTCTCGAACAGTCGGAATATGGAAAATCGGAGTAACTTCACTGTAGGAATGATTCGAGATGCTGCAGTGAGATACTACTCTAATATTGGAAGATGGCCAACTACTGACCATGGTATATGGGCGCAAGTTGATGAAGCGCTAAGACTGGGAGAACGCGGTTTTCCTGGAGGTTCAAGTCTAGAGAAATTCCTGGATGAACAATTCCCAGAGCGAAAGATGTGATGCCTGCTTGCCGATATGATTTTGTGGCTGGATATACGACCCGATGCATAAATGAAGCGACCCATATATGTATATACAGGAAGATGAATACGGTTCTTCGATTTTGTGCTTTCCATGAGAGAAGCTTGCCGGATTATTGGGAAACGATAACCCCTGAAGAAGCTTTAGTGATTGAGATACTTGAAAGTTGAGATGTATTATTCACTATGACTACTATTTCATGCAGATGGGCCAGGATGGACAACGCGCAAATTCCGGCTTTTGATAAGACAGAAGACTCTCCTTTATTGGTTTTGTCCGATAATGAAATAATTGACCAGACGAAGGGTTCAAGAGGTATTCTCGCATATTTCATGATATCGGCAAAAACCCCGATTGCTGTTTATAGTAGGATTCTCGGCTGCATGAAGATTCTCCATGATGAGGGAGAACGACGCGGTATCAAGGGGAGTTTCGTCGGGGTTATCCGAGACCACGTGAAGTCTGAAAAAGACTGCTATAGTTTAATCGGACTCGGATATGTTACTGAAGAAGTGGTTTTCGAGGAAATGCCCAAAGAGCAGTGCACTGAACTTTCTCTTCCGGTTAGTATCACAATATAAACCTTTTCCGACGAGAAAGTTCAATATATATACGTCATTCTGTCGGGACCCAAGATGTATTCTGTCCCGTGGAATTAAGTCAAGGACAACTCGAGCGATATAAACGACACATTCTTCTTCGGGGAATCGGGGAAAAGGGACAGATAAAGCTATTGGAGAGTCGGGTCCTTCTCGTCGGCGTAGGAGGATTGGGAAGTCCAATAGCTATGTATCTGGCAGCGGCCGGAGTTGGATTCGTTAGTTTGGTTGATGACGGAAGGGTGAGTTTATCAAACCTGCAAAGGCAGGTGATTCATAGCGTTCCAGGCGTCAATAAAGTGGCGTCGGCTAGAGATGCCATGCTCCGTTTGAATGATGATATAAATGTAATCGGGCATTGCACACGATTACTAAATGGTCGATTTCCGGAAGAAGACTATGACGTCGTCATAGATGCCACCGACAATATTGAGACCAGATATATACTCAATGCTGCTTGTCGGAAAAAAGGGATTCCGTTGGTTCATGGAGCCGTAAGTCAATTCGATGGACAGGTTTCAGTATTTACGAAGGACTCTCTTTGTTACCAATGTCTGTATCCGAACAGTAATTTGAGGACGCTTCCGATGGAAGCGGGTGTTCTCGGAGTAGTGCCCGGTATTATTGGCATGCTCCAGGCCACTGAGACACTCAAATTGCTCTTAGGGCTCGGGGATAATTTAGTGGGAAAGCTTTTGACTTTCTACGCCCTAGATATGTCTTTCAAGACAGTAGAATTAAAGAAGGACCCGAAATGTCCTCTTTGCAACGGAAATAAGTTATGAAAAAGATTGACCCTATTACAACCGGCAGTATTTCTCATCTAAATCATGAAGGGGATACTAAATATACTTGGGACCGGAAGAACGAATTGGAAGTTCAAGCGGCAAAGGAACATTTTGACTCTTTGCGCGCGAAGGGCTTTCTTGTCTTTAAGGTGAAGTTTCTCGGTCTAAAGAAGGAGCCAGTAGACACTTTTGACGGAAACGCCGAGAAATACCTCTTCACCGCTCCCGAGATGGTGACTGAGTTCACTCCTGAAGCCGATTACGTCGTCTCCCCTCAAATGTCCGGGGGCTAAAAATTCATCTCCTAATCAATCATCTCGGTCAGGGGCAACTTCCTCTCCTCGATTTAGACGGTAAGGAGGGGTATGTTTATACTTGGATGGCGCCGACTTGGAACGTTCGCGCTATTAGGTCATCTCGAGTTTTCCTCAATTGTGACCTCGATGAACCTCTGACACTTTTGGTTGATGAACTTCTGGCACGTCTAGCTTTGCTTCCGGAAGGCGATAGAACTAACGACACATTAGTTCTAGTTCTGCGTTCCGTCACCCGTTGGGATAATTTCGACGGCATACTTGATTCTGCCGGCGGTCAGGTTAACGACCGCCATGGCGTTCTCATTCTTGGTGGGCTTTCTTACGCTGAAAATTGCCAAGCAGGTGCTGATATTGGCAACGAGTCTCCAGTTCGATTTATTGAACAGACTTGTTTGGCTTTAGCGGGAAGAGAACACGATCAAGAAATCGCCCGAGTTTATCTTGAACTCATTGAGAAAAAGAGAAAAGACGATAAGAGGAAAGAAGATGCGATAAAGAGACGTTCTCGAAAAATTCTTTTTTCCTTGCTCGACGAGACGCAGCAGATAGAATTCAAGAAAAAGAAGTCATTTCACGTTGTAGGAAAAGATGGTTTCGTTTATCTCGTCACAGGCCGATATCAACACAACGTCTTCCGCATTGAAGACGGTCGTCGAACATTCGAATATTGCATCGTAACTAAGAGTCACATTCCGCTTTATGACCAGATGTTATCCCAGAAATTATTGCTGGAATCGAATCCGCAAATGTTTCTTGATATATCGAATATATGGCTTCTCACGGAAGACGGACAACGAATTCCCCAAATAAAAAATTCTCCTATAAATCCAGAACCATCTGAAACGGATAGGTCTCTTTGGGCTGTGGGTGAGTAGTAATTTTAGTGTATGATTAGTCATTATGGTTGCTGAAGGACTTTCAAAAATCCGTATCGCTCACGAACTTATTGAATATTTGAATACACTAATTGAAATCGACCCTGACGCTATCGGGGAGTTGATTGAAGCTCGAGTTCCTTGCAACGAGCAACTTCTTAATCACCCGACAGTTCAGGTGTTGAAAGAGGATGAGCGCGCAGTACCGCAGGTGGGTTTTCTCGGCGTTCTCAACGGTTTCATGGGAGTGAGTAACGGTCACATCATAGCATCATTCGATGACGAAACAGGGAAACTTCTTCGATTTACCTATCAGGCTGATGAATAATGTCAACCCACGAAGAAGATCTTAAGCAAATTGATGCTGATATTGAATTAATTGAAGCTGAAATAGCTTCAAATGAAGAGGAAATTGACCGTATCAATCCAATCGAAGGAACTGTGAAGCGGGAGCGTTATCTTAAAATTCGTAATAAATATCTGCAAAACAGACTTGCGAAATTGAATGAACAAAGAAAAGATAAAGTTGAAGTGATTGAATGGGATAAACGAACCCGTTAGAAGTCCTTCTCCTACACACACGAAACTGTTCGAGAGACAATATACGTTTTACGGCTTCGCCGTTTTAACTACTAATTTTTCTCATAGTGTTATTATCGATATATGGAAATATGCCAGACAATCGAACCATAAGCTTACCTTTGATGGAAGCAGAAATACAGGAAAGAACGCCTTATAAAGATCCTTCGTTTAAACCTGAAGGTGATTGGAAAAAATATATATTTGATATGTTAGGATATTCTGTTTTCGCCGTAGACGGAACATGGGTACGTAATAATTTGAGCATTATCTTTGGTCACGGAGGTCACCCATATGTCCATGAATTTATTCCGATGGGTGAAATTTGGGTAGGTACACATCATTGGAATGAAAGTATAGATAATAGATGCGGCTGTGATGAAGGTGATTCTGAAGTTTCAAAGGAATATTTTATTAGTTGTGCTGCCCATGAAATTGCTGAATGCGAGCAGATGAAGACAGGGAAGCCTTTCCATCCATCGCATGAGAGATCATTGGAGATAGAAGAAGAACTCGGATTGCTTGAAGATCCAAATAAGGATGATGGGGAAACTCCAATGGATGAGACATTACGTCTAACTACTCGACGCACAAATTTTATGAGAAGAAGGAGATAAAATGCCGGCATCATCAGTTGTAGTGATAGGAGTTTGCGGTTTAGCAGCTCTCATTCTATGTGCTTCTTTTGTAGTTGCTTTTTCCGCTATTGAAATATAATATATTGTATGGAAACTATCGATATTTTTAGCGGTCAATACGCTTTTCTATCTAATTTTTATCTTTGTGAAGTAGAATTTGAAGGGGGTACATATCCGTCTGCGGAACACGCATATCAAGCAGCGAAAACTACTGATCCAGACGTAAGAAAAATGATTCGGGAGCTCAATTCTCCAGGAAAAGCAAAACGAGCTGGTAAGGACATCAGAATTCGTCCTGATTGGAAAAAGTGGCGTACCTATTATATGCACCAAATTCTGGTGGTGAAATTTAGTATTCCAGAACTTCGAAAGAAACTTCTTGATACGGGGAATTCAATCCTGATCGAAGGCAACGTTTGGAATGACACTTACTGGGGTGTCTGTAATGGTCGAGGCGAGAATCATCTCGGGAAAATTCTAATGGAGATTCGTAGCCTCTTAGAATAGTAAATTAGGAATATTCGTGTGTATTTTGAGTTATGAATTTATATATTCCCGCTTGCGGAGATAGAATTACTCTCGCAGCCCCTTGGACATTTACTTTATATCTTGAGCATCGAAATATTGAATTCGCCAAAGTAAAAGAACTTGTTGATAAGAATATGAGCCGTTGGGGTGGCGGCTTCGGTAATGAAATGAAGAGGTTCGAAGTAACTCTTCCAGCAGGCACGATACTCGAAGTTGATCGTGTCTATATCAGAACTTTCAACAAGTCCTATGTCAAAGATGAAAATGATTATGATAGTATTACCTGGAGAACTATAAATCCGAAAAATAAGAAACCATTCCCTAAACAACGTTTTTGGTCAAAGCTTGTTGATGCCAATCAAATTGAATTTGATCCGGAGACTTCAATAGCTTATCGTGATCGAGTAAAACTCATCAAACTCGTCATGGAATCGTAACTGTAATATATTAGATGCCGACACAACTAGAGACACTGAAAGCTGATTCCGCCAAAGAGCGAGTGATTGAAGGAATCATTCATTTGATGTTGGCTATGAATGTTGCTAAGGTAGAAAACCCGGACGGCACTGTAGGCTTAGCTGTTATTTCGAAAAATTCAGATAATTCAGGGAGAGTTACGGCGCAACTCGACGGTTTTGCCTTTCTAGGTGATATCGTTAAGTCCTATGGGTTCAAGGATTTCGATGAAATGGTAGCAAAAACTACCAAATAAATGTAATTTGGGCTATGTCAGATCAAGATAGCCCACAAGACATCATAATCGATTCATTACAAGAGATAGCGCGAGAAGTGGGTGAAGTTCCTGATATTTCAGAGATCAGGAATCATTTCGAGCGGTTCGCTAAAATACTTCAACAGTATCTTTTTCCAGATGCTGAAGTAGTATTTCGTCCTTATGTCGATAACTCAGTGAATCGTGATGCAACATCTTGGTATATTTCAGTAAGATTTACTAGTTTGAAGCCAGATTTTCTATTTGAAGAAAATATCTGCTCAATATTCATCCCAATAAATCGGTATCCAGTGATGATCAATGCTGCCGGTTCTCGTTACAGAATAATGAATGCTGCCGAACTCGAGACGGTAACTCTTGACATGATTCAGTCTAGTTCAGTCAAGGATACGTTAAAGCGATATACACGAAATATTTTAATGTTAGCCCAGTTTAAACCTGAAGGTTAAAATTTCATTACCTGTTCGGCGATCTCCATCCGAACCATATTTTCAATTTCTTCTTGGTTCGATATATCCAACATGAACCGAATGTGTTCTTTCAGTTCTCCTTTTCTTCGATCTTCGTGAATAACTGAAAGAAATTCATTGACAATTTCAGTGAATCCGTCAGGAATATGTTTGAAAAGTTTTCTGACGATTCCTAATAAATCTCTCTTGGCACGTGAAAAAGGTTCATTACCTGAGTGCCATTTTGCTGAATATTGTCTTATTTTACTTTCATTTTTACTAGTTCTCATTTCTTCTTGATATGATATTACGATATACCCTGGAGTATACGGACTGAATTCCTGATATGCACAACTAATGATGAGAAGACTTTCAGCAAATTTTCCAGGTTTTCCTGCTGGTGCATTATTGATAACTATGGAAATAAATTTCCCAGCTTTTCTCAATTTAAAATTCATATCTTCATTACTTGTCTGACGATAGCAGTATTCATAATTCTAGCAATTTCCTCAGGATTTGAGAAATTAATGAGTTTGTCAACAAGTCTTTCTATCTCTCCTCTTCGTCGATCTTCATATATTAAAGCAAGGAATCTATCAAAATTAGTGGTTAATCCTTTCGGTATATATCCGATTTTTCTTCTAATTTCAGCAAATCCCTGACTTCGAGCTCGTGAAAATTCACAGACATCTTTATCATCTTCATGCCAAGGAAAACCGTAACCGAGAGATACTCGGGTTCCTTTAGGATTCAAAGCTAAATTATCAATATAATCAATGATTACGAATCCTCGTTTATATCCAACACTTATATGACGTGCGCTACTAATGGTTATATCAGTATTTTCATTTGATCTCTTGTTGATCCCGACAAGAGTCATGATTACGTAACCTTTAGTTTTCTTTACTTTTATCTTCACAGTTTTGATTAATATTCAATATTTTCACCTGGTGATTTGGCACCAGATAGAGACAATAATGGGGTAAATTCTCCGTCTTCAGAATGATGAGCTGTCACTCTGAAAGTATTACCAGTTATATCTGTAATTACCGTCCCTATCGGAAGAGATACTGGTAGACCAATAGTATTTACGAATGTGCAACCGATTCGTCCTTTTGATAATTTCTTGCGTTTATCGATCTTTGCGAGCGCCATGATATAAATTACACCATAAATGTATCTTATTTCATGAGCCAAGCTGATTACGATAATTGTGAGATTTGTGGAGGATCAGGAATTGATCCATGTAATGAACCCTATCCGGATGATTTATTTCTGATATATCCTGACATCCCACGTTGTCGTGCTTGTCACGAACGAGATGAGGAAGAACGAACTGAAAGATTACTTGAACTTAGCTAAATATGGTCGATATTTACTAAGCCCATAATTCTTCGTTCTTTTTAGTGACGATTCATGAAACAGTAATTCATGAAATGAGGAATTATGGGAAACGTATTAAATCGAGAAACACTCGTCATAATATATAGTGTCAACACCCCTGATTATGACCCAGTATACTGGGTAATCAATCCAGATTTGACCATCCTCGAGACAGTCCCTATGCACTACCTGAAATTGGTAGGGGACACACTAACTGAGATGACTCCAGCAGAAAAGGCTGTAGTAGATGCAGCAGAACTTCTTGCGGAGAAAAATCGAGTCATCCCTCTAATATGTCAAAAGCGAGAAAATAAAATAGATACCGGGCAAGTAGAATACCCAGCAGCATCGGGACAGTATCTATCCATCAGTGATGAAGATCAATCTCGATGGCTTGGGTGGAATAGTATTGGCGGTAAATGGGCTGCTCTCGGAATGAGCTATCCATTCCGGGTTCATTCTCGAGATGGATCAACCTATACTGATATCACCAGGGCTCAAGATTTTACTTCAGTAGTAGAAGCAATCTGGGTTCGGATAACGATATTGTTCACAGAAGCTGAAACTGTGATCCAGAATGTTCGAGCAGCAACAACTCTACAGGGTGTGGCAGACGCTTCATCCGCTTATCTTGCAAGCTAACGGAGAGGTGATTAAAATGATACCCCACGGCCCATCAAGACTTGAAGTGTTGCAAAATCAATATACGAAAATACTAGCCAAAGTAACAAAATGGAAATCCATTTTCTCTCAGTGGCAAGTAGGAACTCGTGATGAAGTAAACGGGGAAAACCGGGCGATTCAGGATCATCGTGAGGATGCGATAAAAACTCAGATTGAACTTGGTGGCCTTATTGAACTTCTCATCGAGAGACATGTGATTCGTCGAGAAGATTTACTTGAAGAACAAATTGAGGTTGCTTCACGACTCAATCAATCTCTCGAGGCTAAATTCCCTGGAGCTCGAGCAACTGATGATGGTATGGAAATTCAGCCAGAAGCATTTCAGGCTACGAAAGATCGATTAGGCTTCCCGATCTAATATAACTGAAGATGTGCTACTGATTTGACTCGGTAGCACATCAACTCATTTTTATTAATTTATACTCTGTTCCACAGAATGGGCAGAAGCGAATTCTAAGATTTCCTATCCATCCTTTGTCGAGAGTTTGAATATTTAATCTAATATGCCGATATCCAGGATCCACTGCTTGATCATTTGGATACTCTACGATATATTCACTACCTTCTTTACAACAGTCAACTCTTGGATGAGTGTCGTAATTTGCGGAAGCTATGCAATTTCCGTGCATGGCTTCACTTCTTTTTATTAGGGTAATATCTTCTCCATTAAAGAGAACCTGATGTACCACTTCTGGACAAAATTGACAGTGATACCATTCATCATCCCCAAGTTTCCAGCTATGACTTCCCATTATTTAATTCTCGCGTAATTTCGTTTCTGTTCAATTCGTTTCTTTTCAAGCCAACGGAGGACCATTTTCTTGGCTTCTCGAACCCCCCATTTGTCGATAGAAGCATTTGTAGATGCGTTTTTTCCAGGAGCTACCCGAATCCAAGCTACCCAGGCGTCATAATATGCTCGATGACCAGATAATGTTATATAACACCGGATCTCCCTTTTGATTCTACCTGGACCTGGAGAGTAGACTCTTATATATTTTGGAAGAGTTTTACGGGTGTGATCACGAAATTTAACAGCTTCTTTGTAAGCTTTTCTCCGTCCTCCATAGATAGAATCTGAAAATAATCTACTTATATTCCCGCCCTTGCGTTCAAATCGTACCCACCAACCATGACTTCTCTTATAATCATATCGAAGAAGATTCTTTGGGTTCTTTCTCATATTCATGAATAAAGTACATACACGTTAATCTACGAAGGAAATATTTAAATAATGAGAACTGGGATGATTCGAAAATATGATCCAATTGGAAAATTCCATTATATGGAAGAAGGTGAAGTCCAACTTACCCCAGATCAAAGACTTAATATACTTAAAGATGATTTAACTGCCATAAGATTACCTATTTTTTGTATAATGACCCCTTCATCAATTTACTCGATTTTCATGATAACTAACCGAGGAATTTGGAGGTATTTATTTATTCAAACAGGGATAGCATCACTTCTGTATATATTATTTCTTTGGAAAAAATATCGAATTCGAAAAATAGAAAAATATTTGATAGTTCGAAATATAATGAATGATTAGCCCCCGAAAGCTTTACTGTCGGGATTATTGATACGATATTCTTTAGCTATTTTTTCGTAATCAATCCATATAATATATAGATTTTCACATTTTGGACAATGTGCATACATACCTGATTCACCTTTCCAGTGAAAATGACATGCTACGCATTTGAATTCAGCCATGATGAATTATACTAGATGTAAATTCGAGTTTTTTGAAGTCACTAATTTTAAGGAGAGTATATGAAAATTTGGGCGATGTTATTGATTCTAGTGTTCACCGCTTGCAACAATAATCAACCGAGTGGTTACCGTCAAAATGGGAATTTACCTCCGGTTGTTCAAGTAAATCAAATGCAAGCAATGCTTGCACCTGAAGACTTCGGGTTGAATTTGATAGGTGGCCTCATCAATTCCGGTATTGAAAATGCTTCAGCACTTGAAGTAAAAATCAACGAGGGTGCGCAAAATCCGATCAATAATGTTGATATCGATAAAGATCAACAACGTGATTATGTTCAAGTAAGAGAAGCTCAAACGAATTCTCCAGTCGATAGAGAATTCGACTTTGTTGCAAAACCATCAGGGGGTGGTCCGGAACAACAAATCGCAGTTATCAGATTCACGGAGGAAAATGGTCAACCCGTGATGAATGCGAATTATACGAATGTCGTTTCCGGTTATCGGGACTATTATTATACTAATCCATTAGAACGAAGTCTGAGTTTTCTTCTTTGGGCACATGCAATAAACCGGGCTGCTTATTACGGGACAGTTCCGAGTAGCTATGTTTATGTTCGTTCAGTTCCACGTCAGCAATTCGTGCAGACGCAACGAACTTATCAAACTACGACTCGAATCAATCCGGCGCCAGTTTCAAAACCTCCGGCAACTTTCAGTCAGTCAAGTTTCGTAAATCGATCAGCACCTGCTACGAATTCGAATTCCCTCCGATCAGCTGCATCTGGCGTCTCTGGCGATTTTCGGACAAATTCAAATAATGTGAGACCAAAGGGTGCTGCATTTGATAACACTCCTCGAGCTTCCACACCTTCACCTGCTCCAAGACAACAATCAACACCGACCATGAAATCTTCCTCAGGTGCTTCGACACCTTCAAGAGCTTCGACACCTTCAAAAGCTTCAGCACCAGTTTCCAGAAGTAAGGGACGCTAATATGGCTGAATTAATCCCCTGGCAAGCTCGAATTCTTGCGGCGTCCATTCTTTACCTATCACTTGAACAAAATATTCGTTTCACTTCACCGCTTAAAGGCGATGAGAGATTCTTGAGTCATGTTCTTGCTGATATGGTGAAGGCTGGTTTAATGGTTGATGAAGCAGGTCGATATACTGCTACCGATAAAGGTCGACGACTCATGAAGACCTTTATCGGAGCTATCGATACGATTCGACAATTCAATCCTTGTATCGCAGTCGATTTACGTGAACTTACTCCGGATGAATGGATCTCACCAGAAAGACCAGCTGAAGTTCGCTGGGATATTTTCGATCCCCGGTTTGTTCAAGTAGACAATCCAGATGCTGTAGATATGCGTCTGGCTCTCATTCAATGGTCAGGGAATAAGATCGGGAAAGAAATCGATCCACATGAAGTGGTTTTTCTTTATCGATTAGGTTCTGGTCATTATTCGAGTAACAACTTCTATTTCCACTTACTCGATGGGAGAATCTTTAAGCAAATAGAAGAAACTGTCGCGGGTTCTTTCAAATGGCAAGAAATGGATCAAGATGGTGATCCTGAAGTTGCTTCACGACGAATGCAGGCTTTATATACTGCTTGCCAAATTGAAAATAGGAAACGCGATAGTTTTCCTTGCGGAAATTGCGGAATTCCTCTCGCTATGTTTCAAGATGATGCTAAACAAAATGGACAACCTTTTACAGGTTGTCCGTCATGTGGACATCAGTTTGCACCTCCGCCTCCTGATGCTTTTGAATGTCCTAAGTGCAAATCACTTTTATATCCGGGTGACCAAGTTTGCTCTGGTTGTGGTTCTTTAGTTGATCTTTCACTCCCATTAGGGGCAAGTCAAACTGACACTATTATTACTGAAACTCCGGTTGTCTTCACCCAAAGTTATGGGTATGTTAGTTACGGTTGGGTTGATCCATATGATGTTTTGATTTCTGCGTATATGTTCGATGTATTCTATGATCCATATTGGTGATCATATGAATGAAACAGATCCAGGATCGGAGGTTGCTGATCCTGAACAGCATTCTGAAAGAATAGAATTGGTGTTGAGTCCAAGACCAGAAGACGACTCTTGGACTCCACCAACTTATCATGAGATGTTAGATCATCTCTGTAAAGAATTGAAAGTCCCGGGATCTCCTAATTTTTGGGAAGCAGTTCAGTATATTAAAGAGAGATACAGAATTTAGTATTCATCTGATCTATGTAAAGTGTAGCTATGTCTGAGAAGATGGATCTATGTGGATCACTTAACTGGGATCCCTTAATATTTATAGGATCAACCTTAACCAAATTTATTATTCAGGTTCGTTTACCGTCCGATAATATCGAAGAAAATCGTTACGGTCAATGGACGGCAATGGTGTATCTTCTTTCAGGAACAACTAAAAGAATTGCTGATAAGGAAAGAAATATCCCTGTTTTTCTAGAATTCCTGGTAAAAGAAGCTAAGGAATTGGCGAAGAAAATTCCTGTAAGAACCACTCTCGAAATTTTTTCTGATATTAGAAAAGTTGGTGAAATCACTATCGTTGACTGTGATGAAGCTGCTTGACTCTAATTGTATTCTCTGAAAGAGCAACGACATTTTTGCGGTCGCAGGTTTTGTTCGCCTGCCCTCGGTGTTCCAGTTTTTGTCATTTGGTGTCGTTGCTCTGTTTGAAGGGGTTCTCGGTTAATCATCTTCCCGGGAATCCCTTCATCTATATTTAATTCATGTATTGTTCTAAATCATGGCAAATGATGAGGTCTCTCAGGATCGTCCAAAATCTAAATTCATTAGAATAATTTCTTACATTGTAAGTATTAAAGAACTTGTTTTGGCTGTTGTTGCTATCGTGACAGCTCTTGTTGGTTGGTTTAAACCACAAGATATGAAAGTCACGAAGGCAAGCTACGAAATTCTTGTTAATAGAACGAACGAAATCGCTAAAGCTACAGAAAGTAATCATGATGATATTCAGTCACTTCGTTCATATCTTGATGGATATACTAAAGGTGAAGCTCGAAAAATAGCAACTCTTGTTTCGCCTGCACCTAGTGCATCAAGTACTTTGACTCCATTATTCTTTTCGAAACCAACTGTGAAGAATCCGCCATTTAATGCAATGAAGAATAATGTGAATCAGACTCCGGCTGTAAAAATGGCTGATATGTCAGAAGCACCGGAAGCACCTACCGATGTTCTTCCTGGTATATCACCTCGTCCAGCGAGTGCAGCACCTCCTCCATTTGCACAAGTTGAAGCTACTGCTAAATAAATTCTCTCGTGAGTTGTTTTATAAAAATAGACTCAGCATGGGTGGAAACCAATAATTCATCTTCATGGTTTAAAATTTTCTCCCAGTTTAATACTCCGATAGCTCACTTAAGTATTTCTGGGGATATAGATTATGGATATAAAGGAGTTGACTCCGGGGTCACTCTTCCTATGGTTCATATTTCAACAAACAATATCCGGTTATATATTGAAGAACGAGTAGCGACTCTAGCACATACTGTTGGGTATTGGGGGTATGCACAGATTCTCATCCGTTCTTATGCAAGAAGAGATGATGCTGGATCAAAAACTATTCTATGTATGTTTTACGTTCCAGGTGATAAAACTGATGACTTATCATCTATTACTTACATCCCGGAAAAAGTTAATATATTGAGATACTACCCAAGCATGAATGAAGAACGAATGAGAAAAAACTTGGTTATTGCTGATATCATGGCAACTTGAATGAAAAAATGTTTCATTCCAATTATCGCTGAGTTATTATCGCAAGGAGCAATCCCACGTTATGAATATGATGGTGATATCCCTATTCATTATATAGATAAATTCGATTTCATCAACACTCTTTCTTTTTTACCTACGAAAGGCAATTCCCAAATAACCCTCCCATTATTTGAGATGACTAATTCTAATGTAGTAATTATTGAGAGTATTAAACGTGCGGCAGCGAAATTGGCGTATACTTCAGGTTATTCCGGTTATATCATTATAGCTGTAACAACCATTTCTTTTTCATCCAACACTTTAAACAATCAGGATGTCATTGAAATGTCAATGTGTTATGTTCCCGGTGAATATGAAGGGGAAGTATCACTCGTATTGAATATTCCTGATCAAGTTGACTTATGTGAGTTTTTTCCGAATGCTGATATTAGACGAATGGAAAATTTACTTGCCATCAATGAGGTTGTATCATCATGAATGTTCTTGTTACTGGTGGTGCTGGTTATATTGGTAGTCATGCAGTAAAACTACTTCTTGAAACCGGTCATCATGTTATCGTTATTGATGATTTGAGTCGTGGTAACCAAAAGAGTATTCCTAGGGGAGTCCCTTTCTACTATGGCGATATTAAAGACACTTCTTTAGTTATTTCAATACTGGAAAACGAAAAAATTGATTGCGTGATGCATTTTGCGGCTTTTGCATATGTTGGGGAATCAGTAAAAAAACCGCTGATTTATTACGACAATAACACTGTTGGAACAATAAGTTTGCTTACCGCCATGCAACAAGTGGGAGTAAAGAAATTAATATTTAGTTCAACTTGTGCTACTTATGGGAATCCTTTAGTCGTTCCGGTGAACGAAGAAACTCCACAAAATCCGATTAGCCCTTATGGTCGTTCAAAATATTTTATAGAAAGAATTTTATTTGATATTGCAGCGGTAGATCCTGATTTTAGTTTTTCCATCCTTCGATATTTTAATGTAGCGGGTTGTGCTCTCGATGGTACCCTGGGCGAAGATCATCGTCCAGAGACTCATTTAATTCCTTTAGTTTTACAAATTTCACTTGAAAGACTAAAGAGACTTGATGTATTTGGAGGTGATTACGACACTTTAGATGGAACTTGTGTTCGTGATTATATCCATGTCGAAGACTTAGTGCGTGCTCACATAATGGTCATGGAAATCCTTAAACCTGGAGACACACGTTTCTATAATCTAGGTAATGGATGTGGATATAGTGTTTACGAAATAGTCAATGCAGTAGAAAAAATAACTAAAATAGGTATCGATGTTAAAGTAAAAGAACGGCGTATTGGTGATGTTGCCGCATTATTTTCTGATTCGAGTAAAGCGAAAAGGGAAATTGGATGGGAAGCAAAAATTGATCTTAACGGAATCGTTGAAAGTGCTTGGCGTTGGTTTAGAGATAATCCAGATGGTTATCTAACTAGATTTAGATGTAATTTCTAGAGATGCGATATTTTCTTATCGAGTGCCGATTCAAGGGGAACTCGGTGTATCATGAAAGATGAATTCCCTCCATTAAATCATGGATTTGAATGGCGCTATAAGGATGGTCGTCCATCAGCGTGTTTATTCACTCTTGATGTTGATTGTTATGTTGAAGTCACAGAAGATGGGAGTGTAAGAATTCCAACTGGAGTTGCTCCCCTTGATGTCGTCAAAGCTGTGATTGAAGTTAATGAGCGAAGAGATCGGGATCTAAAAAATTCCGAAATCACTAAAGATGATATCAACCATTTAGAAGTTCTTTTAAATGGAGAATTTTCTCCACTTGGTTGGCTCTATTCAAATGTATATGAACATCTTAAAGAAAAAGGTCTTTGCATAAATTCTGGTCATGGATATAAACTCACTCGTTTAGGTGAAGAAGTATTGAGAAAGTATAAGTTATCTAAGGAAGAAAATGAGCGAGAAAACTCAAAGTGAATTAAATGAATTTGATCAAGCAATCATTAAAGCAGCCGAAACTGCTGTTGATGATTGGGAATTTGCTTTAAAAAATCGTGAGAATGGAGATGTTGCTGCAGTTCGAACTATTCAACATGTTCAAGAAGCAGTCAACAACAAACGTCGGGCAATTGAAGCTCTTCATAGTGAACTTCCTCGAGCTCTTCATATTTATACAGATCATATACTTTGTACTATTGGATGTCCTCAAGTTTTTGAAAAATGGATGGAGACCGGCGCTGCGGAACCTGAAGTACGTAAAATTCTTCGATTATTCTATGAACTTGGAAAGAAAGAAGCTGGAATGAAAGATCCTGATGTGTAATATTTCATTGAAATTGTCGATTTAGATTTTATCTAGAGGGCAGCCGTCGTTTGATCAACGTACCGGTTTGACAAGAATAGTGAGCCAACAGCTAGGGGAGTAGAGAAATAGGCCCTTCCCCAATTCACCCCCGATCTAGAATCATTTAAATCGACAATTTCAATGAAATATGAATAAAGAAAAACAGAATGATGAGAAAAGTGTAGTCGATGAGTATCCATGGGCTGAGTCACCTTTCTGTGAAGAAATCCAGCCTCCTGGACCTATCGGAACAGTTACTATTAAACATAAAACTGTAGGTGGGAAAGGTGAAATAGCTCGAATTCGAGAAAAGAAATAATTATGTTAAAATACTCAAAAGAACGTCCACAAACTCCAGGATTTTATTTTGTTAAAGCACAAGGTGATTTGAGCGGAAAAATTTATCAAACAGTTGTGCATGTTTATAAATCACAAGCCAATTTAGAACGTCCGGATAAAATATCTTGGGATGGTGATAATTATTGGGTTGGTGATAGTTGTTTTCTTGAATTCGCTGGACCCATTACTGAACCAGTTGATGAAGTATAATAAGAGACAATATGTCATTTAGTCGACAGCTACGAAGAAAAAGAAGAACCCTTTTTGGTGACGGACATTCTGTAAAAATCAGCACTTATACTATTGGGAATTTTACTCGAGCTACGATATCTTGTGAAAATTGTAGCTGTAAATATGAAGCTAAGTATGAAAATGTGGATAAAAACTGGAGAAGAAATAGGAATATAGGTATAGATGCAGCTTTAAAAGAAGCTAGGGAAGGATTTTTGAAACTTCCTTCATGTGCTAAGCAACGCGACATTGATACGACTCATAAAGTCATGACTTCTTAATTTCATATGGACCAGTAGGGTTAATATTATGCCCAATGGTCTAACAGGTGATAAACGAATCGATATAAACACGCTTGGAACTTCGAGCATCATACTTTCTGAATATGACGAAGATACGCAACGTGATTACTTTCTAGCTTTGGCTGATCTTTACAAGAACGCCAAGATTGGTGATAAATTATTCCATGAAATTTGTCAAGGTCGTGCCGAGGGTCCTGCTAAGCAGAACTTTCTTTTCTCGACTTGTGGCGAATTCGTTATGTTTCTGTTACATCGCGCTGGCTATCGCGGCCCTTGTCTAAATCGAGATATCTTCGATGCAGACGGGAAGAAAACTCAGTCATGGGTAACGGGACAGAATATTAATTATATTTTCAATCGAGGACGAAAACAAGGTCTTTTCACTGAATATCTACTCAGTAAACAGAAAGACAAGCGTCCAAATCATGGAGACATTATCTATGTCTCAAATAACACTCCGAATACAGAGCATGTTTTCATGTTTAAGGGTTCTGATACAAACCCTTATGGTGGCCTTGAAATATGGGATAGTGTCGATGGTGGTCAGGGAGGGAACACGACTCAACATATCGCTCCTTGTTCCCGTGTCTTTAATCAAAAGACCGGGAGAGTCTACGGAATCAATAAGACTCCGGATGGTGATATAACACCTACTGGTGAAGGACGCGCTGTTATTGGTTGGTTAAATATAGCTCTTATTGAATTTTCTGAGCCAGCTGATCTCTGTCTTCCGACGTAAATAAGCATTAGTTTCATGTAATCTCATTTAGTGTTTCGTTCGATGAGATTATCTGGACTTCGTTTTCCGTGTTCTTTTGAAAACGGATGTAAAAACAATAGTTCCAGATTCTGGTATAACGAGACTCATAAGCTATATTATTCTGGGTGTTTCTTACACCCGAAGCCGCTAATCCATCATATGAGGAAAGAATTCAACGGATGGGAAGAAGTAACATTCACTAAATACGTTGTGCTTTCTGTTCTTGAATCATGATCGCAGTGCTGTCGTAGATGTAGGATCAATTTAGATTCACTCAACCAAAAAGGAACCTTCTTCCCAAGGTTCTCTTTAGCGAGAGAGGGTCATCGGTTCTAGGGAAGATGAGATTGTTACCTTAGCGGGTCTCTCTCGGGAAGTTGACCTAGATCCGAATCCGGCTGCAGGGTCATCCAAAGATTACGAACTAAACCATAAACAAGTTCCAAGTTCTCTTCACAGGAATGGTCTCGGACATGGGTCACGGATTGCAACCGTGGCCCATCTGCTTATGTAAATAATTTATTCATTTGTGTATAATGAGATCGTGGACCATAAAGTAAACATTATCGTTTTATCATTTGAACAAGCCTTAGAAATAAATTCGGCATTCGATAAAGAGATGCCGTCGAAACAAGACGAATTATTTAATCCTTCGAAAAGACTACGAAGACGAGTTAAAGTAGCTCTTTGTTCTTCTTGCGGTTCATCAATTTGCACCCTTTCCACAATAAGAGATGCTGAGGTATATACCATATTTAGTCGAAAATTCCCAAGGTCTTGTGATCAGATAAAAAATCAGAACTTAGTTTCTGAAATTTTTAGTTCTTGATCATCAGTACTATTTGGTATGTCGGTTCTTTTTCTCGCCCAATATATTCTCGATGGATGGTCAGTTTGTGAGACTCTTCGTCGTTTCGGTTTTGACCAAGAAGAGATGACTGTTGGGTTCGGTCCCTTAACAGGGATTGGAGATGATGTTCTCTATATCCGTCTTCATACTCAAGGGGTTGAATTCATTGCTGCTGCAGCAGTTATCCCTGGACAAACAAAAGAATCCGTCTTAGCTGAATGGGATCCAATTTGGAAGACTATAATCGATTCTACTGATGAGGACCTGTCTTTAGCTTTAGCGAAGTCCTTGATGGGTGATTATCGAAGAGTGGTGATGTTAGCTGCTGAGCTAATGGCTCGAGGAATAATCCTTCCTGCCCTCCCAGAGGCTGAGCAATCATCCCTCGCCCTCGCCGCTGGACGTGCTTTTGTTTTTTCCTCCCCCGGAGGGTCAGCTTAAAACGTTTGGGCCTTTGATACCGATCTTAATCGTCAGCGGATGAAATCCGCAGTTACCTAATTTGAGGTCATCGGAATCAATATGACGACACATCAAGAAATCGCTCGTAGGGTTGCGGCTCGTTTCATTGCGCAGGACCAGGACCAAGATCAGGCCCAGGATCAGCAAGCTCAGCAGAATCAGGATCAGCAAACTCAGCAAGCTCTCCCACGTTCCGGCCCCGGTAAAGCGATGCTACGACGCGGCCTCGAAATGCTCACGGAAGCTATCGACGGCGACAATGATCAGCAATTCGATAAGGCCATGGAGTATCTCACCAAGGCCAAGGGTACTCGTCCGAATCGCGTCAACGAGTAATCTCTAGAATTTTTGAAATTCTGGATAAGCATCGTGGCGATGAAGTCGGACCTCGCTTTCATCGCCACGCTGTTTAGTATTATCTTTCACCAGATTTTCGTATATCGAGGGTCCCGGTAGAAGAAGCTGCATACCAGAGAATAAGGTCTATAATCCCTAATGGGTACCTTGTTCCGGTCTTCTTTTCATGACTCTCTTGAAAATATTTACAGAGTTCAATACAATCTCGATAACCCCAATATTTCGCTAATCGGACTAAATGAAGATCCGGTTTCACGGAATCGAGAAGACCTATATTTCTTGCGAGATGAAAACAAGTGACCTTTCCTATATAGGGAAGTTCTTTTAGTTTATCTGGGGAGGATAGCCTGTCTTGTTTAAAATTCTCCCAGTTATTAGTACCAACCATTATTCCAGCAATTGAACGAACAGATTCAATTTTCGCTGGATTATTGCAGATCTTACAGACCCTCTCTAGGACATTTTCTATATTTTCATGCCCGAGAATATTCCATTGTCCATAAGCAGTGACAAGTTTCGGCATCATTTGCCCAACAACTTGAGCATTGAAACCCGTAGCATGGATCACCCACATACATTCAAGAAAAAATTTTTCCGGAGTTAGTTCCTCAAATTTTGTCGAGGAAATATGCTCCATTTCCTTAGAATAATATTTGAGCGTGAACGCTAATGCTTTTCGAAAATAAGTATCGGGACGATCTGATGTTCTTGGTCTGTCGTCACCCAATTCTTTTTCTGTGAGATTCTTTCTTGGCTCCATCAACTCTCCATTACATACTCAACTGTTGCAAATTCTTCATATAAGATTTTCGGTACTAATCTGTGTGTCGCGTTATTTATGATACTATGGTGAACACGTTTTTTAATCAATTCACATACTTCGTGATTCTTATCAACCCCCATTAATAATAATCCTCTTTCTAAGGAAAGATAAGCTTCTTCAGTAATAGCCCCGCCAGCATGAAGAACCGATAAAGCTGATTGGATCATCAATGCTCCTGCGAGCATTCGATCCCTCTTTTCCTGATTCACTCAGGAAGAATACAGTTAAGCTGCTCTCGATGGAGCTTCTTCAGCCGGGAAAACAAATACGACTTGATCGTCGTCGTTCCAATCGAGGCTAGACATCACTCTTGGTTCTTGTGCAAGATCCCAACAGGGGAAACAAAAGGTTCTTAGTTTCCCCTCGAATGAGTACTTGCGAACAAGACTAGTGCAACCGCATTCGCTGCACTTGCCAATCTCAGGTTCCCATAGTACACTTCTCATCTTATAAATACGGTTCAATAAGGTTTCCTCTTAATCTTAAATGATCTTTTATTGAAATATCATTTCGGTATATTAAACGCAGTTTGTAATATACTCAAAATTTCTGTTGCTGCTCCTTCTTGAGTTTTTGGATATAAGTTATTTCGCCTCTTCACCTCGGATGAAACCCGATCGAGATGATCAAGTAAATCTTCTTCAGATAATTCTTGTAGATCTATTGAATCTAGTAACTCTTTTGAGGGATGCTGACCCATAATAGGATCATACTACATTGACATTAATGGGAGACCTTTAGCTTCCATTGCAGCCATCAGGGCTGGGAATGTATAGACGTCAACCATTCCGTCTTGATTTTCCTTTGGAACTGTCCCACTTGTTTGTTCAAGTGACATGACGGCATCTTTAGTTTTTTCTCCGTATACGCCGTCATCTGCAGCTGGACCGAGGTCATAACCAAGAGCAATCAAGGAACGTTGTAACGTTCTCGTATCAATTCCGACTGGAATTCCTGTTTGTACTGACCAGTTTTGGAGCTCTTTAGCGAAATCCGGTAACTGTAATCCGTAAAGCTTTTCAAGAACAGGGCGAATACAATCATAGCGATGAGGATAAATTGCAACTTGTGGAGTGAAAGTGAGTGATTTTAAGATATCAATTACCCAGTCTAGGCTCCAGGTTGTGGCTTTTGATTTATCTACTCCAATTTTTAGCGCATTGTTTGCCCAAGTTGGGTTATTTGCAGCAAATGATAAATAAGCTGCACGAAGGCCTGCTGCCAAATTTGTCTTAGGCATTGTAGCGAAAAGATTTTTCGCATAAGGAAGCATGAAACCGTTGAGACGGGATGCTGTGTATATTGTTTGAACGTTTTGAGCTATCGGATTTTCCCATACTGAAGAAATTGCAGCTGCCCAACGACGACCGTAAGCTTTCGTATTGTCGTCCCAGGTCCCTTTTGTTCCATCTCCATGAATATAGAAAAGTTGTTTCTGTTCATCATATGTATCGATCTCGCCTCGAGCATCTGAGAAGAAGAAACGATATCGACCTTTTACATTCTTCTTGAACGAAACTCCGTTAGCTGCAGCCATTGCAATCACACTGTTTATGAGTGATTGCCCTTTATCAGCTGTTGCACCTAACATATCCGAGATGGAATACTGACCTTTTTCAATCCATTGGATGACACCTGATGTCCAACCACAGCTATCATAACCATTGAAGGCATCGAATTTTCCACCTTCAGTAGCTGTAATTACGGCCATGACTTTTTCGTCATCAGATGGGCTTCCGGGAAGTACGTAAGCGAATTTTCCCTTATACCATGGTCCTTCGAAATTCTTATATGATCCCCAACCAATTTCAGATTCTACGACCATAGTAACCTCGCTGATTGTACGTCTTTCTTAATGACTTTACTGAAAGACTATTATGATATAATTGAAAAACTCACTGCTAGTGAACTTAATAAACTTGAGGTTATTAAATGGCTCGTATCTGATGATCAAAGTGTCAGACGTACTGGTCGAACTAGATTGATGGCTGTTGCTTTTATTCGACTCGCTTTAGAAGGGAAGCGAACGAAAATTTTCGACCATTTTCAAGGGACGAATTCAAAGCAAGTTATTGTAGATGAAATATATAATATTTTTAAATCGTCCGACGTCAGAATTATCGATGGTGTAATTGAAAGTAAAGAACCAGTATTAGCAGATGGAGCGGTAGTTGTTCCAGGCATAAGTAAAGAAGAAGTACTTCAATCTCTTCTTCTTGATTTTCGCACTTTATGCGGACTTCTTATTGGAAGTGGTGTTTCAGCAGAGAGTTTACGTGCTGTTATAAATATTCTTGAAGTTGAGTCAATAATGAAATCATGAATTCTTTCGTTTATTTGAACGTGATGTTCTTACAATATCTAATTTAAATTGTCCTGGCCAGCGTTTGTCGGACATCCATGCAAAATGATCTACTTTGTTAGCATAATAAACGTCATCATCTTCTTTATCTTCTTGTCCATCTTTTGACGGATTTTTCTTCACCAAATCTCTTTTTGCAAGAATTTCTTTTCCTATTGCATATCTAGGATCTGATTTCCAATCTTTGTGTATCAGTTGAGCGTCTTCAGCTCGAAGTAAACACCAGACTGATTCTTTAACTACTCTTTCATCAGTAAATCTTTCCGGATCAATGAAAGAACTTAGGTTAACAAACATTGGTGGAAGTGGCTGAGAAAAGAAAGAAAAATTAACATTTTTCTTCAGATGTAGGTCTACTTCTCCTAGAACTACTGGATTGCAATCTAACATATATACGATAAGTCTCGTGAATAGCTCAATATCGAGACAACTTTTGACGATAAATAACCTTTGTTCAACTGATTCTTCACCGGTTTTAACTAAAATGACAACTATATAATTCTTCATTGTCTCTGTCACTGATTTCTTCATATTCGAGAATACATTTCATAAATTCATGACTATTTTTATCAATAATTATCTATTGTATTTTTCAGGGACATGTCTATCAAGCACTATGTACTTTGCATTTCTGGTTATTCTGGCTCTGGGAAAGACGAGTTTGCCAGTCAAATAATTACTGATACTGGAGCCCCTAAAATTGGGCTTGCTGATCCGGCAAAACGTCACATGGCGGATATATATGGATTTACTGAAGAACAACTTTTCGGACCAAGTTCTTGTCGAAATGCTGGTGATTTAAGATATTTGAGAGAAGAAGCTCGCTCGATGACTGCTGAAGAACTCCAAGATGCTAAGTCTGGAGATCCGAAGATTTGGCTTTCTCCAAGGGAAGCTCTTCAGCGTTATTGTGAACTCATGAATCTCATGTATGAAAATACTTGGGTTCGAAAAGCTCTTGAAACTCATAAAATGATGACAGAAATTCAAAAAATTCGTGGGAATGATTATTTATACTGGGAATACGATCGAATGATGGGGCTAGTACGTCGATTAGATAGTCAAGAAAATTTGGCCTCTGTCCCAGATATTTTCTTTTCATGTTCCGCCGATTTTCGTCACTGGCATGAGATGCTTCTTGCTAGACAGATGACTACAGAATTTTTCATTCCTGTCTTGATTCGAGTAAAAAGACCATCTATACCAATACCTCCATATAACCATCGATCAGAAACTGAAATGGCAACAATTCCTGATTCAGTATTTGATTTCGTCGTTAATAATGATGGGACTGTTGATGATTTACATAGTTTCGCAAAACTTATTTTGCAAGCAATTAAACTTCCCGGATTTTTCCCGAATCCTCTCTCTTCTGTAACTAACGCCATGCTATCTTCGAGAGGATCAATTTAATGTCACAAATCGATATTGAAAAATTGAAGTCAATAAAGACTATATATAGTCATTCATTTTGTCCTGATGGGTTAGCAGCAGCCATGATTTGTAAAGCTGCATATGCATCTATCGGTTTATTTCCCGAAATTTATTTCATTCAATATGACACTATGGAGCATTTAAATTTAGTAGCTGCTCCAGGTCAAATGTTTGTTGACATGTCTCCACCAGTTAGAAACTGGGAAGATTGGATCCCATTTAGTCCAATCGTTCTTGATCATCATGATACCATGGAAGAAGTTACGAGAAAACTTGGTATTTATGGTGATGCAAATGATAGTGGTGCGAGCTTAGCATTCAAACATGTAATGAAGCCGTTACTTCCTCTTGAAAAATATAGAAATGATCTCATACTCGAAAAATGGGCTCGATTTGCTTGGCTTTCCATGATTCGAGATACCTGGCAAGAGGAACATGCTGATTGGAGATACGCTTGTTGTCTTGCTAACTCTCTTAGTTTTTATAACCAAAATTCTTTATTAATTTCAGCTAGCGAACTTGAACTAGATCTTGACGAAATGTTAAGATTTGGCGGTGTCTTATTGAAGAAAAGTGAAGGAAAAGCTTTTCGCTTGGCTAGTACTGCAGTAATTGAAACGTATAAAGGAAAAAAATTCGGATTTTTCAATTGTACTGAGAAACTCATAAGTGAAACTGCTCATGAATTAATCAATAATCATGATTGTGACATAGCAGTCGGTTATTTCCAAAATTTTGAGGGTGGGACATACGATACTCACATTTCTTTTCGATCAAAGAAAAAGAATGGAGTACCAGTTAATAAAATGGCTGAGTTGATTGAAGGTGGCGGTGGCCACCTATCATCTGCCGGATTTAGACTAAAAAATACGGAGAATCTATCTTTCGTAGGTCTAAAGAATTTGATCTATGAATTATATACTAAGATTAGTGAATGAATTTAATGATTTTATCCCAATGTGATAAAATTATCTGAATTATTGTAGCTAATCCAACCAACACTCCAATTGGAATAGTGATCTTTTTCGATAGTCCTTTTCCAGCTGAATCGGCTTGGGCTTCAATCGTTTTCACAGCCAGTTCAGTTGTCGACTTAACATGTTCTTCAAATGCTCGAATTCGAACATCTAAAATTGAATCCATTCCAATAAGTCTTAAAATCTCAGCTGTGTGATCTATCTGAGAATCTTCAAATTTCTTGAACTGATCTTTAAATTCACTCTGAACTGCTAACGAAGCATTTTTTGCGTCAAGTGAATTTTGCGCAGCATTTTTTGCTGCATTTACAGCATGATCAGTTTTTGTACCTATGCTGTCTATTTTTTCTCTTAGACCATGGATGTCTCTATCAACTCTTTCAACTTGATTTTGAACCCAGGATTCTAAGTCATCCATCCTTAGCTCAAGATCAGCTTGGTTATTTACAGTCTCCATCTGGAGACACATAAATGTGAACTCCGGTCCAACCACGGCGGTATTTTGCAGATGTTCAGCAGATAACCACTTCTTTGGCGGTGAGGATTTTATTCGATATACATACCACCAGGATACTTCCCCGGTTATAGATCGGAGAGGGAGTATGGAAAATCTTTTTTCTCGATCACGAATGTCCGATGCCATGTCCTCTCGGACTTTTTCATGGAATCTTTCCGGGGAAAGATCGAATATGGACATCGAGGTTATCTGCTCAAGAGTATAACCTAATTTTTCTAGTGCAAAGTCGTTAGCCCAATCGATTGAACCACTTGAATAATTGACTTCAAATACAGCTTTATCTTCAAGATTCCTTCCGATATCTCGTTCTTCACGTAGTATTGGGTCTTGATGGTTTTCTCTAATCATTGGGCCCTGTAAGAAATCAAAAACTCTGTGTTTGGTAGAGTTCTCTATGTCTGACGTTCTTCAAATGCAATGTAAGTTGTGTAAGATTTCTTCTGATTGTAAGAAGAACGGTTCTAGTCCTCTGTATGCTGAAAATGGCAGAAAGATATTCACCTGCCAGATAATCGGTGGTTATAGTCTTACTCCTGTCGATAAAGCGATTCTTTCCCAAGAGTCTCTTGAAGAAATGGGAAAGCGTGGCCCTTGTTTGACAATCGCTGAAATCCCGGTTTTGGATCAAAATAGCGGTCATGTTGTTTTTGAACTCACTAAAATTTTCCATGAACCTATTCTTCACCCACGAGCAAAAACCGATTATAAACCTGATAGTATGCTGTCGACTTCGTACAAATTGACCTAAGTTTCGTCCTCTATCTAGCGGTCGAACGACCCTCCCCAATATAGTTTTTTACCAATAATCTAAAACCGACTATGAATACGCAAAGTTTGCGTTATTTTGTCTGACCCGTCGCCAATAAAGCTGACTCAACGACAGCTTTAGCACGCAAATCAGCTTCTAATTTATTTTTATCTTCTAACGTTTCACGAAGTTGTTCAGTTATTTTACTCAGTCGTTCTCTTTGTTGATTTATTTTAGCGAGTAAACACCTGGCGAAATAATCTCTATGCTCTTCAGGTGTTCCCTGAGCTTCAACTTGAATAGTTAGTGTAATAGTTATTTTTGATCGTCCAAAATTACCGTGTGGTTCAATTTTAGCTGATACGACTTGTTCAGCGGTCAGGGGAATTTCACACTCCTTAGTTCCGCCGCCGTGCGGAAGTTTAAGTTTTGCTATGATTTCATCACTATCTGAACGATAAACATGTGAACTTTCTAAATAACCTAAATTCATGTTTTAACTCATTTCATGGTAGTCATATACGATCACCGGAATGTCAGCAGCAATTAATGTTGACTCAATGACTGGTTGAATTTCTTCCCATCTACCACCAGCTAATCCGCAACCGATTCGCGGCATATGGATAGTTGCATCATCGAAAGTTTTAACTAAATGATTTGTTAGACTTCTAAGACATTTAGTTAATGCATTGATGTCAAGCGGGTTAGGATTATGTCGATTTCGATAATTATTTTGAGCAATTAAATTTGCTACGAATAAAGATGGTTCAACTTCGATTAAATATGCTTGACCTAGTAGAATACTTTTACTAGAAAATTTGGCTCTATAATCAGATTCTGGTTGTTGCCAACGTTTCGATAAAGCACTGGTGAATCCTTCATTTCTGCCCCACCCACCAGCATTATTACATACATGAGCTATGATGTTAGCACCCTCATTGATCCACGGTTTAGTGGCATCGCCTCGTACGTATTTTATCATGACACAACCTTAAGTATTGAAAAACTTAAGATTTGATCATTTTTTCTCTTTAAGGCGACGAAATTTCACTTCATTTGCATTTATAATTAATATTGAGAGATCTTTCCAAACTGAATAGGGTACATACCCATTTAAAGTATGAAATTCCCAAGTTGATGGGATAGTATATCGAAGAACATATTCTAAACCACGTATTCCGTGAGCTTCTTCATACTCCGGGGCATCAACTTGAAGACGAAAATCATTACTCATTTTAACACTCCTAGCATAACAGCTAAACTGATTACGAGAGCGATTCCGATGCAGAGTATTCCAGTTATCTGAAGGCCACTAGCCATACGACGAGAAGATCTCATTAAGACATCTAGCTCATCCGGTTTCCCTTTACATGGATTTGGCGTCATCAACGTTAACTTACAACACCGATGACGCCAATCAATACTAGATAAGTAAACTTACTCAGACTCTCATTTATGTTCCCCGATAAAATCGGGTTTAATAACTCTGCACCATTGCATTAGTTGAGGAAATCTAGCCATTGCTAGTTCATACATCCGGTATGCAATTCTTCTATATGAAATATGCCCTTGCGGTTTTGTTCGAAGTTCAATGATGTAGTAGAGCTCTTTGAGATCCATTTGAAATATGGATCTATGAAGATAACCGAGAGGTATCATATACTGGAAAAGATCTTGATCGTAAACAACTGAGTCATCTTCATATGCGAGTATTGAGCTCATGGCTTCTCGATACTCACCTTCAAGTTCCGTCCCAATAATATCATCTGGAACGACAAATCCATAGTCTGTGCACAGTGGCTCTACGAATTGTTCACATCTTCTATGTCTTTGTAAATCACGAAAGGCTCCGTAATCCATCATTATATCGAATGATATTTTGACAGTTTTAAATATATCAGGAACTTCTGAATATTGAGGTCTTGAATTCATTAATTCTGAAAAAGCATTAAGATCCATCCCGTGTCTCTCCAGCAGGAGTTTTTCAAATTCCTGCTGTTCTACTTTAGGATCTGGCATCATATGTGATCGGTATATCTCAACATATGGCTCATAGAATCCGTTTGTAGAAAATCTCGGTCCAAGATTTTTGATCGGAAGCTGAAAAAGATCTGGTTCTGTATGTCTAATCAATGCTGGAGCTAAACTTGTAGCGGCGATTTCTAATTGTTCGCCTAGCATTCGAAATTCTGGATTCGTATACCCTTTGAGTCCAGAAATCATCCCTCGAATGTCTCTGAGGAATAAATTGGCTCCGACACTCGTTCCAGTTCCAGCAGGAAGTAGATACCGAACATTGTCGAAAGCTCGAGCGATTGTTGTTCTCTTAGGATTTTCTGGATCGTCCCCAACGATTCCAGCAACTCTCTTAACGACTTTCGGCATCAAATTTTCATAGGCATCATAGAATCTTGAAGCGAACGCTATCATAGTTGATGGCGCACCAGGTGGGGTTATGAAAGAGTCTCTTGAAAATTCTTGATACCTAGTACTCTTTTCAGAATAACCGCCTCTTTGCCAAGATTCTATATATTTTGATGCAATGATAGAGATTCCTTCAAAGCAAATTGGGAGTGAAGCTAATTCTGCTACAGAGTTATGTCCGAAATTCACAACCCACTTTTCTTGAAATTTATCGGCTTCATCTTCTGTAATTTGATCAACAAGAACTTTGGCTGAAAGTGGAGACCTTGAGTACTTCGCTAGTATGGTTGCTTGACTAGCTGGAGATAAAAGTTCGCCATCTTTTCCTACTAAACAGAACACTTCCGCTGGTTTCATGTCGGGGTCTCCATGGATGCTGAAATCAAACTAAAAATACAGCAAAGGATATCTTCAAACCCTGGTTATTGGCTTAAAGATAAGCATGAAGTTAGGAGCCTGCCGTCGGATTTTCGTCCTTGGACTTGCGGTCTTTCCCCATCTGCACTCTATAACTGTGCCCTGAAATGTAGAAAACAAGCCGGAATAAAAACTTTTGAAACTAAATGGGTTAGCATAAAGCGTTGGCTAACTACAACATCAGAAGGAATTGAACTTCCTCCGGGTGTTTTCTTCTCGATTAAGAGACACGAAGCATTCATACCACGTCCAGAACCACATTTCGTTAAAACTGAATACATTCTTCTCATGTTCCCATTCGGGAACACGTGGAGTCAGATTAAAGTTGGCGTTCCGATAACAGAAGAATGGCTCTGGAGTGAAGAAGACGGTATGTTAATGTTCGAACGTCTTATGATGAAAGATGCCGTTGAACCACTCAATGGATACTTTGAACGTGTTCATGAATACATGATTAGAAATCCTGATCAAATTGGTATTCATTTGAAACGAAAGAAAAAGAATCAGGAATAAGTGTATTTATCTAACATCTATGAAAACATGCACAACACCAATTCGTGATCGAGGCCCTGGGTTCGATCCGGAATTGTGCGGTAAACCGGCTATTTTCGCGGATAGATGTGAAAAACACGCGAACAGTGAATATCAGTATCTTAAGAGAGACTTAGCAGAAAGTGAAGCGCGTGTAGAACGCATAAAGCGTCGACTCGAAGAATTAGTAACTAGAAATACCTGAATCGATTATTCGAGCCACCCGTTGGCCTTCAGATATCGTGTTTCTTCTTCGATTTTCATCTGAACTTCCGAATCGTGACTCATTAAATACTTGATCGAGACTACCGGTAATCCTTTTTCTCGATCGAAATCAACTGAAAATGATTGAAAGTATTCAAGTTTGTACACACCTACATATATCGCGGCCCCTGATTTAGAGACCGCGATAGTAAGCACGCTTTTCTGGAATACTCTCGGAGTTAGCATCAGAGGAGACTAATCATCTCTTCATGATCAGCTCCAGTTCCAATCAGAACAACTGGAATTCCGGTCTCATCTTCAACTTTCGAGATGAAAGCTCTGCTTTCCTTGGAAAGTTTCGAGAAGGCTTCTCTACCGCCTTTAATGCCGGCGTCATTCCAATTCAAATACTGAACGAAATTCAGAGCGATTTTTGTGACTCCGTTTGTTCTTACGGCATCACGAAGTCCAAGGAAAGAGAAAGTGCAAACTCGCCGAATTCTCTTTGTGACCGTGGTTCTTTCTTTTTCCGGTAAAGCCTTTGCTTCATCTTCCGGCATACCAGCTCTTCGTGCTACTTCTTCCCAGGTGAGTTCTTCACAATCTGGATAGAAACCACCAGAGAATCCGAGCTGTTTTCCGTTCTCAAAGACATTCCCGACACGAATTGGGACAGATCGAAGATTGAGATAAACATCTCCAATCATCGACGGCGGGATCGCCATATGGTCCATCGCAGCTTGAAGAGTGCAATTTCGAGACGTGCAATAAGGGTAATGCGACCCATGATCGATCGAGAGCGCGTAACCTTGGGAGCCTTCGTGTAGCCAGGTTTTTCCATTATCGATCATCGAATATGTTAGATTGCGAAACTGCATTGCTTCAACGATCTGAACACTATCGTTGGCAACTTCTTCATTATAACCCTTCTTCAAAAAGGCGTCTAATGTTGAGCCACTTCGAGCAAGGATAACGTTTTCTCTTCGAAGAATCTTATCTACGATCGCTGCAGAGGTTCCTTGCATAGTCGATGCGACATGCTTTGTCGAATCGCTGCCGTCGGCCTCTCTCTTTTTATGCTCATCAGTTACGATGCTTGCTCGTTCATGGATATACAAGTTCGGTTTCCCGCACTCTTCCCATTCTTTGATGAGTTGTTGAGGGTCATAACCGGAACCGGGAGAAATGAAACACTTCATCCCCATTCCTTTGGCCTTCTTCAAGATGGCAGCAGTAGGGATCGCTTTAGCGACGAATTTCGTTCCATCGGAAAATCGAGCCGTATGACCTGCATTCGGAAAATTTGAACTTGATACTGCAGTCACTCCAAAGTGATCTGCAAGCCAGGCAGATGTTTTGCCTTTGCCAGAACTACCCCAAGCTTGATCCAGTAATACGTTGAACTTGCCAGGAATCATGACCAATAATACAAACGCATCATTTTGAACGAAATACCTCAGTTTCAACGGCTGACTGTCTTGTCTTCCCGGCGAATTTTCTTATTTTTCTGAGGTCCCTTATCTCAGCATATTTGAATAAGCTGTGTTTATCTGTGCCAGGCTCACCAAGGGCTGCAAGACGGGCCCCATTAATCTCTTTGGCTGAATACTCTCTTCCCACTAACTGAAGCTCTTTTCGTTTTTTCACTCGATTCGCCCATCTCATATCGAGTGACCTACGAACTGCTCTCTCACTTACGAACTGAACTCTGACCGTTAAATCGGTCGGTATTTTCCCATCGGCTTTTAAGGAAACTCGACAGGCATAATCACATGCAAGAGCGTAGGCTTCTTGAAACGAAGAGGCCCTCAAAAGTATATGAGATAATTTGAACTTAGGAGGGAACATAACCCTCCAAATCTTTATATTTTCAAGGCTCTCTAGATTTTCAGAGGCCAGAAGTTTACTCAGAGTCTCAGGCCTATAACTCGGAAAAACCAAAGCCATGCAGGTGTCATAAAGCTGGTCGAATCGAGTTTTTCCTATCTCTTCTGGTTTTCTTGGTATTTCCCGAAGTAGTTCAGCCGGGAGTGCATTGTTCTTAATCAACTCATCCAAAAACTTCCGGAAGGTCTCCCTTTCTTTCGAAGAGGCCACTCTTTGGGTGCATTCATCCAAGAGTCTCTCCTTATCTAGAGGCTTCTTCTTCAAAGATTTTTTCTTTTTTCCGGCCGTCCGATTCATTTTTATCTTTCTAATTCAACTAGTTCCCAGTGTAACGTGATCCCTGCATGGAGTGAACCGTGGAACTAGTAATGGTACGTAGTTCCTACTGGGTTTGATCGGTTAGATTCGGCTTTTCCACCCTTCAAACCCGGGTCTTGTGACGGAGGGAATAACCCTGGAGATCAAAAAGAGGAGAGGTTTTTTCGAATCCGACATATTCGATCTAACTGCTTAGAGCAAACTAGTCACTCTTTTGACTTTTACACCTCTAAGATCTTTTCTTCTCTTTTCTTTTCGTTTTATTTCATGCTTTTACAATTCTTCGAAGAAGAAGTGTTACTGTTTCAAAGAAACAACTAGTTAAAACAAGGAAGAAGACAGTAGATAAGTTAAAAGTGAATGTAAGAATAGTAAATTTGATTGTAAATTAGATACGGTTGGTTTAGTAAATGTACGGCCTTGAAAAGGAGAGTCAACTGGTTAGATCATATTTTATATTCACTGATTTACCTATCCATGTCGAGTATGCAGCTGGTTTACTGCCTCTACTCGATGAAGGGAGGGTTATCAACTTTGAACTTTCTTTGAAAAATCCTAAACATCCAAAGAAAGTTCGAGAAGTCAATGGGGCTTATTTAGTCTCAAAAGTTAAATTGACGTTTGCGACCCGTGATCAAAAACTGGGGTTGACTCAGTATATTGAACTCACTCCGGAGCGTAAACTTTGAATTCAGGTGTCCTATATGATGAAAAACAGCCTCAAGCAAGTCCTTTTACTTCTGACTGTTTTCTTTATTTCAGTCCGTGTAAATGCGTCAACTCCGGAGCCAACTTCTGATATAGTTTCAAATTCCTCATCCGTCCCCGATACATCCTATGAATCAACCCTCCCCTCTTTTCGTGTAACATCCCTTCATCAATGGATGGTTGACAGAATGTTAGTGTGGTCTCCTGCGGGAGTCACCTACTACAAAGACGCGAAAGAGACTCCTGAAGAAGGAAAGACTCGATATGAGTCTATTGCGGACGATATTCTTTCAGTCGCTTACGATCCGACGGAAAAACCAATTTTTGGCGGTCAATATGGTCGAGCCATGACCGCTGCACTCATAGCTGCAGTTGCAATGCATGAGAGTTATTTCCGTAAAGATGTGGACGAAGGTATAGGTCCGGCAGCTCGAGGTGATTCCGGTGAATCTTGGTGCATCGCACAGATTCGGATGGGTAAACCTGAAGCTGATGGAAAAACCACTCGTCGTGTCGTAGTTACTGGGGATGGTCTTAAATTCATAACCGATAAGTCTAAGACCATCGGATGGGGTGGTGAGGATCTAATATCTGACCGAAACAATTGTGTACGGGCAGCTATTCGGATTGCTAGAATGTCTTTTAATACCTGTTCGAAGCTCCCGATAACAGAGAGACTTGCCCTCTATGCATCTGGTGATGGATCCTGTACTAAGGGTCGTGATGCTTCGAAGGCGAGAGTATCCTCTGCTCAACAATGGCTTGCAAAGCGTCGTCCGCCTCTGAAGGATAAGGAAGTCCTCGAACTTCTTCACCCATCGACTGTTCAGCCTACTGTCTATGAGGTGTCTGAAATCGAAATGCTTTTTCCATTCTTTGGATAATTGTGTAGCCTTTTAAACTGTGATAAATTCTGTCGCTCTGGTCTGTTGTAGATCAGAGATCATTCTCCGTAGTCGCTGGTGTGATCTGGCGCAAGGAGGAGGTACAGAATGTCAGAGTTTGTTGAGGGGTATAAGCCTGTCTCAATTCCCACGGACAATTCGTTCATTGAACAATGGTATAAGTGGGTTCGGGCTAGAGTGAATAAAGAGTTTCATTTTGGTAAGAATGAGCGAGGGCCAGACGCAGCTCAAAGAGTCTTTGTTCGCCTCCTTCAGAAGGAATTCACAGCCAGGTGGTTCTTTAAGCATCTGAAGGACGATCTTATTGATCGTTCTGAAGCTGAATATATGCTAGGTTTGAACCCTGGTTCCCTAGCATATATCGCATCTCCTCTGTTCGATGTCGATGGGAAACCGATTCTTGTTGCAGACAAGAACGGCAAAATGGTTCAAAAACGCCTAGGTCCGGCAGTTCTTCCGAATGGGAGGGAAAATAAACGGTCTTGGGCGCATTCGCTTTGGCGAATCGATGATCTGCTTCGTTATGCTAAGTTTGATCACGGTCGTTTCTTCTACTCTGTCCAAAATCACACGATCGACAGTGACAGAGTTTTATCGCTTTTAGCATATCCGGCAGGCGATTACACGAAGCTTCAAGCTTTATGGCGGCAAGGATTCCTTTTGCCGGCGGAACTCACGGAACACCAAGGTTGTCCACGTAAACGACGTTCTGGCATGGATCCGAAAGAATGCCCTGAATGTCATCGCGGACTTTCACTTCTTCGGTTGAAAGGGATAACTCTTGATATGACCACGTTTAAATCGTGGACGGATCCAGAGTTGATTCCGCATATTCAGAAGATGCGTTGGAATGATTCACAGCTCGTCAGCATTTTCATCGATAAAGATGGTCAACGACATGAGCGGAATTTTCTTCGTCGTTGGCGCGGTTATAATATGATAGCCAGAACGCCGAGGACTATCATGAGACCTGTGCTGAATGCGCAGACGCAACCGCAGCCTATCGATGCTGGTCTTTTGAAGTACGCTTCGATTCTCATAACGAATGAAGTCAGTAATGAGTTCAAGTCTCTTGGACGTACTGATGATATATCGCGTGTGAGTTGCAATAATGGTCTTTCTCCAGAATTTGGGGATATGGAATCTTTAGCGTTCGACGCTGATTCTGAAGATGGATCACCTAGAATTATTGCAGATCATGCTGCGATTGAAAAATTTACTGAAGTTGAAAATCAGACTGATATAACTGTTTTACTCAAACAGTCCACTATCACTTCTGATGAACTCGCCGCGATTGAAGCACTCGATATTTTAGGACAGGCTGCTCGTGATTATTCTCGGCAAGTTAATATCCCTGTCACTAAAGTTCATAAACTGCACTTGTCAGGTTTAAGAAAACTGAAGAGTGCGCGAGTTGGTGAAGCGCATGCTGACAGAGTTCTTCATGAAGTTTGTGAACGATATGGCTGCACTGAGGATCAGGTTCTTGGTGATGATCGATTCGGTGATCCTGTGAAAGCGAGGAATGAGCTTTTCGGTTCTTTAGCTCGTGATGGGATGACTGAAGACGACATGGCAGCTCATTTTGACTATCCTCGTGAAAAAATTACTGCGGCTGTATCGCGTGATGCCCGGGCTCGTCAATAGTGGAATTCGAAGAACTTCGAAAAAGAATCTTCGTTCTTCGTTTAAAATATGAAGAAAATGGGGAACCTATATTTATGGGGATCCCCGATTCTTGGTATGAAAATCCGGGACCTAAATTTCGATGTGCTGAAGGTCACGTTAACAACTCCGTTGTCAAAAGTGAAGTTGTCGGTGATTGTTGTCTCACTTGCAATGGGCCGGTACTGATGACTTTCCCTAATGATAAAACCGGCCAATTGTCTGATTAGTTGATTTAGATCGGTCCTAAAACTAGCCCTTTAGTCTGAATTAGTTGCATGCGCCTTGCAGCATCTACCAGACTAATATTGGCTATGTTCCGCTTATATGCGGATATCGAAACTGGTTTTGGGAAAGCCATTATTAATATTCTGAAGAAGCAGTTCCCTGATCAGAGTGTTGATATTAGTCCAGCTACCATTGGTCATAAATTGATGGCCATTGCTCGTAAGCAACTTCAAAATAATGAAAGTGCTGCGATGGATGCTGTGCAGGATTTCTTGACCTACATCACTACCGGTTCAAGATATGAAACCGATGATGCTGGTGTTGTTCAGAGAGATGAAAGTGGTGAACCAATCCAACGTAAAACTGGCAAACCGTGGGATTTTGCCAAGGATTGGGATAAGTGGGAAGATGCTCTTTCAGCAATGTATAGCAATTTGCGTACGACCGCTATGAGCGGATCGATGCAGAAAATGAAGAAGACGAAGCAGGAAAAAACGATCGATCAAGCTTTCGGAAAACGTGATGATGCTGGTGGGATGGGTGAAGGCGAAGGCAGAATGCCGACGCCTGATGACACTGCGTTGGGTAAGGCTCTTGATGATCATTCTGCAATTCGTGAATTTTATGACGTTATCGATGAATATATCCCCGAGTTAAAGAAGTCTTTAACTCCGGAAGAGCTTAGTTTATTCGAGTTAATTTTTGATGATGACATCGGCACTTTTGGTTCTGATGTGAAGGAAAATATGGGTCAGGCCTCGGCTCTTCAAGAGAAGAATCCCGAGATGTATGAGAAGAATAAGAAACGCTGGTCAGGTTTTGTCGGTGATCTTCGTAAGAAGCTTCTAGATAAGATCTGGGTCTTCATTGAGAATTATATGACGCCTGGTGATTATGGCGTCTTGAAAGAAACATTCTTTGCTGATGTAGATCCTTCTGCTGTTCGTAAAAAGGAACGCGAGAAGCTACAGGGTAAAGAAGATTATCAGCGTGGTATCGATGAGCGAAAGGTCGCTCGCTATAAGGCGAAGGCAGAATCGAAAGACGGACTTGGCCCGAAAGAACAAGACGATTTGAGTCGTCTAACGAAGAAACTTCAGAGTCAGGGTGTTGATGTAGACGCTATCAAACCTGATGCTGGTGCCGGTGCCGGTCGACGAAAGAAGAGTGAAGCTCCAGGGGCTCAAACTCAACAAGCTTTCTCAATCTCGAGAGCAGCTTTCTCTGTTGCTTCAATCCGTTTTTGCCCATGGGCATGACATGGCTTTGGATGGAAGTCTTAGTGATTCATTTACTGGCGAAAAGATAAACCGTCTTTTTCGTGCTGCAACGATAGAGCATGTCACTACTTCATATCCAATGCTTGTTTATCGTTTGAAACAAAATAAATTAACAGTTAGTGTTTTTAGTTCAGCAGATTCTCCGGAAGTTGTTAAAGCTCAAAATCCGAATATACTTGGAGAATCATGGACTCTTTTGAAATCAGATTTTGATCGTTGTAAATCAGTTGTATCTAAAGTAAACTTAGATTTATTCCCAACTGAACCTATAAATATTATTCTTGATCGTATTCGAGCTTTGTTGATAGTAGAGTTTTCTCCGTAAGGAGAAAAACTTGTCAAATATTGAAGAAAAATCCAATCCGGTTGTTTTTATGCGCTGTACCCGTGGTTCTGATCCAAGAACAGAGGGTCAGAAGTGTGATGGTAAGAGAGCTGAGAAGATGTCACAAGATGGCTCTTCTGCTCCAATGTTTAAATGCACTAAGTGTGGACATGTTTGGGTTGTTCCGGTTGGAGGAGCATTTAACTATTGATCTTCTTTTGCCAAAACTGTCCATCGTCTGGTTTAGTTCTTCTTGGTCGCTATAATACGGCCGCTTGCCCTTTGTGTCTTCGATTGTATGAAATTAAAATAGAGTTGATCGAAGTAGGAAGAGCAAATGCCGAAGATTTCAGGAAACGAGAACTCACAGCGGGAGATAGAGACACTCCTGAAGTCCCCGAATCCGCCGAGAAATCTTCTTCTTGAGGGACCTGACTATATCGGAAAAAAGACATTCATCTGTTCGTTTTTGGAAGATTTTCTTGGTCCTGAAGATTTACATGTAGCTGATACTGGTCCTGAAGGAGCTAGAGAAGCTCGAGACTTTTGTGATTCACATCCTGTTCTCGGTTCATTCAGAGCTATTGTAGTTGATGAAGCTGATCGATTAAGCGAACCAGCTCAAGATGCATGGTTGAAACTTTGTGAAGAAACTCCTGACGGATGTTTAGTCATATTTATTGTTTCAGATCGTGGCTTACTTGTTCCGCCTCTCTTATCACGATTCGTTCATATTATTAGGTGGAATTGTTTATCTGATGAAGAAATTTCAAATTGTCTTGAATTCGTTACTGAGCCAGCACTCGTAGCTTTATGTGATGGTCGTCCAGGTCTTTATCAAACAATAATGTCTGGCCCTTTTCAAGAATTACGACACAGCGTACTCAAAATTCTTTCTGGCGATAAATCAATTTTCATTCCGGAAGCTGTGAAGAAAATTAAATCTGGTCGATCAAAAGAAAGAGATGCTATCTCTATTGTGTGTAGATCTGCTGTTATTGAATCGAAATTGTTAAATAGATCTCGTAGTCGTCGTTTTTTACAATTTTGTGCTGATATAATTAAAGTTCCTTCAGCCAATGTGGAGATTCATTGGCATAGGGCATGTTTTTGCGACTGATTTTATTGTATATTAATCTCCCGTGGCAAAACTTACTCTAATTAGCGGTGAGGAAGAGTTTCTTGTTGAACGGGCAGCGTTTCAAGAAGCAGCTTCTAGTCTTGCCAAGACTGTTTATCAGTTCAAACTTCCTAGTCAATTATCGAATTATCTTCAAGAATCTTCAACGATTCCTAAAGATAATCTTTCTCGTGTTTTCATCCTATGGGGGGCTGATGATGTTCCTCTTCTCTCATCATTTGACGATGATGTTATCGTAGTATCAAAAAAGAAACTTTCCCACGCTTCTTGTCGTAAATCATATGATTTTCCGAAGCTCAAATCATTTGATGATAAGAATGAATATCTCGGTTGGATTATAAAGGAAGGCGAAAATTTCAATATCGATTTAGCGCGTGTAGCCGTCGGACTTTTTGTGAACAGCAGAAAAAGCCTGCGGAAGATATTTTCGGAAATACGGAAAATATCGGTTTTAGTTCCTTCCGGGGTCGTAACCCCGGAAGATGTTAAGGCCGTTCTATGCTTTTCTGCCGAGTTAACCCCGAAAGAAGTGTTAGACGCTGTTTGCGAAGGACGTCCGGTCAAAGCTTTTGCTTTTCTGGACAAACTTCAAGAAAACAACGACGAAACGGGATGGGTAATCGCTTTTTTACAGCGTCATATTATTCAGATGCTGCTAATCGAGCGTCTTCGCTCATCCGGACTATCGGGACAAGAAATAGCAGAAAAGATCGGGGTTCATCCTTTTGTTTATCGAAAGATGGTGGAACCTAAGGTTGGTTTATGGAGTCAAGACTCTCTACTGAAAAGTCTTGATACTTTGTGTAATGCAGACTTATTACACAAAGTCGGGAATTCTTCTGCTGGATTGATGTTAGAAGCTGAGATTGTTCGTCTATCTGAGGAGGCATTGAATGACAAGCGCGGCCGTAGCTGACCCTCTATCACCCGTTGAAATTTCCCCTGGAGTCAAGACTCTTGAAAGTGTTGCTGGCATGGCCAAAGAGGGTCGTGAGATTGGACGTTGGTCTCGAGTTTTCACGAAAGACGGCGTTCATCCATTCGATGATATTGAATGGAAAATAGTTGATGCTGTCATTGCTCGGCCGGATGGAACCATTGTGTTCGAATGTAAAGGAATCGAAGTTCCTGCATGGTGGACTGAAACTACGATAAATATTGTCGCTGACAAATATTTCCGAATGATCGATAATGTTCGTGAAAATTCTGTTAGACAAGTTTTTTCGAGAGTTGCTTCAACATTAACGAAGTGGGCTTTTGATCAGGGTTATTTTGAATCACAAAAAGACGCTGATATTTATGAACAAGAGCTCATCTATGCTCTTCTTCACCAGCTCGGTGCTTTCAATTCTCCTGTTTGGTTTAATCTGGGCGTTCCTGGTCGTCGACAAGCTGCGTCTGCTTGCTTCATCTCTGGTGTCGGTGATTCTTTAGAATCTATTTCTGAATTTCAAAAATCAGAGAAAATCATTTTTGCTGGTGGTTCTGGTTCTGGTGCGAATTTTTCGTCACTCAGATCTTCCTACGAGAAACTCTCGTCGGGAGCCTATGTTTGCGGCCCTCTCGGATTCATGGAGGAATGCGATAAGGGCGCCAAAGTGATGAAGAGCGGTGGCAGTACTCGTAACGCTGCGAAGATCGTAGTAATTGATATTGATCATCCTGATATTATTAAAACGAAAGACGGCCGCCCTGGTTTCATTACATGTAAAGCCGTTGAAGAGAAACGCGCTCATGATTTGATTGATATTGGTTATAGCGCAAGCTATGATGATCCGAACTCTGCTTATAAATGGGTTTCATTCCAGAACGCTAATCATTCAGTTAGTATCTCAGACGAATTCATGAGAGCTGTCACTGATGATCGTTCTTGGGAGACTAAAGCACGAATTACTGGTTCAATTGTTGGAACCTATAAAGCTAAAGACGTTTGGCTTGAAATCGCTAAAGCTGCATGGTTCTGTGGTGATCCCGGCGTCCAATACTCGGACACGATCAACAAATGGCACACAACTCCGAATTCCGGAAGAATTCGTTCAAGTAATCCTTGCGCAGAATTTCTTCATATAGACAACACCGCCTGCAACCTTTGTGCTTTGAACTTAACGAGATTTTTTGATGGTCGTACTCTCAATGTGAAGCGTTTTGAGCATGCTATTCGAATTTTCGTTACTGCGCAAAATGCTATCATTGCCAAAGCTGAGTATCCTACTCCCGCTATTACGAAGAATTCACTAGCTCTTCGTCCTATCGGTTTGAATTATGGAAATCTTGGCGCGCTTCTCATGAATCTTGGCCTTGCTTATGATTCTGATGAAGGTCGCGTAGTTGCAGCGCGATTAGCTAGTCTTATGACTGCTAATGCTTATACCGTAGCTGCTAAACTAGCAGCCAGAACTTCTCCATTCGCAGAATTCGAAAAGAACAAAGAACCGATGCTTGGTGTCATGAAAATGCACCGAGAAGCGAATAAGAATGTTCTGAAACGTTGGGGTGTCGTTAAAGATCCACTTGGTGATGATGTTCTTAGTACATCTGAAAAAGCTTGGGACGAAGTCATAAAGCTTGGTGAGAAACACGGATACTCGATCTCTCAAGCAACACTTCAAGCTCCTCTTGGGACCATCTCATTCCTTATGGGTATGGATACCACCGGAATTGAACCGGCTTTCTCATTAGTTTCATACAAGTCACTTGTTGGTGGCGGATCTATGAAATTAGTTAGTGGAGCGGTTAAGACGGCGCTTCATAATCTCGGATACTCAGAAGACGAAGTTTCTGGAATTTCGAATTTTCTAACTGAAAATGATGATATTGAAGGTGCTCCATTTTTGAAGGCTGAGCATCTTCCAGTTTTCGAATGTGCCATGCCTTCTATGCTCTCTGGGCGTTGTGTTACACCCATCGGTCATTTGAAGATGATGGCTGCCATACAACCACTCATTACTTGTGCTCAAAGCAAGACGGTTAACCTTAAGAGTAATGCAACTGTTGAAGACATTGCGGATCTCTATTACGAAGGTTGGAAACTCGGTCTGAAATGCATCGCTCTTTACCGAGATGGTTGTAAAAAATCTCAGCCATTGAAGACGAAGAGTAGAGATGATGAAGAAGCAAAGACTGGGATTCGTGAAGTTATTCGTGAAGTTCCCATTGAGGTCCCTATTCTAAAGCGTCGTCGTCTCCCGAGAGATGTTAAGGGCTTCAGGCACAAGTTTAACATCGGTGGCCATAAAGCATACTTGATGGTAAATGAATATGACGATGGAACACCGGGAGAAGTTTTTGTACGTCTTGGTAAGAATGGATCAACTCTTGGTGGTCTTCTTGATGGTTTTACTATGATGATGAGCATAGCTCTTCAACATGGTACTCCACTTCCAGTTATGATCAAGAGTTTCATTCATCAGCGTTTTGAACCTGCCGGGATGACGGATAATCCTGAGATTCGATTTGCTGATAGTATATATGATTACATATTTAAGTTCTTGGATATCCGTTATTTTGGCGGGGAGAACTCTGGGATGGCTGATAAGATTAAGACGCGTGCTGTCTCAATCGAATCTCTTCCTCCTCCTTCATCGATTCCGTCAGTTATGGATTCTGCTTCACCGGCAATGAGTAGTGATGCACCGCCTTGTATGAATTGCGGTGCCATCACTCGTAGAGTTGGTACTTGTTATTTATGTGGTACCTGTGGAGTTAGTACCGGCTGTAGTTAATATCTGTTGTAATGTGATTTGTGACAGATAAAGATAATTCTCCACTCCCTACCGATTTTGAAAACATATCAGAGTTGACTGCTGATATGGAAAATTTTGCCAAGGATAATCCGACGCATGTTTTCATATCAGCAGACGATCCTGGTTATAACCACAATCCTCCTCGAGTACCGAGACGTGGATGGTCTGCTTTCATTCCCAATACTGAGGATGAACGACCAAAGTCATGGACTATAACTATCCAGAATTTAATGAATTCTGGAGGAAATTTATCATTTAGTTCAAGAATTACATCGATACTTCGTACTAGGCAGCTTCTTTAGCATCAAGATTCTGCTCAATATATGGGATGACATCGTTTCTTCTACTAACTAAGACGCGACATCCCTGGAATAAAGCCAATTCTTTAAACATCGCTAAGTTGTGAAGTGAAATACTAGTTATTGTTACTCCACCAACTTCTATTGGTTCAACAGAAGCTACCGGTGTTATTCGACCGGAATTTCCGACTTGCCATTTAATGTCGATCACTTTAGTGATTCCCATTATCGGATCAAATTTATAGGCAATTTGACCTCTTGGTCTCATACCTAAATCACCGAGTTCTTCTTGTGCTTTAATGTCGTTTATTCTTATTACTGTTCCATCCATTTCATACGGATTTATTTCTCGTTTATAATCTGCAAGTGCTTTGTGCCATTCGACTGCATCGTCTATGCTCCCGGTTCCGTAATCTGGTACTTGAAATTCTAGCTTCTGTAAAACTCGGAAACATTTTTCTTCTGTTTTCGGTGCAGTAGCAGATACTAGTGTATATGCAAGGAAGATCAGATTAACGCAGTCTCTACCGTCTGTTTTCTTATCTCTGATTTTTCCTGCTGCAGTATTTCGAGGATTAGCATAGTTTTCGGAGTATTTCTCCTGAAAAACTTGCTTTAACATGACGACTTCACCTCGAACCGTCACTTCTTCACTAGATATAACAATCGATTTTGGAATGTTCGGTATTCGAGAGACATTATCAGTTACGTTTTCACCGATTGTCCCATTCCCTCTAGTAACGCATCTTACTAATTCCCCAGCTTCGTAGACGAGTTCCATACTCGACCCGTCAATTTTATGCGTAAATAAGAAAGCTTTCGGGCCGTCATCATCTCCAATGACTTCTGTTGCCCACTCGCGAAATTCTTTTTCACTGTTTACTTTTGACAATGACCCCATCGGGATCTTGTGCTCTACTTTTTCCCAAACAGAAAGTTTTGGAACTTCAGCTCCAACGACTTCGACTTCGAAACTTCCTGGCTTTAGTCGCTTTAGTCTTTCGAGGCGTGCATCGTACTCAGGATCTGACATTATCGGAGTAAGATTATAATATGCCAGTCTGGCTTCTCTCAGCTCCGCCTCTTCTTTTTCGAGGTCGTCTATCTCTAATAGTTCCATAATACTGATCTTACAAGGCGTGAGTTTACTTGACTGGTTCACTCATTTGTTTAAGAACTTCGTTTCTTCCTCCTCCAACAACCCGTTTATTACGATCTATTCTAATATCTAAAATTGCCGGGCCATCTTTTGTAAGTAAATCGATCATATTACTTGTTATATCGCCCGGATGATTTATTCGCTCAGCATTGATTCCCATTGATAGTCCCCAATTTCGAAAATCGATAAGTGGAGTTTCGACAGGAATATTTTCCCCATAGACTTGACTGAATCCGTGATGCACCATATTATAACGAGAGTCGTTGAAGACTGCGAACAATATTGGTAGATTTTGCATTTTTGCTACCATGAGTTCCATTCCAGACATTTGCATCCCGCCATCGCCGCATATACAGATAACTTTAGATGACTGATCCCCTATCGCCATTCCTATGGAAGAACAAATACCCGATCCCATACTTCCGAGACCGAGATGGATCGTAAATCTATCTGGCTTTGTTGTTATTAAATAATGGAGTGCAAATAGCATGTGCTCTCCAATATCTGTTACAAATCTTGCGTCTGGGCAAGCATGCTGCAGATCTGCCAAAGCTCGATATGGTGTTATGATTGCGCTTCCATCACTTTCAAAGTTTTGGTGATCGAAAGGTGAATTATTTTTAATTTCTTCAATTTCTGGCTTAAGTGATACCTCAATATCTTGAACAGCTACAGTTAGTTGATTTAGGAAAACTCCTATGTCAGCAACTATTCCTAATGATGTTGGTAAATTTCGGTTGAAGACTAATGCGTTGCAATCGATATGAACTAATTCACCACCATCTTTAATATAACTGGTTGATCCAATTGAGCAATCATCTAGATCTGTTCCAATGACAAGAGCGAAATCAACCCCACGTCTCGTATACTCTCTTGCCCATGCTCTGGCTGCTAATCCGCCGTGTCCTAGAGAGCAAGAATGAGTTTCATTCACTATGCCTTTTGCTCGTGGTGTAGTGATAAATGGAATTTTGAACTCAAACAAGAGACATTCGAGATGATGCCAAAAAGGTCTGCAACCAGCTCCGAAAACAAGTAACGGGCGTTCCGCTTTAATGAGTCTATCTCTAATTAGTTTTACCAAGTCCATATCAACCCCATGATCATTCATTTTAATAACTGGGGTTACGACAATGGTTGGGGAGGTAGTTTTTTCCGAGGCTTTGTCTATTGAAATAATGACTAGGACTGGTCCCGGGTTTTTTGGGTTAGTTGCTATTTGAAGAGCTTCGGCTATATGAGCTGAGGCTGATTTTGCTTGTCTGATTCTGATTATGGTCCTCGTTATCCCTTGAAACATTGCGTCGATATTTATCCCCTGAGGTCCGGAATCTTGAAGTAGTCGTTTACCGCTAGTTTCCCAAGAAACATCTCCAGAGATAACTATCATTGGAGTTTTTTCAGCTGCAGCTGCAGCTACTCCAGTTACAACATTTGTCGCTCCGGGACCGGCAGTGACTATGACGCATGGAGTATTCCCACATGCTCTATGATATCCCATGGCTGTAAAAGCGGCACTTGTCTCCTGCCGTGATTCTATGAGTCTAGCTTTCGGATGCTTCCAGGTTGCGTGAAAAATTGGTGATACTGGACCCCCTGGGATTCCGAAAAAATGGGTCACATTTAGACTAATTAAAGTGTCGATTATTATATCGGCCACCCGGTTTGTAGTATTCGTTTCTTCGATTACGATCTGTTCCATATTTATATCTACGGGATATCGAACGTAATTTACGTCCGGATTAGCCCTTTGTTATCTCTTAATCAGAGATGGCGACTCCTTTTCAGATTACTGCTGCTAGAGTTGAAGCAAATCTTAGCGGTTCTTTCAAAGAGCCGAAAGGACGATTTGCTCAAATCGCTGCTAAATTTCGGGAAGCAGACGACGGTCAGAGTAATCAAGGCGGTACGCCTCAGGCTGCGCCAGCTCCTGCGCCTCAGGCTGCGCCAGCTCCTGCGCCTCAGGCTGCGCCAGCTCCTGCGCCCACTGACGCACGAGATACAGAGTGGTATCGAGTTAATTCATATATTGCCGATATTCTAAAAGATTTGGCAATGACATATTCGAAGATTGCTCGTCTTCAGCAAGATTTCACTGGGAAAGAAAACGACGATCTTTCTAAGATTGCTGAAAAAGTCCTCTCACTCGGTGGGGAGATGGGTGAATTCATGAAGGCTTTCCATGAAGGAAAGAGTTCCATGGTTCAAGAACAGGTTTTCGGTGGGACTCCGAATAATGCTGTTCCTGAAAATGCCCCTCCTCCAGAGATTCCGGCTGAGTTTCAAAAGCCTGACGAAGATTTTGAAGCGGAATTGAATCTCGAAGGTGATGACGAAGAGCTCAAAGATTTTGACGAAGATGAAGAAGTTGATGAGGACGAAGAACAAACTCAGCAGTAGTAAATTCTGAGTTTTGTCTTGTATCTTCTGTTATGACAGAAGGTTCTCGCCCTGATCTCTTTCAAATACCTGAGTTTTGTCCTGTATGTTCAGGACCAACTGCTATTGTCGGTGATTTCTTATATTGTAATAATACTTCATGTCCATCTAGACTTATCGGATCATTGAAAGTCTGGATCAGGAATCTCGGACTTTTAAATATTGGTGATGCAACGATTGAAGCTTTAGCCGAATTACCGAACGTATCTTCGGTCGCTGACCTTTATCGTTTAACTATCGATGATTGGACTGATTGCTGTTCTGGCCGTAAAATGGCAGATAAATGTTATGCAGCACTTCATTCAAATAAGTCTCTTCCTCTTGAATTGATTCTTGCATCGATAAACATTCCGAATTTCGGTCTTTCTACAGCAACTGATCTTGTCTCTGCCGGGTTCGATACTGCCGATAAAATTGTATCAGCTGGCTTCGATGAATTAGTTGCCGTTCCAAATATTGGGGAGAAAACTGCACGTCAAATTCAAGAAGGGATTTTAGAAAGAAAAGAACTTCTTCTTGATTTGTTGGAAGTTTTGGAGGTCAAGAAAGTTTCTGATGGTCCACTTAAAGGTAAATCAGTATGTATAACTGGTGATCTCTCAAAGCCGAGAAAAACTGTTCAAAAGATGATAATGGATGCTGGCGGAACAGTTCAAAATTCTGTTTCTAAAGGAACCACATATCTCGTTACTAATGATACTGATACTACTTCAAAGAAGATGATGTCCGCCAAGAAAAATGGGGTTATTATTATATCAGAGCAACAGCTTATGGATCTGATGTCTATCCCTTCTTAAATAATCTTCTACTTTCTAGTGTAATTTATTCCAAGTGGAAGAACTTATAGGAAAAATTAGTGGCACCCTATTCGCCAATAAGGGAACTGGATATACCGTTGTCAGAGTAATACTCGAGAAAGGTAATTCAAAAGCCGTTGTTAATGGTGTTTTCCCTGACATAACACTCGATAATGGTGTGAAGGCGAAATTTTGTGGTGTTTGGGGAAATCATCCAACTTATGGTCGTCAGTTCACAGCTTCGGCTTGTGAAATCATTCCTGAAAAAGGAAGAACTGGCGTCATGACCTATCTTATCAATAATGTTAAATCGATAGGTCCGGTTACCGCTGGAAAACTTTATACAGCATTCGGTGACGATTTAGTTTCTATCTTAGATAACACTCCTGAACGTCTTTCTGAATGTGATTTTCTAACCACTCAACAGAGACAATCTATTCAGACTGAATGGAAGAAATCATCTGAACAACGAACAGTATCAATTTTCTTAGCTGATTTTGGCCTCAATGGTACACAGATTCGGTCTGTTTATAGTACCTTCGGGGCTCGAGCTACAGAGCTCATTAAAGCTAATCCTTATTGTCTCTATGAATGTTCCGGTATTGGTTTTTCGACAGCTGATCAAGTTGCCAAAAAACTTGGGATCGGCAGAGATGATTTAAGGAGAGTCTCTGCTTTAATTATATACTCGATGGATGAACTTTCTCGTTCAGACGGTCATACTTACGTTGTTTCTGAAGATATATTTAATCAAACTAAAAAACTTTTTAGACAAGGTCTTGAATCTTTTTCTCACGGAGATTATCTATCGGAATCTGCATATTATACTTGTCTTACCGAACTCAAAAAATCCGGTGTTATAGTTTCAAATGGAACGAAGTTATACCTAAAAAATAACTGGATTTTTGAATCGGAAGCAGCTAGACATGTATCAGATTTATTGAAATCCGGCGCCCCTTCTTTCGGGGATCTTGATGAAATTCTTTCATCATTCGAAGAACGAAGAAATATTAAACTCTCTGATGAACAGAGAGATGCTTTCTTCATGCTAAAGAAATTTCGTGTTTGCGTAATTTCTGGTTATCCTGGAACCGGTAAAACAACCCTTGTATCAGCATTTGTTGATTTATTCGAGAAGAAAAATCTTGATTATTTTCTTCTATCTCCAACTGGTATAGCTGCGAAGCGTCTATCACAAGTGACGGGCAAAGTAGCTTCCACAATTCATAGAGCTCTTGGTTATAATCGTGATGGTGGTTGGAAATTTGGGGCTAACAATAAATTTTATGCTGATGCCATCATTGTTGATGAAATGAGCATGGTAGATTCTGAGACTTTCTACCGATTAATGACCGCTCTAACTCCATCGACTGTTGTTATCCTAGTTGGTGATGCTGCTCAGTTACCGTCAGTTGGTGCTGGATATGTTTTAAATTCTCTCCTGAGTTGTCCTGATGTTCCTCATGTTTTCCTTAAGAGGATATATAGACAATCAGATCAATCAGATATTATTTCAGTCGCCCATCAAATTCTTGCTGGTTCTGACATAGATCTATCGTTTCGTCAGAAATCACAATTTGTTTTCATGCGATATTCGCTTGAGGCGGTTGTTGAAGAAGTTTGTAAGCTTACTGCTCTCATGAAAGAGAAGGGCTCGAATTTCCAGCTTATTGCTCCAAAATATGATGGACAATTAGGTGTAAATAACTTAAATAAATCCCTTCGGCCTGTTCTTAATCCTGAATTCGCATCTAAACGGGCTGCTTACATAAAACATGGGACTTCAGATCTATATGAAGGTGATCGTGTCATGATCATAAAGAATGATTATGACCGCATGATTTTCAACGGTGATACTGGGAAAGTTCAAAGAATCTCTCTAAAAGATGATGAAGTTGAGGTTCGAGTTTTTAACTGGTTTGATCAGGAATCGTCAGTCCCTCGATATGTTGACAAGGTCTTTACATTTAGTGTTGAAGAATGTAGGATGATGTTGACTGTCGCTTATGCTTGTACTGCACATCGTTGTCAGGGTCAGGAATTTGATTATGTTATCATGCCGATGACGATGCAGTACGGGATTATGCTATATAGAAATCTTGTTTATACAGCTATCACTAGAGCAAAGAAAAAAGTTTTTCTTTTTGGTGATCCAGATGCTTTCCTATTCTCCGTTAAAAATGAACGTGAGACTATGAGAAACTCGGATCTTTCATTATTGATATCGACCGGTCTTGACGTTGACCAGGCTTCAGGATTTCCTTGAAGTTCTTTTCAATGTAATTTTGATCAGTGTCGAAAATCAGATTAGTCACATCATCTGACGAACATCTTGCCGATCTCAACCCCGGTTACAGAAAAGACTGTTACAGGGATGCCATTTTTGAGAAGCTTGAATGGCAAGGTCAGCTTGCTTCAAGGTTAGAAGCTGATGCTGTTGTTCGTGTTGGCGACTTTTTTCATGTGAAAGCTGCTAATAAGACGACAATGGCAACTGTCGCTCAATCGGCTAGGATTCATCGTAATTATTCATGTCCAACATATGCCATCGGTGGCAATCATGACATGAGTTATAATGATCCGCTTTCTCTCCCTAAACAGCCGCTTGGTGTTCTTCTTCGTTCCGGTGTTTTCAGACATCTTAAAGATGAAACTCTCACTTCAGGAACTTTGAACGTTCGACTTATTGGTGTTGAATATACGACTGATTTATATGACGACGCTCTGAGAGAGGCCGTAAAGAAGAACGATTCTAGCACATATACTATTGCTTTTGTTCATGCGTTAGCAGCTTTCGCGCCAGAAGAACGTGTTCAAACATTCTTTAATGAACGAGTATTTGATTATCGAGATTTAATATTTGAAGGATGCCCTGATGTTTATGTCTTTGGGCATTATCACAAAGATCAAGGTGTTAAAGAACACCTTGGCGTCAAATTTGTGAATCTTGGTGCTGTCTCTAGAGGGGCCTTAACTTTCGAAAATCTTGATCGTATTCCGAAGGTATCGAGTATTGTCTGTGACTCTCGAGGAATTTCTATTGATGTTCATGATATACCAATCAAGGATGCTTCTGAAGTTTTTGACCTTGAAAAGAAGAAGGCACTTGATAAAGAACGACGCAATTTAGACGAGTTCATACAAAAACTTCGTACTACTGCTACTTCGACTTTTGGAAATGTCGATGATAAACTTGAAGAATTGAAAAACTCAGGTTATCCTGAGGATCTTAGAAATATCATTTTAGAGACTATTGAAGCGGCTGAGCATGGTGTGTTAGAGGAATAGTATGAGTCTCTGTGACTATCTTAGCTATTCAGGGATAAGTTGTTATATAATATGCCCAAAGAAGTATGAATTTTCTTATATAATCAAAGCTTTTAAAAAAGCAAGAGATCCGCGTGATTCCATGTTTGGTTCCATTATTGGAAAAGTATTCGAATGGTTTTATAAGAGGAAGGCCTGGTCTAAACCGAATCCGATTGGCGTTACTCTTTCCTATAAAGATGCTGCTATAGATCAGATATTTGCCACTGAGAATTTCATATCAGCTTCGGATCCTGGGTATGTTTTAACACTCAGAAATGATCTTGATACATATATTCCTGAAGGAATCAACACTATAAGAAAAAATCGTCTTCTATCCCCGGCTAGTGTTGCTGAACGTGATTTAACACAAGATTATACCAAGGATGGCATTACTCTTCGTTTAGGGGCAAAAGTTGATTTCATTCATCCATTTAGTGATGAAATCGTTATTATTGATGGTAAAGGATCAAGACATAGAGGTAAGTATACTGACTCTAATCAATTAATTTGGTACGCGACTTTACATTATCTCTATTACGGTGTCGCCCCTAGTCGAATCGGATTTCTTTATTGGCGCTTTCCTTCTGATCCTCTTCAGTGGGTTGATTATACTGAAGATGACATGAGAAAATCTATTGATACGGCTTTCGATGTCGCTAAGAAAGTTCGTTTGAAAATGTTTGAGGCTCAGCCATCTGTTGCTTGTAAGAATTGTGATTATAATCTCACTTGTTCTGAAGGTCGTGAATATATAGCTGCTACCCGTTTTGATTCAAATAATAGGGTTTTCGATTCCATATTTGATCTTGAACAGGTAACCTGAAACTTTGTTGATGTAATTTGAAATTATCTTTGAGAGGATGACTGATGAAAGATACTACTACTGTCAGTATTGATGATCTTGTCAAGTCTTACCAAGAGTATAATTCTCGACGTGAAGCACTTGAGAGGAATAAATCATTAGTTACTGCTGAACTAACGGCGCGACGAAAGGCACTCCGTAGATTAATGGATGAATGCCAAGCGCTCGGATTTGATCCGAATAACATCAAAGATGAGCTCACTCGTCAAATTGAAGTTGAACGTGTAAAAATTCAAGCGTTAACTTCAGAGCTTGAAACGGCTGAGAAAATCATTAAGCCCATGCTAGATGAGATAAACAAAGGATGAAATTCTCTCTTGGAACTAAGTCGATAGGACAAGCATTCTCTCTGGTTCGTCTTGTTAAACCGGAATCCGGTGATTTTTGTCTTCGATTTGAACAAGATGGAGTGGTTGTTTTTTCGAATGATAAACGCAGATATGTTCGAACTTTCGTCGATTATAGCGGTGGAAGTGATTCTAGCATTAAATGCGAAGAATTATATATAACGCCTGATAAAACTGCTCTTCTCGATATTGATGATCTTCGTTCTGTTACTATCACGATAAACGAAAAATCAGTTTCGTTAAAGGCGGAAGGTGGAGGGCAGAGTCGTCAAGCCAGCATGAAAAAGAAGGCGCGACGTTCTAAGCGTCTTCCTATTCCTGAACTTCCGACTACGACTGGTATAAAAGATATTAATCGAGTAGCTTTTGAAAAGATACTTCGTAGTTTATCTTGCTCTGCTCAAGTAAAAATGAAGTCTGATGAAGAAATGCGAGTTAATCAGGTTCATTTTTATAGTGAATCCAATTGTGCCGTGTCCATGGCTAGACATTATGGGACGGTAGTTAAATCACCACTCATCGATTTTGACCTGAGTCTCGTTGGAGCCGATTTACCTATCATCTCTTCTTTTTGTTCTAATTGCAAAGACGACTATATTTCCATAACAGAGGATAAGAATAAATTATATATAGTTGAACCCGGGACGAGATCTATTCTTGCTTTAAGTAAGATCTCTTCAAAGAAACCATTATTTACTTTAGAGAGTGATGATTATCCCGTTTCTTTTATTGTCGGTGCGGACAAGCTCTCTAAAGCTCTTTCGTGGGCTATGACAGCCTCTCAGGAAGAAGGGACTCGAAGAGTATCCTTTCGAGCTAGTGGTGAAGATCGTGATCGTGAATTAATTCTTTTCTTCAATAAAGAAGAAATCTCCAGAATTGATTGTCGTATGGAACGAGGTCATGTCTTCGATGAAGACATTTATGTTGAGTACCTCGAGCATGTAACTGGGAATGTTGAAGGAGATGTGAAATTTTCATTCGGTCATGCAGATTCTCCAAATACCATTCGTATATCTTCAGCTAATCCCACTGGGGATACGTTAGTTCAGCATTATCTTCAAACGATGGTGAAACACTAATGGACATCGAAAAAAGACTCGGTGAGCTAAGAGAAGGTATTTCATCTATCAAAGCTTATCGTGATATTTTACATCTTCGTTCTGAAGCACTTAAAGCTAAATCTGAAGCTTTGAGATATAAAGCTGATCTTAATCAGAGAAGTTCTGAAGTTATCAAAAAATGGCTTGAAGATCTTCTTCGAGCAAATGTTGAATCGATGTCTGAGCTCGTAACTAGTGCTCTTAAGAGCATAGTTTATGATCAAAATTTGACGTTCCGTATTCAACAGGAACCAAAATTTAATCGTCTTTCCATGCGTTTCTTGCTCGAAGAGGATGGGATTGAAGCAGACCCCATGACGTCTTTCGGTGGCGGTGCAGCCGTTGTTTCTTCACTCGTTCTCAGGCTTGCAGTTATGGCCAGATTAAACATGGCTAATTTGCTGCTTCTTGATGAATCGATGTCTGCTCTGGCTCTTCGTTATATTCCGGCAGCTGCCGATTTTATGCGTCAACTCGCAGAAGAGACCGGAGTGAATATTTTCATGGTAACTCATAACGAAGAATTCATGGCTCACGCTCACGTAGCTTATGAAGGATATACCGAAAAGGGCCCTGACGATATTAAATCTTTCCGTTTGCGTCGTCGAACGTAGAGTACTAATTCGTGAAGAAGAAATTAAGCATAGTAAGTCGGCTGGAGCGCCTACGTAATAGGTATCTTCGCCAACATATTCTATCTCTTACTTGTCGTCGTTATGGAAATTGTGTTCATAACGTTGAACATCTTCCTAAAAGACTTCCGTATTCTCAAAATGATTTATCGACAGAGTATGAACTCTCTCCGAGACACCAAACAACTCTTGTTGTTTTAAATACAGAACTTGAGCCTGAACATATATGCACATATGGATCTGAAGATCCATCTTCTTGGACTGGGGAATTTTGCGATAACGACGCGAAAGCTGCTGATTGTCCGTATTTTAGATCTTCTCATTCTATTGATGAAGCTGCAGCTGATTTTGAAGAGTGTTTTTCTAATGATAAATATGTCTATGATAATTATCGTGATATAGCTGCTCTTCAATGGATCCTTGAAATCAGGGGAAAACGAAGGCCTCTTTTCAACAGATTTATTTTCTGGATTTTATCATTTTTTACGATTTTTTCTCTTCGTAAGAGACCTCATGCTCTCCCTGAAAAGGAAGAAGAACTACCGGAAGATTTCTGGAAATGATTCTTCTCAGAATTTTAGAACATGATCTTCATAGATCACGATCAGGAGCATCGATTCCATATCAAATCGACGTTCCTGCTATAATAGATTTTGTTCCAGCTATCATCTCTAGTACGAGAGGGAAATTTTTAGTTTCCCGAAAACTAACTAATGGAGATGATGTCATATACAAACCGAAGGATGAGCTACCGATGCTCATTCGTGGTGGGAAAATAGTTAAAAAAGACATAGATGTCAGTTCGAAGACTCTTTATATAGGTGTTGGTGTTTTCTCTCAAGAATCCGAGAATACCGATACTATAATCGGTGATATGATATCCGCTGCTTTCAAATTATCGGTTGAAGATAATCTCGGAAATGTTTTTTCCGGTAAGGGTCGAGCCGGTAAAGGTTTTAGTTATATTCAAAAAAATTCCGGGATGGTTATACAACCACATGTTTGTTTGACACCGACTGATTGGACCCCTGATAAGAAAAAACGATTCTTTGGTACTGATTACGATGATTCAGCTGGGAAATATAAGAAAATTTGTAGGATAGTCCCGTGTGATGTTCCATTTCCAGTTTTCTTATCTCGTCCTGACATGGTTGGTTTATACACTCAATTTTTGGGTGGAGGGGCCGCTATCCTAATCCATAACATTGCATTAGGAATGGCTTTTTGTCCTTCAAAAATCCCTAGTCAAGTGTAAAGATCAATGTGTATTTTTTAGAAGCCTTTCTTGAGTGGGCTTCGAGTTGCCTCGAAAATTCGGATGAGGCACAATCTTATCTTTTAGGGAGAGGTGTATCTGCTGAGCAGATTCGTCGCCACAGAATTGGTTTTGTTGGCGGTGATTTCTTTCCAGAAGTTACTTCTGATCCTAAGCACTCTGAATCTTGTGGAGAAAAAGACGGGCCTTTCTGTGAATCCTGTAGATTCATGCGTTGGTCTACGAAATGGACCAGAGAAGAAGAGGGTGGTCCAAAAATTCCCATAATTGGGCGTCGAATTGTTGGTTCTATCGTTTTTCCTTTAACTACTTATTCTGGCTGTCTTGTTGGTGTTCAAGTTAGATCTATCGCTGAGAAAAACTACGACACTTTTCTTATTCGTAGAAGGCCGGAGGGATTCTTTTTTGGTGCAGCGGTAGCAATGCCGATAATCTGGGCTAAGAAAGAAGTTTTCTTAGTAGAAGGACCATTTGACTATTTAACATTCGAGAGATTAGCTGCTCCTAATGTTCTTGGTCTTACGAATAGTAGTCCTGGGAAAGATAGAACTAAAATTATTCAGCGATTCGCATCAATTGTAAATATGTGTCTTGACTTAGATGCTGCTGGTCGAAAAGGATTTCGATCGTTCTTTGATTATAACTATTCACCGAATTTATTTATTCGTGATTTCAGACTTCCTAATATTAGGAATTGTAAAGATTTGAATGAAGCATGGAGAAAAATCGGTGATGATGGAATACGTTCATGGTACGCCTCTATGAGCGTAAAATGATTTTAAGTTGGAGAATCAAATGACTGACGAAAATGATGCAGTACGTGATAAGAAAAAGAAGACTGAGCAAATGCCGTTGCTCTTTGATGATTTTGAAACCGCTCAAAAAATAGCTGAGAGGATGATACCGAAAGATCATCAGCATCTTAGTTCCGCTAAAATTCGTTACATATGTCGTAACAAAGCTGCCAGACGTGCAGGTAATCCAGTTCCTGGAAACGTCTATAAGATGGGCGGAAAATTCGCTTTTCTTGTTGGTTTTGATTTCATCATTGAGATCGCTCTTGAAGTTTGGAATGATCTTAGACCAAATCAACGTGACGCCCTGATTGATCATCTACTTAGTAGGTGTCAGGGAACGGAGAAAGAGGAAGACGGTTCAATGGTATGGAAGCTCATACCTCCTCCAGTTCAAGAATTTCCTGAAGTTGCTGAACGTCATGGGCAGTGGCATGAAGGTCTTGTCGAATTCGAGAAATGCTTGAGAACTGAGTAAAGCATCATCATGTTAGATTTGAAATATCGTCCCAATCGTTTTGCTGATGTTTTAGGTAATAATGGAGTGAAGAATTTACTCCTAACTAGGAGTAGAGGACATTCTTTAAGTCAGCAATCAATGATGTTTGGAGGTCCGAAGGGTTGCGGTAAAACAACTCTTGCTCGAATTGTTGCTCGAGCTATGAAATGTACGAATTTGCAAGACGGGGAACCGTGTAATGAATGTGATTCGTGTATTTCTATTCTTAACGGGACAAACCAAGATGTCGAAGAGCTTGATGCTGCTTCTCAGGGGACGATCGATAAGATTCGTGAAATAATTCGCGATTCTGAATTTGGTTCTGAGGATGGAAGTGATCTCAGAATCTACTTCTTTGATGAGGCTCAGCGTCTTTCTAAGCCTGCACAAGATGCTCTTCTGCAGGCTGTTGAGTCACGGACTTTCATTGTTATTTTATGTACTACTGAGCCACATAAAATAGTTGGTCCTATTCGTGATCGAGTAGAAGAGTATAACATTCAACCCCCGTCTCAAGATGCTCTTGTCATGAGACTGAAGGATGTTTGTGAAAAAGAGTCACTTCAATATGAAGATGAGGCTCTTAGCATAATAGCTATGATGTGTTCACGTACTCCAAGAAGTAGCTTATTAGCTCTTGAGTCTATGTCTATTCTTGGTCCTATTACACTGTCAACTGTTAGTCAGTATTATCGATTCGAAAGTTATGAACTCGTTGGAAAAATTCTTTCCACATTAGATATTAATGTGAAGCATGCTTTCGACTTTCTTGATAAGCTTTCTCATAGGGAAAGTCCGACTTGGATTCGTGATATGATAATTGAGGCTATTTCGGGTGCTTTCAGACTTTCTGTTGGTGCTAAATCGAAATTCCCTGTTGAAACAGGATTTTTTCCTAGTAGAGGCCGCGGTTGGCTGACGGTAGCTCAAGATCTTGGATCTATTGATCGTCCATCCATTGCTGATATTGAGGCTATCCTTTTAAAGGATGCTCAAATAGTTCCTGTTTCTATTCCAGTATCTCAAAACATAACTCCATCTGTTACAGAACCAACTGTTATTCTCCCTCCCATTCCGGTTCCTGTTTCACCCACAGCTCCGCCTGTAGCTCCGCCTGTAGCTCCGCCTATTACGGCCCAATCTCCTTCTAAGCAACCTCCGCCAAGATCGGGTTCGAAATCAGTTGAAGTAAATGGTGTTAAATATACATCAAATGAAGATTTAACATCTTTAGATAAAAGTGTTGTCTTTACTGCTCCGACTCCAGAAACTACTGAGCGGGCTGAAGTTCACGTAAAGTTAGATCGTGAACGAATCCCAATCTCAGAAGCTGAATTCGCGGCATCCTTCACCCGGCGTCTCGGTGGTTAAGCCGAAATGGGTAGTTGTCGAACTATCCTCAGCTGGTGAGCAGGAATCTGAAACGAATGTTCCTGTACTTGAAAATTCAATTCGTCGAATTTTGAAACGGACGGATATTAATATATTTGTTCCTGCACTCTCAACTAAAGTAAGGAAAGAATCACAAACACTAGTTTATATGGATGGATATGTGTTTATCGAGTTTAGACCTGACATTTCATACCTTAAACTTCGTGATACTACTTATTTCAGAGAGGTTCTTTGTACAACTAGTCGTGGATCTTCTCCAGTTTATTCTCTAGTTGATGATTCTCAACTCGATCCGTTACGTCAAGGTATTAAAGAAATCCAAGAAGTCAAGTTTTCTGTTGGAGATCCCGTGGTTGTTAAAAGCGGCACTTACAAAAACATGAGAGGTGTTGTTGTTGGTGTTGACGGTGATATGATTGATGTAAAGGCTATCTTAAAATCGAAAGCTCTTATTCTTGGATACCGTAGTACATATTTGGAGAAATTGAAGGTTGTCTAATACTTCCAGAAATCTTTTGATTGACGGTAATAACCTTCTTCATAGGGCATATGCTATTTTTGTTACGAATCGTTCTGATGATCCGATGATTTCTCCATCAGGTTATCCGACAGGACTCATATACGGATTCCTATCGATGTTATCCGATTGGGTGTTATCAGTTTCTCGCCCATCTCGTATGGATGTGTTTTTCGATGGAACTCCGAAAAGACGACTTTCATTAGATCCAAACTATAAACTAAGAGAAGAAGGAGATAAGACTCGTCCAGGTTCCGAGCCCTTTGAAATTCGTTTATGTGATGGATACGTTGCTCGTAATGAACTTGATGTTCTTATTCATTTATTTTTACTCATGGGATCGGATGTTTATCACCATCCTGATGAAGAAGCAGATGATTTAATTGCTTCTTATGTGAATTCTCGACCATATGACTATCATATAATAGTTTCTTCTGATCGGGATTATTATCAGCTTTTAGCTGATTCAGATCGAATTGTTATATATCGTCCCGGGTCTACCGGGGATCGATTTGTTGATGCTGAAAAATCAGCAATTGACATGGAGAGGAAATTTAAGGTTGCCATCCAACCTTCAGAAATTTTGATGTTTAAAGCTTTGACTGGTGATAATTCAGATCATATTCCTGGAATTCCAAGACTCCGAAAAAAAGTAGCAGCAACTGTCTGTGGTTGTTCTAACTTTGATCAATTATTAGAGACAGGTCTTCCTGGTTTTTCTAAAATAGAACGAGAGAAAGTCGAATCTTCAAGGGATCGCATATCTTTAAATCTGCAGCTAGTTAGATTATGTAGAAATCTTGATATATCTAATTCTCGTACTGTGAGCACTCCCGATCATCGGATGGCTCTCAGAATCCTTACTGAAGATCTCGGGATTACTACTGTTTCACCTAGTTCTTTCTGTTTTAAGGAGGAGCATAAAGTGAGATATGGTGGTACATCTTCATATGAGTTCTTGCCTGATTTTTTGAAGGATGTTTGAATGTTTTCGGTAAAGTGTTACTAGGCGAGTCTAAGACTCTCCAGCCAAATATAGATACTAATACTCGACTTGTTTCGTCATCATACCTATATTGATATCTAAACTACCGCAATTTAGTTGCGCATGGCTGGAGTTTAGAAAATGTCTCATATTCTTATCTCGGACCCTCAGGGTTTATCGTCTCGTTTTGATGGTCGTTATAGATTAGGCGCAGACGGTGAATCAGAAATTGGGATTGACGAGCTCATTGATCAAAAGCTCGCTCCGGCTCAAGAAGAAAATTTGATCGTGGATGGTGCGATGCCGAGTTTTTCGGCTGTTGAACACCATCTAGATCGTATTCCGGAAAGAGAAGCCGACTTAATATCCATGTATTACCAAAGTCGGATGAAACAAGAACAAATAGCTAAAGTTTTTGGTATTACACAAGCCGCAGTATCTTATAGACTTCATCGCGGTATTCGTCGCATTCAATTTTTGAGAACCATTCCGGAACTCGATAGAGAAGATTTTGAATTAGAACTTGGTCCGAAGTTTTTAGATCAAGATCGAGAAATTCTCTGGCTCATGTATGAAACTACTTGTCAGTCAGAAATAGCGAAACGTCTTAGTTTAACGCAGGGGAGAGTTAGACATCGATTTTTCCGGTCTCTCTCAAGAATTAAGGAATTGATTACTGAGGAAGCCCGAGAGGTTGAAGCTAAAGTTCGCTCAGACCAAAGAAAAGGCCTTCGTAATGGTGGGGATGCGGCTGTCCTTTTTGCTATTGAAGAATCGATGCAGAATTCTAAATATGCAAAGTACTGGACCGTATTCTATGCTATAAGTGACAAGCATTTCAATATTCTTCATGAGGTTAGTCTTCCTCAATTTAGGGATCGTGGGATTGCTCAGATTTTGCCAGTTGATTAATTTCTCGATTTTTATACGATTTCGATTTTATGACTCCATCTCGTCTAGCCATTGTTTTACGTCAAATTGCCACTCGGATAGATAATTCTAAATCCCCTAGACGAGATTTAGTCTCTTGTGAACTGAAGCGGGTTTTAGCAGCAGTTGAAACGCCTAAAAAAGCTTACAGAATTATAACTGATGAGCCTGTTGCAGTTACCGTAGGATTTGTTCCTGAGGGGACGGAATTTGATGAATATGATTTAATTTCTGACGATGGTGGGGAATTTGTTTTTATTGATGATGAAAATAATATGTCAATCTCAAAAGATGGGCATAATATTAATCAAGATCCTGAATGGCCAGAACCAGATCTTCTTATCTTTCGTTCTAAAGAAGAATTTGATGAGTGGATGACTGAAAATAACTAATTATTTAGCGAATGATTTTACTAATACTATAAGAGTTACTACGGCTATCACTACTACGGCGGTTATAACTATCCCCGTCCAATTGTTCGGTACAATAAGTCTTATTGCCCCAGTTGGAGGAAGGGAGTTTTTTTCTTCCAATTTCTTTCTGGCTGCTTCTAATCTTGTTTGCAAATCTTGAAACTCTATTTCGGTTTGACTGACCCTTTCCATCATTATTTCAGGGTCACTTTTCTGGACTATTCTTATTTTTGGGATGAGGGACTCTTTCTTCTGTCTTTTACATAAAGCACAGGTAATACTTGATGGGACATTCATGTGCCCGCAAACTTTGCAAAACCAAGAATTACTACTCACTTGTTGACCTTATACCTTAATCAGCTTCTTTTCAAACATTCGAACGATGACAACCGTCTCTGGATCGGGTTTTGAATTCTCCATCGAGTCGACAGGTGGTGCCTGGTCTTGGGCAGTTGTGTCTAAGACGATCCCTGGAGTCGGCCCGTTCTATGAAGTACATTCTATAAGGACTCCCTGGGGTTCATTATGTCAGACTGCTATTCCGATCCCGGCTGAAGTTATTACAGGAATGGCTGATTCTATTGCTCAAATTCAACAGCAGCTTTCTCCATTACTTGCTCTTGTGAATCCGTCTGAAATCTCTTTTGTCATATCCATAACTGAGGGTGACCCGAATCAGATTATAGCTAATATTCCATTTACTAATACCGGTTCTTTCGGTTCTTCACTGACTGCTACGGCAACTCCAAACGTTCCGTGGTTAAAGGCGAATCCAGGTTATATTGGTGGTATTGGTAGGAATGAGCAGGCTTCTTTTTCAGTAACCCTCATCACTGGAACTCTGCTTCAATCCGGATCCCCTTATCTTGGTGTTTTGAATTTGCAGGATAATCGGAATCCGCCAACGGTCATTCCGATTGCATTTTCAATATCAGTTTTGCCGAGACCTGTTATAGCAGCTGCTCCTACTTCAATCAATTTTGTTTGGTACGGGTCTAGTCATACTGGGAGTGGTCCTTTCACGGTCGCAATTTCAAATTCTGGCCCTGTGAATTCCATTCTGAATTGGAGTGCGTCAAAGGTTCAGAATAACTCGTCTTGGCTTTCTGTAGTTCCGGCAACGGGCGGGCCTCTCGCTTCCGGTGCTTCTCAAGATGTCCAGTTTAGTCTTGTTTCAGCATGTGTCCCATATAATCCTGGGGTATATACCGAGACAGTTCGATTTTCCTCGCCAAATGCTTCGAACCATTATGTTGACGTTGTTGTGACTTTAACAATAATCGATCCATAATCGTTAAGTTTGTTGTTCGGTTTCATTGGAGAAGGTTCATATCCATGAGCAAGTCAAAGTCTTTAAATATTAGTGATATAAGGTTTTCTTCCTCATCGATTGATGACTTCTTTTCGAGTCCTCGTCCGGTTGTGAAGACTGCGACTTCTGGAAAAACCCGTGTCGCTAGTCTCCAGGCACTCTCCGGATTCCATTTTCTGTCTTCCGATACTTTAGTTAGAGTTTCTCAGCAGGATTTTTGGAAACTCGGACAGGATGCGGACGGATTTTTCATTGAACGTCTCGTTTCGGATGATGAAGGGCCTGTAAAGGGTTAATATGAAGGACCGTTTTGCATCAATGGCTGCCCGTTTGGTGGGTGGACAAACTCGAACAGCTGGAAAGATCGAGTTCCTAAAGGATCAAGGTCCTCTTCGACGTGATATTCGTGTTGAAGGGTTCGTCTGGGATCCGGAAATTCATCGGAATCTAGCTAAAACTCTTTGGGCAGTTGAAAGATCCCATAGTTATGGGATAGCGGCCCTTAGACTCTTTTCAAGAATGTCCTCTTCTGAGTTTAGCCCTGACGGTCTTCTTGGAGGTCGTGGTTATATCCAGAAAGTGAAGGACCTTCGTTCCAGTCTTGGTCAGGCTGTTGAGGTTCTCTCCTCTTTTGCTGATACCATGCACGATGAGGTGAACGCTAGCCATTGGAAACAGGCAATGGAAGCGGATCCGACAACAGAAGATATTATATCTGAAGCTGAGCGCTCAGATCAACCTGAATATGTAGATAAAACATTCCGTCAGGAAGTTCCATCAGTTCAAGAAGGTTTAAACGCTAATCCTTCTCAAGATGAAGAAAACGAACCGGACACCTATGAAAATCCGGATCCGGAAGATTTCAATCCTTTCGTTGAATCTGAGGATGATGAAGATGAGGAACAAAATTGGTTCACTCAGACTTCATCTTGCATGTATGGAGAAGAAGTTCCGGAACCAGGACCTAAGTCAGCTCTTCCAACTGATGAAGGTGATCAACCAGAAGGCATAGGAACTTACCCTGAAGCAATGTTAAATACCACTGGAGAGGCAACCGTTGTCTACCATGGTGGTGCTTATGGCGCAGCTGTTAAAAAATTAGTTAGTAGAGCAGCTTCTAATCATCTCGCGGATTCTTCTGTTGATCCTTCTACGCTTTCTGGCCCACGTGTTATGCATGTCGGTCCGGCGGAGTCTCCTGAAGAATTTGGGTATGATACCGAGGATTCGGAACGTCCTTCAGATGATCCACTTGGTGAGGGATTTCAAAGTTATGACACCGTTTATGAAGGTGCTGATGCCTGTCAGGACGGGGTTACTGGCTTCTCTAATATGGAGGCAGTAGCAGCTCGAGTTGCTGCTGGTGAAAATACCTACTCCTGGTTGCCTGGTTCTCGTAATGAGAAATTGATGCCATACTATGATCTCGGTCTATCCGAATCTGATGTTATGGCAATGAGAGCTAGTGATGCTCCTGAGCCTCCTCCTAGTATGAGACCGAAATCGCAAAAAATCTTTGATCATGATATATTATGGGATGCTGTTAGGGAGAAATGATGGCAAGCAGTCTCCCATTTGATGGTGCTAGTACTAAAGCAGTCGATACTTTTGGCATCGGTATGTATGATTCATTTGCCGATGGCCAAGGTCATGGGGAAGATGATGAATCTCGTGAACCCGCAGGTGCATCTTTGCCCGATGGCGGTCCTACAGACGGTTTTGATGTAGACTTCTTTCTCTCATACCCGCAAGAACAAGCTCTTGGCCCTAAGCATGCATCATCACATGAGTTTTGCCCCTCATGTGGGTATTCGATGTCACGAATAGGCGAATGCCTAGCTTGTGACTTTGTTGCTATGCTTCCAGGTGATGCTGATCGTCCTCCGAAGAGTGCACGTCCTGCTGATACTACTTTAAATTCTCTTGGTGGTCCAGCATCGGATGTTAGAATATCTGAATCTGAGCTTCCTTCAGATGAAGATAATCCGTCTGCTCGATCTGATTATTATGATCGCATGGTGTCAGGTTCTAACAAGATGAGTTCTGATGAGAGTCGTTTTTGGCCTTCAGAAGACTCTGGTGCATATGTAACTCAAGAAGAGAAAAGTCCTTACGAAATTGAGCTCCCTAGTGAATCATCAATTCCATATAAGACTAAAGATGGTCATTATGTTGATGATAATGGGGAGGTAGAAAGTTATCCAGAACCTGAATTTAATACTAAAGCAATAGATAATAATCTTCAGAGTTTAGGTAACGCTTGGTCTGGTTATACGATTCAGGATGACGCTACTCCTAAAGGTTTTCCTTCAACCGATTTTGTCGAAGAAGCAGATTTTCTAGATTCAAATCCGAATTCTCCTGAAGTTTGGCATCTTCAACCTTTTGGTAACACCGCGTCGAATAGGAACGGAGATTCTCGTATGCAGCGTATTGCCACCAATATTGAATTGGTCAGGGATTTGACGAAAGAATTCATGAAGGAATACGGGAAAACCAATATTGTTAAGAGAAGTGTTTTAGCTTTTCTTCAATCGAAAAATCTCCCTCAGTATCTTTCATCAGACATCATTCGTTGCATGAAACATGATCACAAGATTGTGATCCCGGATGTGTTGGATACTTTCCCACTTTCAGAGAATGCTTCGGAGAATGTCAGGAGACTTGCTTCAGTACATGAAAGATTAGTCGATCTTAGTATCGATAATATTACAAATCCTGAAGTTTCTTCTACTCTTCGACGTTGTGCAGCTGATATGGCTCAAGCCATCGCAAAAATTGAAAGAGCAACTCCTAGCCTCTCGGCTAATCAACTTAAATCTTAAATCCGATAAGGGATTTGATTTTACGGTTGATTTTTCATGGTAAATTTTTATAATGGCGAAGACTCCTGACGACGTCAATTCCGGTCTCGGTGACATCTCTAGCATCCTTCATAACCAGGGAGTCTCCGATTTATCTTGGTTAAATGTTGATCCTGAGGAATATAGGAAATTCGAAGCTCTGCCTAAGCAGAACCTCGATATAATTCCGGAACTCCAGACGGCGCTTGCATGGGATGGTAAAGACGAACGAGTTCAATCTATTAATCCGATTCGTCCCCATACTACTGTAAATACGAATCCGCTTGATACTCCTGAAGCAACTCTTAGATCAAAATCATCGGTTCGTGATCGACTTGCCGAATATGTGATGGAAGGTAAATCGGAGAAGGAAATAGCAAAGAATCTCCTTCTTCAATTTAGTCCTGAGCAATTAAGATCTGCTTCTACAGAGGCTTCTCAAGTTCTCGGGGAAAGAGGACTTCTCGGTAATATTTATGTAGATGCAAGTCACTTCCCTCGCTGTGCTCAAGAAGGCCCTCATAGGGACTTCGTAGCGAAACATGCTAAGCGAGCTTTATATGTTCTTGCGAAGAATTCATGCCCTGGTTGTGTTTGTAACCAAGGCGGTCGCTGCGCTTCTTTCCAAAAACGAGTTGTTCGAGAAATTCCATATGCTGAGGCTTTAGCGGCTCATTATGCCACTCAGCTTTCTAAAGAGCGTCGATTAACTGAAGAAGATGTTAAGGTCCTTACGAGCAGTAATAGAACTGCTAGTGATATAAAGGAACATCTTCGAGTCGCCTTTTTGAGACCGATCGCTGCTGTTCATCCTGATGGTGTTCAGACTATTCATTATCAGAAGCAGGTAGCTGCTCCTATTATTACTGATGAAGATCGTCGTCAGTTTGAAATGCGTCAAGCAGCAAAAGCTTCAATTGAACGTCTTCCTAACCCTATGTATGTTGTCGCGGCTCGTCGCATGATGAAGGGTCATGCGGATCGTATGTCGCTTTCGGCATCATCGGATGTAGAGATTCGTAATCTAGCTCGAGAACACGGGATTCTTGGTCATACGTACCTTGATGGTGATATTCTTGGTGGTATAAAGGAAACTCTCGACCATATTGCAACGATGAAATCACCTCCTGATTTTGTCGTCCTTCGTGATTTGGCTTCTCTCTCTGGTAGTCATCAACTCATCGAACTTTCGAAGTTGTCTACTATTGTTCCGAATCGTCCTGTTTTGACCAGGGAACATCTCGCATCTGCATGTGAACGTGCAGTTAACGAAGAGAGAATGACTGGGGAACAAGTCACTAATATTTTGAGGAATTCTTCATCTACTCCAGACGAAAATATTCCTTCAATAATTTCTCAAGTTAATTTATATACTCCTCCTGCTGAGGTTCGTGAAATAGAAGTAAATCCTGCAATTCTTGCTACCGCTCATAACGGTGAGTCTCATGCTGAGACTCGAGCCATCATGAACCCGGAAGAGGTCAGAAGAACTATTTCTTCCATGATGAATTCCGGTCTTCGCGGTAAGAAACTCCAAGCCGCAGTTTTAAGTCGATACTCAAGATCGGATCTTGCTCAAGTTCCGGAAGTTGGTTCTCAACTAGCGGCTGAAGACGGTATTCAAGGATCTTATTTTATAGATCCGACTGCATACTCTGATTACGGTCGAGGATGTAACATCGGTTCTGATCTTCTTCGTAAGAAGGAAGTTCCTAATGTATTCGTCGGGTCTTCTTGTACTGGATGTCGTCTTCAGACCCACCCTGGTTGGTGTTCTAAATACGCCAAGTCCCTGATTCGACAAATCCCTGATTCAGTCAGGGTTGAAGCAGCTGAAAGACGACGTCTTCCTGTCGCTCAAGAGTTACCGCCTGTGGAAGACCCGGTTAGAAAATATGGACTTGCCTCAGAATTAACTCTTGAACCAGCTCCGGCGCCTCGAAAGATGGTAGAAATTAATATTTCTTCATCGAAGGTGACTGACTGATCAGGTAAAGTATCCTCATGGACGGACCCTTTGATGGGGACGATGATGAGAAAAAGCAAGACCCGAAAAAACCGGGAAAGCTCATCGTTCTAGCTGGCGGTAAAAAAGTTGACCCGAAAGAGGTCGGAGCTGGTTATGTTGTTGGACAAACTGGTGATGTCCCAACCTCTGATATAACAAGCCCTATCGAAGTAGATAAAGAACTTCGAGAACGCCAGACTTATGTAAAAAATCAGGAGATCGTTCAAACTATTGGGCGTCATGGAACGACCAATGAGATAATCGATCTGATTATGCTTGAGATAGCTGAAGAGTTATCTCATTTGAAGTTCGAAAGACGACGAGCTGCTAAAGAAGGTAAGCCCACGATGGGGCATACCATCAATCGTGCTCAAGGTCTTCGAAGTCTCGCTGAGATTCTGCTGAAACGTAGAGAAGCATCTCGAGCTGACCGTCTTGATCTGAAATCTCCATTCTTTCAAGCTGTGTTTAAAGTCTGGATCAATTTTTTCATCGAATCGATGGAAAAAACTGGGATTGAATCTCATATTATTGATCTTGTTATGCAGCAAATGAAATCAGATATGGTTGATTGGGAAAAGAAGATGGATGTTGCAGGAGTTGATTAATGCCAAGTATAGAGAAAAAGGAGAAGAGTTCTCTTACTGGTGCTTTAGACGACGTTGTTGAAAGAAGAAGAAAAGATAAGTATATAGCTACAACGAATTCTGATGAATTCAATCCTGATTTTTTAAATATTCTAGAATTCGTAGATCGATTTAATCTTCTTCCAGCTGGTCTTTATCCAGTCCAAAAATTCATCCTTAAATTATGTTATAACATCCCCCTAAGTGATACTCTTCCGGAAAAAGAAACTGATCGAATAAAAATAAGCCCAACTTTTCGTAAGAAGGATTCTTTTTTCTTAACTGAAGTTGAATATTTAGCTTATCTCCATAAACATGGACGATGTAATATTGGAGTTCAAGATGATCATCCTCGTCGAGAACTTATCCTTGTTCTCGGAAGACGAAGTGGAAAATCTGTTCTTGCTGGTTTAATATCTGCTTATGAATTATATAAATTAATTCGTCGTGGATGCCCGCAAGCTTATTACGGAATGATTCCGACTTCGGAAATTCGAGTATTTTGTATTGCTAATGATAAAGATCAGGCTTCAATTGTTTACGGTGAAATGTCTGGACATATTGCCCAGGTTGATTATTTCCGAGAGTCTTTAATTCATGATACGCAGACTTACATCAAATTTAGAACTGAAAGTGATAAGAAACGTTTCAAGGATAAGAGCAAAGGAACTATAACCGCCACTTTCAAGAGTTCAATTGCTCGTGGTCTTCGTGGTCGTGGTATCATTTGCTGTGTTCTTGATGAGTTCGCTTTCTTTATTGATGATGGTAAGTCTTCAGCGGAAAAAGTATATAAAGCAATCAGTCCTGCTCTAAAGCAATTTTCTCCAAGAGATCATAAAGATCGTCGAAGATCACTCGGGCCTTCTGAAGGTCGAATGATTTCTATTTCATCACCTGATGCGAGAGAGGGATTGTTTTATAAGCTTTACGAAATGTCCTTGTCGAATACTCCGGCATCAGCAAATATGCTGATGATTCAGGCACCGACTTGGGAAGTAAACCCGACTATTGATGAAAGCGAATACGTCGTTGAACGTGCGAAGAGTCCGAGAGATTTCGAAACTGAATATGGGGCACAATTCTCAGATCGCGTTCGTGGTTGGATAGAGTCTTCTCAAGACTTATTTGACTGCGTAATTCCGGATTTGAAGCCTCTTCAACGTGGTCTCCCTCGAGAACCCTTTTTCTGTGGTTTAGATTTCGCTCTTGCCGGTGATGGTACTTGTGTAGCACTAACTCGTATTAATAATGGCAAAGTAGAACTTGGATATCATGAAACTTATCGTGCTAAGACTTCATGGAAAGAATTGAATCCCCATTTACTCTCTCCTTCTACCCCATATGCTCATGGGTTGAAAGATGTTACTCGTCTTGATCTTGATGAAGTTGTTAATTGGCTAGTAGCGCTTTCAAAGCGTTTTTATATTGTTAGGGGATATTTCGATCAGTGGGCTGGAATAATTTTTGAACAAAAATTACATAAAGCTGGTCTTACGCAACTTGAAATGAAGAATTTTAGTCCATCTCAGTCATCTGAAATTTTTCAGGTGACGAAGATGCTTATGTATTCAAAGCAGCTAGCATTATATGATTACCCTATACCTGAAAGAACTTTAGAAACAAATAGTAGGGATCACTCTCCACATATTCAGGAAATGCTTGAATTGCAGGCTACTTCCGGTGGAAAGAATATAGTTATTGTAGAAGCTCCAAATATTGTTGGAAAACATGATGACTTTTCCGATGCATATGCTAGAAGTAATTATGTAGCATCTGAATATATTCGTGAAAATCCTGGGATCTTAGATGTTGGGCTGATAAATCAACCTATTCGTCAACAGCCAATTAATTATTTCCAAGCGCAAAGAGCGAAGATAAGACTCCATGGTCCTCCTCCTCGTGAACGTCGTGTCCCGGCCAGTAATAGATGGAGATAGGCTTGTTGTTGTTTTGTTTTCAAAATGGCGCGTATTAGTATAGATCCTGCCAATCAATGGGTCCCGACCGATATTGGTGTTCAAGATACAGCTGCATATAAGATTATTAGACAAGTTACGGATCATACCTGGGGTTCTGAAATGGAACTGTCAGATGATGATATAATTACAATATATCATTCTTTCAGAGAACTTGGTGGTTCATGGGAAGCTTTGATGGGAGGGGATATGTCTAGCGTCAAAAAACTTGAAGACTCTATTGATGCTCTTGTTGCTCCACGAAAGATGGATCAGGAACAATTAGATCTCTATACTTCAGCCTGAACCGGTAAGGTTTTTCGTGTTAATCGGTGAGCAACCAATAACTTCAAGTGATCGTTTGAAGAAACGACGAGAAGAATCTTCTCGTCGGGCTCGAAAGGAATTGGCTGAACAAGAGGTTGCTCGTGTAACCGGTGTCTACACTAAAGCTTTTGATTTAGTTGACAGATCTGTAAAGGTTCTTGACACGGCTCTCAAGGTGACCTTGGCAAGTCAAGCACTTGCTTCTTCAGGAGAATCTTTTCGACACCGTTTATCCTCTCGTCTCGAGATACTGAAATCCGCCAAATTCTTATCTTCCATATCTTCGGATCTTTCTAGAAGAGTTAAAGCGGCTAGAGGAATTGAAGTTAAAATTCCTGGATCTTCTGAGGAGGCCATATCGGAATTTTTGTCGAAAATAGATAAAGCTGCACTATTGCTTTCTGAGGCTGAAGCTGAAATCCCCTCTTTTGCTTCCAATACTAAACCTCCCCGTGAAATTCGGGAACTCGTTCATAGTATGGCGGCAGCTTCTTCAGTTCTCGGAAAATTCTCTAAAAGACTTCGTTCTAGGACTCGAATAACCTCTGAGGCTGTCTCAGATTCAATTCAGTCTTCAGAATTAGAATTCGAGTGACAAGGGACTGAGAATGGCTTCTGCAAAGAAGAATACTAGAGTTGGTGTCGGTCTGAGGACTCATCAGGCCGATGAACAGTCCTTTACACGTCCTCAATTAACGAAGCTTGAACGTCAGGCCAGGCGAGAATCTCGTCAATCTGTACGTGTCGCTTCTATGAGTGGATTTGGTGGTGGTTCCAATAGCCCTGGTTCCATCGCAGATGCTAGCTCATCATTCTATAGTCCTCAATTATCGACAGATTTTCTTGAGTTACCTCAATCTGAACGTGAAAAGCGGGAGCTTTTTCGATTTTGGGTTAATACCCATCCGATTGTTGGCGCGGCAATGGACTTCCATACGGATGTTCCAATGTCGAAAATCCGTCTCTCCCTTCCGAAGGGAAAAGACCGGAAACGAAATAAGCAAATTCTTCATTTCTATGAAGAAATGTGCAAGAGAGTTTCTCTCTTCAATGTTCTTTATAATGCTACTCGAGAATACTGGATTCACGGCAATGTGTTTATCTTCGCAGAAGACCATGATATGTCTTCTGAAATCCCTGAGGAACTTACCTCTGATATAACGGAAGAAGAAATTGGGGAAATAGATTGGGCTGGAAGAGCGAAGAGAACTGTAATTAAGAAGAAAGAACCGAAACCTGAGCATGTTCAGGTTAAAGCGATAACTGAATTCGTTC
>JBAZJM010000001.1:0-102932 GCA_041651315.1 Lentisphaeria bacterium | reverse complement strand
TGTCTGATAAGGATGTAGCCATTCTTGCTCCTACTCTTGAACTCCATGGTCTCATTGAGACTAAGGAAGTCAAAGAGAGCCTCGAGCGATACGCTGCCTCGGCTAAGGATATGAGAGCTGCTAACATTGCTCTGCGTGTCAAGTCTCAGTCTTTGAAGGATAACCTCAATCAAGCTGCTGATACGGCAGTCCAAAAGGCTGTGGAAGAAGTCATGAAGGGCCTGCGGGTTTACTTCATGGTTGATATCTCTGGCTCGATGGAGAATGCAATCGTTCAAGCGAAGGTCTATATCGCTAAATTCCTGCAGGCTTTCCCTGAGGATAAGCTTCACGTTTCAGTTTTTAACTCAAACGGGCGTGAAATCAAAATCCCCCATCGATCGGCTGCTGGAGTCGAGAATGCCTTCCGTGGAATCACTGCGAGTGGTGGAACCGATTATGGTGCCGGAGTTAGAGTTCTGCAGAATTACAAACCCGCAATTGATGAAGATGTTCTTTTCATCTTCGTTGGTGATGAAGGAAATATGGGGATAAACGGTCTTGGCGCCCCTACTTTCACTTCTGCAGTTAGAAACTCCGGTCTTTCACCGGTCGCATTCGGTCTCGTTCCTGTTTCTAGTCCCCGGTATGCGAGAAGTGATGCTGTTCGAAAGACAGCAACAGAACTTGGGATTCCTTGTTTCGAGATGTCACCGACAACGTTCAATGATGTTTATGAAATTCCGAGAATTCTTCGAAATCTCATCGCATCAACGCCTGTTGGTGTAACCACAGCAACAAGAGTCGTATCGACTCGAGTTACTCTGGTCGACAAGATTCTGAAGACTGATCTTCTCGAAAAGCCTGCCTGGGCAGCTTGATCAGCGTGACATAAGCGTGAGGGCACTCTCTTTATTGGAGAAGTGCCCTCACGGCTTCGTATTATTGTGTTACTGATTATTAGCTGTTGGGCAGTCAACTTCAGCAAATTCATTCAGTAATTTCTGGAAAGTTGCCCGAGTTATATAGCCGAAGCCGCATTCGACACCATTTTTACGACAAACACCCCAGTCACCCCAAGAATTTCGAATCCAATAAATATCTGATTTATCATTCCAACCGATAAGTTCAATTTCGTGTCCACCTTCAACAACGCCGGTTGGTAGCAATTCACCGCATTGCGTGGTTGAAAACATTCCAGTATACCAATTAGTACCGAGAACGCATGGCCCTTTTTGGAGTGCAGTTTGAATTTCCGGAATGGTAGTTGGTGAATAATAGCCGCTGATAAGTTTCGGAAATAGATTGATAGCACTTCTTAACGCTGAAGACCCGTAGCTACCAGGATCATTCGGTGGATAAGTTAGTGTTCCACGTCCTTCTTTAACATCGAGGAATGTTGCGCCAGAATAGATCTTTTTCGCATCATCTTCCGTTAAGAATCCGAGGAATGGCTTTGTTGAAATAGCCTGAGCAACAGCATTTCCAGTGCAACTACCAAGATTCCCTTGGTCTAAGCATAGAACACTATTCGGATCCCAAAAAACTCGATGTGGAGTCAAGCTTAAAGTTAAGAATCTAGTTTTTGGAAGAAATTCAATACGAGCTTTATTTGGATGCCAGCCGCTCATATTCGGCTTAGTTTTCGGTGCTGCTTTCAGCATCCTATTGCAAACGGGTTCTTCATATACTGAGGTATCACCCGCAGTGGCAGTAGATCCTCCCATTTCAGTTGTTCCACCAGTAGCGGAAGAACCACCAGTAGCGGAAGAACCGCCAACCTCAGGCATAGGACCTGGAGGATTAACCGGTTGTGGCTTAGGACAACTAGTAAGTAACAGGGCTAGAAAGATCCATAGAAACTGAATTTTCTTCATAGTATTTCCTTTTCGTCATACCGACTACTGTATATTATTGTATTAAATGGTGAATCCGAAACTGAAAATTCTTCTCCAGAAACTGGAAAGGAAACCGGTACTTAATGTTAATTTCGATTATTCAGCTCTCGAGATGAGAGTATTGAGATCAATATGCGATAAGTGTCCTGTCTGTGGTGAACCGATCATTGATATAAAATTTTTTCCAGGTTTTTCTTTAGAAGGTCACCTCGCAGAACAAACAGATAATGCTCACGCAGTATTTGAAGTTATGAGTTTATGATCGATCCACTCAGTCAGAATTATAAAGCACCACTTATACTTACCGAGTGTCCTGTCTGTGAAAAACTAATCCCGCTTAGTAAAGGAGCTTTTGAAAAACACTGTGAAGAGATAAATGACGATGCTCACATATTATATGAAGTTATGGAATCATGACCAACTCAGAGTTATTGCTATTAGATAAATATGCTGAAGAAATTGCTGAAAGCATGAAGCAACGCGGTATAACGATAAGCGATGCTTTTAAAAAACAGCTCATAGAATCAGCGTGTAGTAAATGTCCTGTCTGTGGTGAAACTGTTTTCAATCAAATACTTCTAGGACCTGATTTAGAAAAGCATATTTTAAGAAAAAATGATGATGCTCATTTAGTTCTTGACGTCCTAAATTCATGAAGCAAGTCAATTTTACCGCAAAGCAAATCAACTTTGCCACCTCTTATCCGATAACTGGATTTCGATTATTGAAATGTCCTGTCTGCGATAAGCAGCCGATGAATGCTAATGAGTTAAAAGAGCATTTCGCAGAGATGAATGATAACGCCCATATTCTCTATGAAGTCATGAATTCATGACAGACTTTAAAGGATTTAAAGTCGAGTTAATCGAGCTAAAACCGATGAAAGCTCCTGAGGGTGGGATCTTTTTCTTAGGTGACTGTCCTGTTTGCAGAAGAACAATAGATATGCGTCAACTGAAAGAACACTGTGCTGAGATGAATGATGATCCTCACACTGTTCTCATGGTGATGGAATCATAACATGGAACCTGCAATGCAAGCAGTATGGGATAAAGCATTTGCTGATCTTATTGAATATGAATGTCCTGTCTGCGGTGAAATAATAACCTCTCTTTGTGAACGAGAACATTTCATGGAAAAGAATGATAATGCTCATGTAATCCATGAGATTATGGATTCATGACAGACTTCAAACCAAGAAAAATTGTTTTTCCATTATTTGAAATGGTCCCAGATCCGATCATTGGTTGGAGAAAATGTCATATTTGCAATAAGCGATTTTCCATTTCAGATTTCGAAAAACACGAAGAAGAAATGAAAGATGACCCACTTCATTCCATGATTGAAGTGATGAATTCGTAAATTTTAGCTTGTTGAATGTAGAATAGAACGAAATCAGGGCCTATAGCACAATCGGTAAGTGCCCCCGACTCATAATCGGGCGGTTCTCGGTTCGAACCCGAGTGGGCCCACTAATTTAGCTATCGACGATAGATCATTCAGGTCGATACTCGCAATGAATTTAATGTCATTCCATATCTTTTCAGTAAGTGCTAACTGACTTGGATTGACAGATACTAGTTTTTCTTCCATTAAACTGATCACTAAAGATTCGTTCTCAAGTTTTTTGGAATGAATTTCTCCATGACAATTATGACAAAGAAGTACACATTTTCGTGTTTCTTTACAAATTTTCTCCCAACCGAATTGGAAGGATCTTTCTGATAGATCTATCTTCTTTTTTCTTTCATCTAAATGATGAAAAACTAGATTACGAAGAATTTTCCCATAACCGCAGGATAAACACCTCCCCCCAAGACTCATGATCAGTATCAACTTCCGTAGTTTTCTCCTAAGGTTTGTTGATCCTATTCCCGTAAGTTTTTTAGTTTTATCGTAATGTTTTTTAGTTTTCTTTCGCCCATTTTCTAATTTCTTAGCTCTACGTTGTTCTACTGTATATCGAACGCTATAAGGCGAACTCCCATAAGGACAGCAAACTAAACATCTTTTTCTATTTCTAAGATTTTTTCTTTTCCCATCAATCTTAATTTCGTCTAGAATCTTGTTCCCACATTCGCAAATTCTCATGATTGTACTTTACCTAATTAGTTAGATGCTTTTAATCATTGAATAAATTTATATGGGATGGAAAGATCACCTTCAAACTGGCAACGAACACGTAATCCTTCCATGGATTGGTGGGAGACATTTACCCAGTAAGACTGTCAAGTATTTTATTGAAGGAAGACTTCCTGTTGAACACGGCTGGCATAAATTTAAGGTTTCATCAAGAAAAGCAACTTGGATTGAGCCTGTCAATGATATTATAACTGAATCTTTAGGATTTCATGTTACTGGATACACTGTTGGAGATAGAATTATCCCTGATGGGATTCGTGTTGATCCTGATATAACAAAAATAATTAGCTCATCTGAACAAGTTCATTTTCTTGATCCGGGTCTCAACAGATTTGCTCGTATTCGTGCAGGGCGTATTTTCGCAGAAAGTCCTCTCTTTTTCATTGGGGAGGAAATGCCGATTGGATCTGAAGATAAAGTTCTTGAGGCTTGGCAAGATCGAAAAGAATCAATTTTAGATGTTCCTGGTGTAACACCGGCTCTTGACGTCGCATTTCGGATGGAGTCCTGGCAAAGAGCTGAAGCTGAACGTCGTCGTGTTGAAATAGAACGACTTCGACAAGAAGAAATTAGACGACTTGCTGAAGAAGAAAGACGAAATCAACTCGTCCAACAATTAAGTAATGCTGTCGGTAGACGAGAGATGGCGAGAGTTGATTTTCAGCAAGCTGCTACGGCGGCTCTAACTATCGGTAATGCTGAATATCTCGATCATCGTAGAGGGCATACGACTGATGAGATGATCGTAACTTTCAGACTTGATGGAAGACGATTTGAGTGTGTTTGCCATAAACAAACCCTTCGAATTATCGATTCCGGTATTTGTCTTAATGGTGGCGGAATTCGCGGCGATACGTTCTTCACTCTCGAATCTCTACCGGGCGTCATTAGACAAGCGCAAAGAGAGCACGTTCTTCACGTTTTTCGTCATGTTGATGATCATGCCAATGACCCTCTCCATGATGAAGCTGATTTCGACGACAACACTGGTTGGTAAATAGGAACAAACATGCAGTGTGATCGATGCGGTGAAAATTATGGTATGAGAGATGCTCTAGCTACAAAAGATTTTTGTGGCACATGCATTTTCATACATGGACCGACTCCGAGTGATAATTTGCTCCATAAGAAAACTGCACAACCGTCAAAAGTCATTGAGCAAAAAGAAGAAACGGCTGAAATAGACTAACTAGTGTATAATTGATCATGAGCATTGAAACTGGAGTTTTGATCTCACTTGATGGGCAACCAATTCATTGGCATTTACCACCTGGAAGATCATGTGGGTATCTTCCTGATAGTAGAGATCTTTGGAATATCATCTGGGATAATAGAAATATTTTAGATGGCTTTGCCCATAGTCATCCTGGATTTGGTATTCCGACACCATCCGATGAAGATGTGACGACTTTTGCAGCTATCGAATCAGCTCTCGGTCGTAATCTGAAGTGGTGGATAACCAGTGCAAATAATACGATCTTACTTATACGCATCGGTGATAATTATCAACCAGATTTCGTAACACAAGAGCCAAATTGGATACGAAAATTAAGAGAACTCTCAGGTTTCAATCCAGATGTCTCTTGATTGCATCATAACTGTTGAAGGAAAAACCCGCCCCGTAAAAGGTTTCATCAGTAATTCGGATAAGTATTACGGTGCGGTTAAAGCTCATCTTCGAAGATGTGAAATTTGTGATCCGAAGGAAGCTCTTGAGGGTTTCTTACAAACTCGTATCGATAATACTTACGGGTTAACGTCATCCACTATCTGTAGAATGGCTTGTAGCTATTACAGAGTTTTTTCAGGAAGAATACCTGAATCCCTTTTTAAAGAATTCATTATTAGAGGGATGTGGAATTGGGAATATTTTGCAGATAATCTTCGATCATTAACGGAAGATGACGTATCTCGTGCTCATGCTTTAGTCATTGAAGCAGTAAAGCTGCGTATTAAGGATATCCTACCGAAAGTTGAAAAAGTTGTTAAGAAACAAGATAAAAGAAATGCAGAAAGATTATTCAATGACTTCAGTCTTCACCCATTTCGACTTCTAAAACGTCGAGTCAGTGAATATCATAGTGAAAATAAGTATAAAAGTGAATCTTATAGAATGAAACCGTGGATGCCTGACGATCCAAGATTTAGATTAGCAGTTTCTTTAATAGAAAGGAGTAACGACGGTATCGATAAAGAGGAGGAGGATCCTGATATCATCAGATTCTATAATCTTCAAAAAGTTTGGTTCGTCATGAACATGTAAATCAAGTCATATACTAAGTATAAAATATTATGTCGATACTAAAGAAATTCAAACCGGAAAATTTTCAAACCAAAGGTCATTACTGGGACACTTTCGGCCATACGGAAACTGAAGTTTCCGCCAAATGGGTGATTCGATTCCTTAAACATCGAAATGCCATGCTGAAAGTCGCTGGGCGAAAAGTTCCAGATAATGGATGGGCCCCATTTACATATGGGCAGATCAATACGTTCTACAGAAAGATGCGTAGGAAGTCAAAGAATCCGGGAGAAAGCATTACCTTCAATCGGTTAGTTCCCGGTACTCACTATTACATGTCTTCAAGTCCAAACCCTCCGAAAGACAGGAAGTGTATTTCACCAGGACATGGAATGGGACTTGGTTATAACCATTTGTGCGAGAATGATTCTTCAATCGACATTGAGAAGGTTGAAGGTGGTGATCCTCATCAACCAAATCCTGGTGACATCTATCGTGTAACTGAAAAATTCGTTTCTATGCTAGCTACGAATCCGCAGTTGCTTATTAGATAGAATCGATTGGATCAGGATCAATCTTAAAGTCTCGCGCCGTATTGCGTAAGATTTGAACTAATTGATCACTCATTCCGAATCTTTCCTTATTCTCTTCAATACTTCTGAGGATATCACCATCTGCATGTCGTTTTGTTGAGGCAAGCCAATCAACGAACATTTCGAAAAGATCGATTAAATTCATTCCAGAAACTCCATTCTCATGGTGTTCTGGGTGATGACGATTCGATGCATAGTGATGATCAAGAGCGGGTTTCATTTCACGTAGACACGCTTTGTACTCTTGACTATTATAAGTAGTGTCTTTTAGCTTTGAAGTGAATTCAGCAAAAACTTTTACTTCTTCCGGTGAAAATTTGGAAATGTCATGCATCTCTCCACGAAGGAGCAGATTCATCGCGGCAATCCGCAGCATTTTCCTAACTAAATTGATATGTTGTTGAGTTTGGGCATTCGCTTCGAGCTCTTCGTATGTAGGTTTTGGATCAGAAAGGTTGGTCATAATGGATAACATCACAAACATTGAAGCACAGGATGCTCGGGTAAACGTTACATTCGGAGGTTCGAACGCAGATTTGCCGGACCCCGTTTCTTTCGACTTACCGGACGCTCAGGTTAAGTCGATGGTTGCTGAAGCCATTCAGCATGGATTCCCGGGCATGGAGGCAAATTCGTCTGTCAATCTGACAGATTACGTAGTTGATCGGTTCGAAGCAACAGAAGCCCGCCCCTGGAGACTTCTTTCACTTCGTCCGAAGACGCCTTTCGGGGCGTAAATCAACTTCTGGGGAGCGTAAAACCTCCCCAGAAGTTCGAGCGTTTCAATAGGAGAATTCATGCTATATCCAATGGGCATTCTGCACAATGTTAAAACCGGTCGCTTTCATCCGATAGCTTTTCGTCAAGCACCGATGCCAGGCCTGGTTGATCTTAATGCAGAAGCACAACGATATAAATCTCTCGGTCATCATACTGAAGGCTTTGAGACTAAGGAACTTGCCCTCGAAAATATTAAATCAGATCCAGCTCACATGCGATTGATCGAGGGACTTGAGTATGAATGGGATGAAACAGAAGATCCAACTCCTGCTAGAGTTGAATTCATCCCAAAGAGTCTCATGATTCCTGATCCGAATCTTCCGGTTGAACCGGAGCCGGAATCGGTGTTTCTTGAGTTATGAATACTAAGCCCGGAATCGGTAGAGCCATTCGTGTAATAAGGGCGGTTCGAGGTATAACTCAAAAAGAACTAGCCGAGAAAGTCGGAGTTAAACCTAGTTATATTTCGCTACTTGAAGCCGGGAAACGGAATAATCCAAGTACAGAATTTCTCATTCGTTTATCGAAAGCAGCTTGTGTATCAAAAATTGTGATAACAGCTCTTTCGATGGATCATGAGGAACTAAGAGCCGAATCGAAAGAGACTAAGATAAATCTCGGTCGTTTTCTTCTCGGATTCATTACTCATGAATTTCTATGAACATCATTGGGCCGTAATCAGACGATTACGTAATCAATGTAAATCATTGAAATTACTAATTCTTGAAAATCGAAAACAAGGATTAAGTGAAACAAAATTATCGAATGAACTTGTGAAAACGAGACGAATACTAAACTCAGCGGTACGTCATGCACGTATTTTAGGGGTACCACTTGATTTCGATTGAAATTTGCGGAAAGACTGAAGACGACAAAATTGTCGTTCGTGGTGTTTATCGATTTTTCGAAACTGAGGGAGTTCCATTCGATATCATTTTTGAAATTTTGAAATCGAAAAACGCAATACCGGATTGGATTGCTCTTGTTAAAGAAGCAGTTCTTGCTGGGATGAAACCTTCACGTATCATTTCTACGCTTGATGCAGCTATTTCAGATTCATACGGTCCAGAAATAAGAGATGTTGTAATCCGAAAACTTCAACGCGTAAATTTCTCCGTCTAAACGGTAATCAGCATTATGAATAAGGAAATAGTCATTGTAGGGGTCGGCGCTCTCGGTTCACATCTCGTCCCTCTACTTCGAAACATCGGTAGTATAACAGTAATTGATTTTGATAGGATTGAACATAAGAATGTTCTTTCCCAATTTCATGCAATAGGGAATGTCGGTAAAAATAAAGCGACTTCACTTCGAGATACAATGAATTTTCTCTTCAAAGTGAAGATCGTTGCTATTCCGAACAAACTCGTAAAAACCAACGTGTTAGAATTGCTCGAGGGATCCAAACTCGTTGTTGACTGTGTTGATAACGGAGAAACCAGACGGTTAATTCAGGATCATGTTCAACTCAATGATATTCCATGTTTGCACGGCGCTCTCGCACCTAATGGCACTTTTGGTCAGGTCATTTGGGATGACTTCTTCACTGTCGATGACGAAACAGGAGCCGGTGCTGCTACCTGTGAGAACGGAGAGCACTTACCGTTTATATCGACAGTCTCGTCGTACATGGCACTAGCCATTCAACGATTCTTCAAGACTGGGAAACAAAACGGATTCCAGATCCACCCAAATGGTGTGACTCCCGTTTAGTTACGCCATTTGGAAATCGAAGAACACCTGCCGTGTCTCTGCATCAACATGGCAAAGAGCGCCGACCGGGATCGGTGCAGTATATGGACCATGGCTGAAGTTGTATCCGAATACTGTTGGCTTATCACGCCATAGGTATTCTTCCAATACATCTTCGATATAAGGCTCGGCAGGTTTCGACATTTTCGGAACCTTCGAAAATTCACCTATAACAATTCCTGCGACAGCCTCGAGAACTCCAGCAATTTCTAAATGTAGAAGTTGTCGTGCCATAACTTCTCCTGATTTGCCAACATCTTCAATGAAGAGAATGGCTCCCTCACAATCAGGCATGAATGGAGTGCCAAGAAGATGGATGAAAGTATCATTATTGCATCCAATGGCATAACCTGAAGCTTTACCTGGTCTTATAGCTCTAGGTAAATACGGGTTATTTTGGAATGGAGTAGATCCCCATGTCTTTTTCTGTGACATGAGATCGAATGCTAGTTTCAAAGAATTGCAATCAGTGTTATATATTTCTCGACCTTCATCGAGTCTTACGTTTGGATTCTGCCCATTTATACTAATAAGTCCACATCTCGCGAGTATTCCATTATTCAATGCCGAAATGTCAGACATTCCAAGAAGCGGTTTCCTATTTCGTAAAATAACACCATAATCGAGATAGGGTAATACGGCAGCAGATCCGCACCCACCGCATGTTGTAATAACAGCGGTCAAAGTCGGATCTGAGAAAGCCCACATCAATTCTTCAACTCTGTCTTTCACAGAGGCTGCATGGATACTATCAGATTTCAAATTAGTAACATTCGGTCCTAAGACAGGAACAAATCCCATTCGTCTAATAATATTCAGACTTGCCGCTAGTTCATCACTCTTAAACGGTGATGCCGGTGCAACAATAGCGACTTTGGAACCGACGGGGATCTGCTTAGGGGCAGTATACTGCATATGCTATACGTCAAAGTACGGGATTAAATTCTTACCATCAGGAAGGTATCTAATACGTCTTTCACCATTCTTTCATTATCGAATGAACTTCATGCCGTGTTGACGCAGAAGAACCTAAGAAAAGCCAAGAAAAAGCTTCTCTCGATAATAAAAGATGTTTTATGTCGATGAGACCTTGACAGAATGACCTCGGAGATGTAAAATTCAATAACACGGGGAACAGAGGGACCGCCCTCATGCAACTCCAGTTTCGCCACTCGACACCGTAAGGTTTCACTAAAGCGATACTAACACGCAAATTCAGGTTCATCACCTGAGTTCTCCACCGATCGCGTCCACTTCGATAGCCTAACAAGCCCCGGTTAAGAGCCGGATTTTCATCCATTCGAAAATTCCCCTCCAGGCTGTCACATCGAACGCGATCTCCCACTACGACAAATAGGCAAGTGATCAGCTAGATTGACCAACAAGCTTTGGTGCTTCGACCGAACTCAGATGTAGTTCGGTCATTTCCGGTCAATCACCTCGGTCACTTTCCCCTATTGTCCAATTTCAGTATGAACATGCCGGGTCAGGAGTCTGGTGACTCCAATTCCCTGTTAAGGAAACAAATTTCCGGTTCTGCTACTCCGTCCTTTGCGGGACAATCCAGCAGGTCCAACAAGCACGTTGGTTCGATTCCAACACCCGGCGCTAAACTCTCGATTTTCTGATTCGATTCATGCCCGATTAGAGATTTGGTAATCTCGATTTCCTTCCAAGAAATTTTATTCCCAGTTCTGCTACTCCGCTTCTTACGAAGCAAACAAGCAGGTCTAACAAGCAAGCTGGTTCGATTCCGGCATCGGGCACTAGGGACGTTCAACAGGAAATGCCAACACGCAATTTAGCTCAAATGGTAGAGCATCAGCCTTGAAAGCCGATTGTTGCGGGTTTCGAAACCCGCAATTGCAACCAAATTCCGGCCTTTCTCCTCGAGCGTCCCGACAATTTTTTCGTTGTAAACATCTATTGAGCTGCTCGGAGTTGTGGGTAAAACTCCGAAGACTATCAGCTCAACACGACCAGTTCAAAAACTGATCGTTTCTCGGTTTGAGAACCACAGGCCACTAGTAACTAAACTGGCCAAAATATTTACTAGTCGACTTACCCCGTTTGCTGTCTACGATGATCTTTATCATTGGGGGTTGATTGGACTGTGGCAAGCTGCTAGTAGATACACAGGAATAGAGGAAGAATTTCCTTTATTTGCGAATGTGCATATAAGAGGGCGGATGATCGATGAATTTCGAAAAGAATCGAAATTCATTCGAACAATGCCGAAAGATGCTCAACCAGTTTTTCAAGATGCTGTTGAAGCTGGACTTATAGATAAAAAAACTTCGATTGAAGAGAACTTCGATTACCGTCGAACGCTTCATAAAGTTCTCGAAGAGATGTCCTATTTAGAAGCTCGAGAAGAGCTAATAGTTAGTTGGTATTTCTTCGAAGGTTTAAGTCTCAAAGAAATCGCACTTGAACTTGGAGTTACGGAAGCTCGAATAAGTCAGCTAAAAACTATAGCTCTGCAAAAATTAGCCATAAAAGCAGAGCTTAACGTATTGGAACGTAACTATCTGCCTGAGCCAGCTAAACGACAAAGAAAAGTCAAATTCTGATTGCGATAAATGTAAATCGTGATCATTCGAGAGTAAGTTCCCCGACAGGAGAACTTCATGCCCTCAAAATCTCAAAAGCAAGAATCACCCGCAAAAATCGCAGCGCAGTTGAAACTCAAATTCATAGAAAACATTGGGTCAATTACTAAGGCCCAAACTGAAATTCATCGTGTTTCGGGAGAACTTGCCGGATTAGTTCGTTCACAAATGAGTAGTGAACAAATTAAAGAAGTTCTTGATAGTTTAGTGGCTGCTGATATAACAATTCTTCTTCGCGCATTAGTTGAAACCGATATTCACGGTATCAAATGTGTTCTTGGTGCTGTATCTGGGATCCCAGCCGGATTCGTACAAGCATTCAATGATCATAACGCAATGAATGAATTATTTGGTGCGTTTGAAGATCATACCTGTAATACTGATGATAAACAAGCATTCATGAAACTCGGTGAGTTCATACTGGCAGTATATGAAGCTTACGCATCAAGAATTAAGTCCACTCATAGTGTAAGAGCTATTGAATGTGCCATGAAACTCGGTGTTAAGCCGAACTTAACGGTTGCAAGAAAAATTTTGTCGGATGACGGTTTTTCCGTCTCATATAAAGTAAAAGCGCTTTTAGTTTTGAAAGAACAAAACGGTAGGGATATTGAAACCGAACTTGAAAGACTTGAAAAAACAGTAGTGGAAAGATTAAGTACTGGACGTATCAACCACTTTTCACTTATTGAAGAAGTGATTGGAGTTGGCGTACCTGTGAAAAATCTACTGGATGCTGTTATGGTAGCAAAAGAAGCATCCCTGTTCATAGAATTCCTTAAAAAGTATCAAGAATGCTTACCAGCAGCGCAAGAGATTGTTTTGACATCCGGCAAAATTCACGATGTAGTTAGTTTTTTCAGGAATTTTGGAAAAAACTGTGATCAAGAAAGATTTGTAAAACGAATTACAGATCTTATGATTCCCGATCCAACTGAAATAGCTAAGGGCATGCTTGGTATCGGGGACGGTGAACATCGCTATTCAATGCATCCGATGCATCGGATGCATCACCCAATGATGTTTATGTGCAGCCCTTTCATGAAGTGGTAAAGATTTAGTACAGTGTTCCGGTGATGGAATTCATCGGAAAAAACTGGATTCAAGAAAAGAACTGTGAAAGGGTTGCCGCTCGAGCCGGTCTCTCGTTCCATATTTACAACGGTAAATTATATCGATACTCCGGACATGAGAGCGGACCAAGAGAAGTAACTAAAGAAGAACAGGAAATGTGGGATACATTTTGTCCACCTGATATGGACAACTTAGTATCGACTCCTGAAGAAATAGAATCTTCTTTTCAGCATAAAGTCGGTCCATTCACGATTGGTCCGAAAGATCTTGCGGTCTTACGTAATTGTAAAGCCGGTTTCTTTGATCACAATATAAGTTCTTCTGATCTAAGGAAGGGATTTTTCGGAAAAATTTTGAATGGGATCGATAGTCATGTTTACGTATCAAAAATAATCCCGGTCGGGTTTTACTATGAAGGTCCTCGTATTGAAGAGCTTCATTGGGTACCGTCAACGATAGAACCAAAAGAACTGAAGCCTGAAATTTCTGATGAAATTAAGACACAAGTTTTTCTTGGTTTAAAACCATTCATTAAGTACTAAGTCCCTATAGCTCAACGGATAGAGTACATAATTCCTAATTATGGTGATGGCAGTTCGAATCTGTCTAGGGACACCGTAGCGAAATGGATTACATCAGTTTCTTATACCATTTAACTACATGGATTGTAAGAAATGTGGAAATGTCATCCCAAATCGTGTTCATATAGGTGGGAAATGTCATAATTTATCTAAAAGAAAATACTGTTTAATTTGTTCTCCATTCGGTCAACGACGATTTAATCAACCTGAAACTAAAGGGAAAGTATGTACTCGTTGTCAAGATTATAAACTAGCTACCGAGTTTTATATAAGAAGTGATAAAGGCAAATTGACGTCAATTTGCCGTCTTTGCTTCAAGCTTCATGATAATAGACATGTTTTAAAAGAAGAATGCGTCAGCTATAAAGGCGGGAAGTGTATACGATGTGGATATCATAAATGTTTAGCCGCATTTGATTTTCATCATCGCGATCTACGAGAAAAAGATATGCAAATCAGTAGCTTTCGCAATAGGAAAATGACAGATAAAATTAAATATGAATTAGATAAATGTGACTTACTTTGTGCCAATTGTCATCGAGAGATTCATGACGAATTATCGAACTCTTTGAAATGAATGAGAAATGTTCTAAACTGTATTATGATTTGTGAATACAGCAGAACAAGCATATATGTATGCGCCCATTCTTGGAAAAATGGTCGATATTATGGCTGCTGATAATAAAATGACATTCGGATCGGCATATGAAGCAGCAAAGCAAGCCACCGGGATTTTAAAGGTTCCTCAACATATTGAAACTGCTATAATGACTGCTGCGTTTAAAGTGATTTCATCAGGAAAAATTCCTGGTGCTCCTGACGCATAATGTCCGCTTTCTTCGGATCATTTGATCAATACCGAATTCCTGGGTATGATCCATTAATCGTAACCATGGAAAAAGTTTACTCAGAAGTTATCCCTTGGATCCCTGATTTATGGCTCGAACTCTGGAAAGACTTTGGAGGAAATAACTATCATTTACGTCTCAAGAAAACTGAGACTAAAGAGATTTGTGAATTCGTTAACGGGATCCCGATATTTAAAGAAAACACTAATATTCCGATAGTCGGGGTTCAAGCTCAGCAAATGACAGATGCTGAAAAACTTTGTTTGAGCGTGATGCCGAAAAACTATGGCATGTCGGGTGAAATAGCAAAAATAATGAAAGATCCGTGGTGGCAAAAAATTCTTGATTACATTTCAGTCCACTACACTATGTCAGTGTAACTTCTGTAATGGATCTTGATGTAAAGCAGTATACTCTTCGAGCAATTGACCCTCAGGGAATCGAAGTCGGTCAGTTACAGATCAAAAACTTCGAAGAATTTATAATAGTAACATGCCCAAACGATTATAATCCAGAAGATATTCTAGAATCACAAAAGATGGTGAATGATACAACAGGTCTTCCTGTCATAGTCATTACTGAGGGCATAAAACTCGAGCTCATGCGGATTGAAAAAATCGATGAAGTCGAATCAAATGATAAATGAACTTTTCGAGTTTTAGTTCAAAGTTATCTTGTGATCAAGGGTTGCTGTTCCGTCTGTAATTCAGTTAATGAACATGGCATGACTCAAACATGCTATTTTTGCGGCAATCCGATGTTAAATTTTGAGATTCAAGACAAACCTCAAATTAATTTAACAGAGATTCCCAAAACACCACCGACGGAAATAGATCAGAGTTCAGTGTAAGGTGGATCCATGGAAAGCATAGTAATCGAGATTAGAGCCGCTGAAGGCGGCGATGACGCAAAACTTCTCGTCCAAGAACATGTCGCAACTTATCTGCGCGTGGCCGGGCGGGAGGGTCTTTGACGCCGAAATACTCGATGAAAGACCGGGATTCATATCGGTAATCATAACAGGAAATAAGGCTCAGGGTCTTTTTAAAGACGAACCTGGAGGCCATAGATATCAAAGAATCCCCCCGACAGAAAAGAGGGGGAGAGTTCAAACTTCAACAATAACCGTTGCAGTAATGAACCCGAATACACCAACTAGTTTTCAGGTCCCAGAATCTGAAATTGACATTCGAGCATCAAGAGGCTCTGGACCTGGAGGTCAACATCGAAATAAAACAGAGTCATGCATTACGGCTACTCATAAGCCAACCGGCATTACTGTTCGAGTTGATATGAGATCTCAGTTCCAGAGTAGATCGATGGCAGTTAAAATACTAACTGCTAGACTCTTCTCTGAAAATGTAGAATCATTAAGGAATAAGAGAGATTCCTCGAGACGAGATCAAGTAGGAACTGGGATGCGTGGAGACAAAGTAAGAACCTATAGGACTCAAGACGACCGCGTTACAGATCATAGAACTGGAAGAACGTGGAAATTATCGAAATGGGTACGTGGTGAGTGGTAATAGTTTAATATATCAGGTTCAATGATGGTCGACGTAAAGAAAAAAGTAACTAAACGCTATTTAGTTGATAAAGAAAAACTCCCATTACTAAGTAACGAAAAAACCGTCGTTAGCGGATATCTTGGAGTCGATCCGACAGTACGCATTAGAGTGACTGAAACTGGAGCCTGGATCCAAATTTGGAAGCCATCAGATCAAACTCATTTTTATGAGTATGAAATTCCAATCGATGAAGGCGAAAAGATATCGGCTCTTTGTTTACAAAAAACCATCAAAAATACTCAAATCGTAGAACATGGAGGACGAGAGTGGAGAGTCAATGAATATCTTGGTAGGCACCAAGGACTCTGGACGGCCACTCTCGAAATCGATTCGAAGGAAGGGTATGAAGAGCCGCCGTGGGTGACCAAGAACATTTCAAATGACTCGAGATTCACCGACGAGGCTCTTTCGAAGTTTCAGCTACCGCCAAGAGTCGAGCATCTTTGACTGAACCATATAAATGTGATTTATGTAATGAAGATTCAAGTCGATTCTTCATGGTGAGTGGTAGTAAGCACTCCATAATATTCACATCTTGTTCTAAGTGTACTGGTAGGAATGGGGAGTTTGTCCCTATCTATTTTAAACTTAGTGAATTATCACTAGAAGAATTCGTAGTAAATGAAGTCATGGAGTCTAATATGAGGGCTCATCCGGCAAAGTTTATGCGCGCCGGTATGACCGTTCTTGGAGATTTTCTATCATAGAATATCGATGTGATTCGTGTGGAGTAAAAGCCACCAGATTCTTTAGAATCAGTGGTGCTGAAGTATCTCTATTCGCATCTTGCTTTGAATGTAGGGTGCACACAAATGAACTTCCGGTAACTATTCTATTAGAAGAAATATCGGAAGAAGAATTCTCTATCGATGAAATTATGAGAGAACCACGAAGACGTGATCCTCGTAATATCAATCCGAATTTCATTGAACTTAGTTACGTTAGTGAGTCACAATTACTTGATCCGCTTTGTAGACTCAAATCTTCAATAATGCCGTCATCTGATGAATGACTATCGCTGTGATTGGTGTGGTCAAAAGGCCACTAGATTTTTCAGGAATAAGTTATATCTAATTTCATCCTGTGGCGATTGCGTTATTGAACCAGAAGATCTTCTACCTTCGTCCCCACTAGATGAGTTGTCAGTAGAAGAATTCATGGTTACTGAAATTATAGAAGATCTCCCTAGGGCTTTCCCAACTACGGATTCACACGGTGTTTTCTTTTATGAAATGGCCCTTGACAGATGTAGGTGAGTGTGCTATAATGTAGGCATGATTAAGGATCATGAACTACATCGTCTATTTCACACACTCTGGACTAAAGCTGTCGGAACTGATAGATATGATAAAGAAGAGTGGAAACGTCTAGAAGAGATTATATTGAATCTTCAGACTAAAGCAGAAGAAATGAAGTCTTCTAAAAATCCCAATTAACCATCCATAACTTCATTTATAGTTATTAGGTTATGGACTTTTTCGCAAAATTTGCGTGCTTCTTTCCCATGAAACATGCGAATATGCTGCGGAGCCACTAGAAAACCGAGTCTATCACCTATCAACATCAGGTTTCTGTGAGCTGTTGATCCGGTAGTATTTTTCGGAACCGTAATATCACGACAAAATCCACTATCGTTCGGAATTCTATCTCCTCTCCATATTGAATTTGTTACCCATTTCAATCTTACAGATCTGGACAACACTTTAATCATTCCGAATATAACGGTATGTGTTTCTTCTCTAATTATCCCGTCAGTACCGATAACTGGAGCTGTTAATACTAAATGATTCCATTCTTGTTTCCAGCTGGGTCTTACTTTCCGTATCAATAATGAATATTCAATATCTTCAATTCTCATGATATAAACCTGTTTTTAAAATACAGGTGCATGAATTATTACAAGGCCTTACAGAGAGAATCGGATAAACGGTGGGATTTTACCTGCACCAATGATGGAAAAACCTGGCCAACAGGTTATTGTGCTGGTTGGCGGGAATGGACTGAAGAAGACTTTGTAAGAATGCCTGAGCTAAGAAAAGAAATAGCCAAACTCGAGCCATTTAAAGGCAAATATCACTGTGATGGGCATGCGACGAGAGAAGAAGCAATTGCTTGTTATCGTCGATATAAACTTGATACTGCGGTAAGTTTGGAAGGGGTATCACACTCTGCTCAAAAATGTTTAGTCTGTGGTGAATGGACTAATCATTTTGCTACAGTTGATCATATGGAAAACTTCTTCCTTTGTGATCTCCATCGAACAAAGGAAGAAGTTGAAAGTAGATATAAAGGATCATCCGAAATCGTAAGTTCGTATTGATCAGTCTACTTTTATCCAAATACTTTTAGCACACTCTTCGGAGCACACGAAGATAACCATCGTGTGCATTTCGACGGGTTGAACTGGTTCATGAGTATCAAGATCCATTTCAACTGACTCGAAATAAAGCCAACCTCTCGGTGCCGGTCGGCGCCAGTGTTTTTCCCCTTGTTTATGACATTTCTCACAAGTTACGGTTGTACTCATGTTATGCGCTTAAAATTACACGAACTTGAGCTTTTTGGAAAATTTCTTCGAGTTCGGCAGCCGTGATTTCTATGCCATAACTCCGGGCTTTAACGATTAAATTCAGCATTAAACGGAGTTTCTTATTGTCCGTTCTGAGAAGATCTATGACTTTAACTAAATCTTCTACATCAATGCTAGCTGGAGTCGTTTGATTTTGAACTAAGATGCTCAAGATATCAAAAACTCTCGGATTAAGTTTGGCGATTCTTTCAATCTGGGCTGGATCCAGTTCAAAATAAGCCGGGTTATCTACAACTTTAGAAATTTTCGATATCTTCCTACGCTTACCTGACCTAGTCATTTAGGTCCTTCTTCGTAGATGACATCAAGAATGGCGTCGTATCCGGGTGCTAGTTCAAATTCAGGGTAACCGTAAGCACCGATAGTTTCATCTTCGTGCTTTACCCAGTAAACATCTCCACCATGACCAGGAACAACCCCACAAATGATTCCCGATACTGATGGCTTTCGACACTCAAGGTGATGTTTCTTTACTAAGAACCCTGGATCTTTGTCGATTGTATCATGTATGATAACTTTCGTATGATTCCTTAGGATTACTGATGGGCATTCCATTGTTTTCACTACAACAACAGAAATGAGATTTACGGAAACAAACAAAATGAAACGTAATTATAGACAACACCACAGACAACGGCAAAGATAGCAATAACAGAAGGATAGCGCGTCATGAGAACATTATTACTTACTCCTTGGTACTTCCCTCACAAGATTTTAAAGTGGCAGGATGCTGTCACGATGATTTTCAAAGGGAGCGTTGATGTTGTCGTTGAATACGACGAAGAGATTCGCTCGCCATCGACAGTCATCAAGGCACCGGCCGTTCTCCGTCTACGTCGTCCAATAGGAGCGATGAAGCGAGGAGTTAAGTTCTCACGCGTTAACGTATACACGAGAGACAAATTCAGATGTCAATACTGTGGCGAGAAGTTCAAGATGAAGGACCTCTCGTACGACCACGTGATTCCAAGAAGATCGGGTGGTCAAACCATCTGGACAAACATTGTCACTGCTTGCAAGCCTTGCAATAACCTGAAGGCTGACAGGACGTGCGATGAATCAGGAATGTTCCCTCTCAATATGCCGGTGAGACCGAAAGCTCTTCAGTTAACAGGTCCAACCTTCAACATAGCGAATATGCCAGAAGAGTGGAACGGCTTCTGTGAAGGTGTTCTTGATTTAGGGTGAGCTATGCGGGCGTCTATAGAAAAAACTATGGGCGCCCGCAAAGCTGTTTGGTACGTGTACCTTATCAAGAATTCGGATAACTCACGCTTATACTGCGGAGTAACAACGAATCCGAACAGAAGAATTCGCCAACATAACGGAGAAATCCCTGGCGGAGCAAAAGCCACGAGAGCTAAACGACCTTGGACTTCTGTCTATTTAACTAACATGCCGAATAAGTCAATGGCTTTACGTCGAGAAATCGAAATAAAGAAAATGACTAGAAAAGAAAAACTAAGTCTTATTTGACTTCGATTTTCTTCGCATCAGCTGGCTTCGGTAATTCTGGAATAATAATCGTCAATATTCCATTAGTAACAGTTGCTACGATATTATTAGTATCAGCACGTCGATCAATTCTGAATTCTTTGACGTTAGTTTCACCCCTCGGGGTTTTCCATTCAACCCTAAGAATATTCGATTCTACGACATCAATGGAAACATCAGATTTTGATGAACCTGGCATGTCAATTTCAACATTAACTTGCCCGGAACTCTTTGAAACTCGAACTGATCTATTCGGTTTCATTGAATTGATACCAAAGAAATCACCGAATAATTCGGTTAAATCGTTGTTTTCCATGAAATCCCCTAAAAGATCGATAGCATTACGTTTCGGTTGAGTCATACTTTCTCCTGACTGTCCTGTCTCCGCCTTATCGTCCAAGTACCTCGGCAATGAGCAAGTAACGCTCAAGCCAGGTCTTATCTGCCTTCGGAAGCAACGAAAAACGCCTGATGGCGTCTGGGTTACCAGAACGTACGACGGCGCGTTGCAGTTTACGAATATTTGCCTCATCAATGTCCCGGGCATATCGGTATACACACTCCCCGTCATTCGATTGAATGACAATTCTCTGTAAACGCATCAGATCAACCCCGATGCGGTTTCCCCATTCCTTAGCGAATAAGTAAGCTTGCCATTCTGCAGTACTGGAATTATGTCTTCCCCAACCAAAAGCATGTGGATGAGGATAAAACCAAGATTCAGCTTGGCCTAAAAGAACTTGTTGATACTGACGCTGCAGCCTTTTACTAAGGCACGACTTCTTTTTCAAGAGACACCTCCGTTATAGTGTCATGATTGCACCTACTTTCGTTACGGAGGTGTGGTTCAGCGTCATAACTACAATTTATGCACGAAAAGTTCAAAAGTCAAGATTCTAGTATATGAGCCATTGAATGAAGTTTCTTAGCTTCTTTTAAGAATTCATCCCAACCGGTCCATCCTCCCCAATGTTTTTTATCATCTGACTGAAAATTGAAAGTTCCGTTAAGTTCAAGAACCCCGATTGTTCCACCGATAGTTGCAGTTCGATCTCGTATTTGAAATTCGATTACTGCTTTTTCCGTTCCAGGGAGAATGAATGCCCATATTTCAACTACGGAATCTGCTTCTCCGATTCCTTTAAAATATGTTCTCAGGAATGCTCTATCTTCCCGTCTTTCTTTTTTCATTCCGTAAGGACATCGTTTTTTACACGAGTCAGATTCTTCAGGACACTCTAACATTTGTCCGCATACCGACACTGGAGTCACTGGACGAATTTACAATAGTAAACTTGTTGTTTGGATTAAATTTGTGGCAACCGTAGTAAATAGAACAACTTTTCAGATCATAAATAGCGCGAATACGCCGGACTATGATCCATTACTCTGGCTAATAAACCCGCCGGGATTAGATACTCTCCTATCCGCTGCAGTTCCAGTTAGATATTGGAAAGTGGTTGGAGACGATTTGGCTGAGATGACACAGGTAGAGAAAGATGCTGTCGATACAAATGCTGCCAATGTTGCTGCTATGATTTTAGCACTTCAGGATCAAATAGATAATGACGTAAGTAATTATATACAAACCAGATATACAGTAACTCAACAGATTTCTTTCACTAAGATATTCACAGATGGAATACGAAAAAAATTAATCCCGAGGGTTGAGTATATTCAACAGTTTTTCAATTGGGTTGATACGGTTGTTGCTTACGGTGATTCGTTAAAAGATCAAGTTGCTACGTTCACGTCTCTTACCCAGGCCAGCACACTTGTTGAGGATTTCACTCCATTCAACGCAACCGATCCAAACATAAGCACGACAAACGCCATGACCCTAACAGGAAGGGCGTACTAATGGCCACTCATCTTTTTAGAAATTATGCCGAAGAGGCAGTCCCGACATTCGGAACCGTATTGAAAGGGGTAGGGAATAACCTACAAGTTAACGTAGATACGTTTGGATATAATGACGGTCATGCAAGACAGTTTGACGGAACTGGGCCAATAGCAATTTTTGATGATGCAACTACATATCTATACTTAGATGCATCTTCTGTCCCTGCTATTCTAAATACAGCTACTGCCGGTTACCCAACGGGAAATCATGTTAGAATAGGTCACGCCATAGCTTCGGGCGGCATTCTCAGAACCGTCATGAATGAGAGAGTTTCTCTTCTCGGGATGACGGGAATAAACGGTGGTACTCAAGGTGCCACTGGACCCGTAGGCGCTACCGGTCCTATTGGTCCTCAAGGAGTCACTGGACCCGTAGGCGCTACTGGTCCATCATTTGACTGCAATTCTTCAACTTGTGTATTTACTGGTATTGGTGCCGCTGGTCAAGCACACGGACAGACATCAGTATCATATAACACAATCCCGTCTAGTATCTTTCGAATTGGAGCACTTGGCGGACCAGTTATAATTAATGTGACTGGTGTTTTGATGGCCACAGGCCCAACTCAAAATAATGCATCAAATCTCTCAGCAGTCAGGTTAACAATTGGAAGCGCTGTTGGCCTTGATTATCCGATAAGAGTTGGCACCGGTGTTTCTGATTGTTTTAACATCACACACCAGGTTATTCTCCCAAGTGGAGCAGCGACAGGCTCATTGCAGTGGAAACGATCATCAGGAAATATGGGTAATTATTTAGCCGTTGGGAATATCAACGTGCTATCATTTACCCCTTAGTAAGAGCGGCTGATAGAGCTCGAGAATACCAAGCTTCAAGACTTGCTCGGAAAGGCCAAGTCCAAAAGTATGAAGCTTCCGTGAAGTTCTTGATTATCTTCTCTTTATACTCTTTAGATTGAACTAAAGCTGCACCTATTTCAGTAAGTTCTGCTGTTGCTTTTATTGTCTCTGCGTAAGCTTCAGTCTCAAACTTCATTCTGAAATAGGCAAAAATGCACGGTAACGGAAAAAATAAATAGAGAAATGAGAACATCAACGGTCCATATTTATTCCGTTGTTGCATATGAATACGTTCGTGTCGAAGAATAATTATCTTATTTATATCGGTCATCTTTTCCCAAGATGATGATACATATACCGTATATCCAATTGTAGTCGTGAAATTCGTCATGAAAGTCTTCATTTGTCCAAAGGTTATTATCTTTAGACAAACATCGATTAATTTCATGAATTTACTCCCAGACTTCGAAAGAAGTTTGAAGTCTGGAAAATCATACTTAGTGTCAGCTAATAATCTAGATAGATTCATGGTTACCTATCAATTTTGTAAAAACTGCCGCTGTAGTTTAAAGCATATAGGTAAGTATCTGCTTGAGAGAAGGCTTCTGATGAATAATTTAGTCCAGGTGCTGATATTATGTTTGTGGCCATGGTTGAAATAACAACACGAAGTATACTATCGATCTGAGTTACCATTATTAGTGACTGATCCGGAGAGATAGCTAATGAATACGGGCTGTAATCAGTCGTATTGATACCGGTTACAGTATTGTCTGATAATTTAATTTTAGCTAATCTACCGATTGATGATCCTTGTTTAAGTACAAATAAATAATTATTATCAGTACTGAAAACAGATGTGTATATACTATATGAAGAACTCCCGCCAATAGTTATGTTCGTAGTAGCACCAGTTTGTACATCAATTTTTGTAACCGTAGTAGTTCCATATAAATAAAAATATGCATCATTCCATGAAAGAACTCCGCGAGTCCCAACAGTAGTAACAGATATAGTTGTTAAAGTATCAGTGGCAGTAACCAGTCTAGCAACTCCGGTATTATGCGGAGCAAAAAGTATTGAACCATCGCTAGTTGATGTTAAAACATAATTATTTATCGATGCCCCGCCCATGTCTATCGTACTTACAATAGCATTAGTTGCAATATCGATTTTTTGGATCACATGTTGATTCGGATAAGTGCAATAGAAAGCGCTGCTATCAGGTTTAAAAACAAGAGAGCATCCGTTTGGTGATCCAGCACCAGATATGGCGAATGATGATGCAGTTTCAGCTTCAATATTAACCTGAGTAAAGAAAGCAGCACCATATGTAAAACTATAAGGGTTGAAGACGTAACAATATAAACTATTTGGTGATACCCACCAATTATCGGAATAAGCTGAATGTGTTGATCCTAAACTAATGTATGAAATTACGCTAGTTTCTATATTTATTTTGGTTAAAACATAAGCTGGAGAGTTATTATTTATTAATAAATATAATCCATTTGGCGATAGAACTATTCTAGAAGGAGAATAAAGTGCTGAGATCAAAACTGACGTATTATCCCAAGCGTTCAGTTTAACCACTCCTCCTGAGTATGGGAGGAAAAGAAATCTTTCGTCTTTAGTATAAACGCCACTATTACTGACGGCAACTGGAAGCACAATGACGGTGTGAGTTCCAGCATTCATATCGACACGGGTTAAATTAGCTGTTCCATCGCAAATAAACGCAACTGATTTATCAGCTGAGTATGTTACAGATGGATAACCTCCTAGCAAGATGTTCTCAGATGGAGGCCCGTAATAAATATTAGCTTTTGGTGGTCTTGGTCTATCTATTCTATTAAATCCGCTATTCGATGATGACACATAAAGATATGCATCATTCCAGGAGAAATTTGAATCATTATAGTAAGCAAAAGTAGAATCTGCAGATTTATGAAGAGACAAACTCGATGCTTCAACTCTCAATACATCGTTATCCCGTGGAATAAGTACTATTGATTCATCAGGAGAAAGACCCATTGTAGATCCTGATGAATCACTAAGATTAGTAGAATTAACGGAACTAGTTGATGTTGCAATTTTAACTATTCGTCTATCGGATGGCTCTGATTTTAAAAGATATAAGAGATTACCATCTCTACTTATTGTTGAGTCGAAGACTCCGTAGTTAATATCACCTCCTATATTTAATTCAGTGACAGCATGCGTAGTTAAATCCACTTTCGATACTAATGACCATCCATATTGATAAAAATACTTGAAATCTGGTGAAAATATGCCTTCGCCACCACCAGATACGCCACTATTTGTGGGTATATTTAATGCTGAATCTGTAGCGATGTCATATATGGTGAGGCCATACGACGGTCTCGGGATCATGATTGAAGATCTATCGGGAGTTATATATAAATAACCACTTAGACCACCGATACTTTTTGTTGTAAAAGCATCTGTTGTCGTATTAAATTTATATAGATCAGTGTGATCTGGGAAAGCGACATAAAATGTGCTATTGTCAGCGCTAAAAACTCCACCATAACTGGAATACGCATCGGTACCGATCCCGAAAAGAGTCGTAGCGCCAGTTCTAACATCTATCTTAGTGAAATTTCCGTGGGCATGATATATATAAAACCATCGACTGTCTGGGGAAAAACTTTCACCATATCCCATTGCGAGAGTTAATGGAATATTTAATGCTGAGTCATTCCCGATATTGATTCGAGTAAAGCCTAGTAAGTCCGATTGAGAAAAGAATGCATATTGCCCGTCCGGACTAATATAATATGAACTTGTACCAGAATAATAATTATGTCCTGTTACTATATTAATTACTGAACCATTGAGAGTATTATGTTTTAAAATCCCTCCTGAATATGGAATGAAAAGATATAAACCATCAGGAGTAAAAATGCCTGATGATCCATAATCATTAGAAACGGGGAGAGTTACATTAGTATGAGTTCCATTACCGGTATTTAACCGAATTAGGTTCGTACTAGATCCATCAGCTACATAAGCTACAGTTCCATCTGGAGAATAAGATGCATCTGAAGAAGTAGCTATGACTTCTGATGGTGGTCCCCAATAAATAGCGGGGGCACTAGCAGAAACTTGAGGCAACCAGAATAAACCGGGTATTGTCATTACTTTGTCTCAAATGGAACTATGATTAAAAAGACGATACGATTTTGCCTACATCCCGAATAATCAGAATGTAGGCAATGAATCGTCAAACCATCTCATCCGCCAGCAGGCGTATCTATGTCACTTGCACTGACATCCGGAATGATATCAACACCAGTCTTTTGCTTAATGACTCTACGAAGTAATTTGTAGAGGAAACTGGCAAACCAGCCAACTACTGCTCCAAAGATAATCTTTCCGCCTTTAACTCCAATACCGGCAAACAGAAAATCACTTTTGATAAGTCCGCAGAATGAACCAAGGATAACTGGGAGAAGATAGAGGATAACTTCATTCCACCAACGTGCCATTGAAGTCAGATATGTTAATTTCGGATCATTGGCGTCTGCTTGTTTCTTCAGTTTTGGCCAGGCACTTTCCACAATCTTCCGGATCATGAATACGACAATGAAGATTCCTACACCTAGTATGTAGGTTCCTGGACGAGTAAAAAGACCGATAATATCCAAGTCTTGCATAATGATAACCTTTCTTGATGATCCTGATATAGATGAATGATGAGAAGACTAAACTAATATTATGCAAGTAACTCAGCTGAAGCAAACCACCATTTAGCTCTAGCTGTAAATGCAACACCAGTCGGACGAGTTGCGTAAATAGTAAAACCGCCTGCAGTTGCAGTTATAGTTCCTACGGCAGTTGACAGAATAGTTGGCAAGTAAATTGAATTTGAGTTGATTGCTGATTTTAACTCAACAGTAGCAACTCCAGATGCATTCGTAGTGATATGCATGCACACAGTCATATCAAGGAAACCAGTATTTGTTTTAGTTGATGGTTGCCAGAAAAGTATCCGGGCTCCTAAAACGATCGTATAATCGCTAGACGGAGCAAACCATTTTCCAAAATCATTGACAACAAAAACTGCCGTACTTGAGTTAGTCGATAAATTAGTATTCGATGGACTAGAGTCGGATCCATCAGATCCAATTCCACCCATCAATTTTATTACTGCATTAGTTAATGAAGGACCATATGCTGGACTTTGTAATTTAAAATGATACCAAGTCGTTGAATCAACATATACAATTCCACCGGGTGCATTGAAAATGATGGTTGGTTGAGCCCCTTGATAAGCAACATTGCAATTATAGAATTCAAGTTGATAGTTTGAATCCATGTTAATTGTTGGTCCGAAAGACCTACAACCAGTAAAGATAGCATATCCATTGCTTAATGTTATGACTCCATTAATAGTGCTATTCGTAACTATCAAAGAACCGGCACAAGTGATATTTCCACCATAACAATTATTCATTGTTACGCTATCAACCGATATTATTTCTGCGATAGAACACCCTTGAATTGTTGCTACGGGACCATATAATGGAGGTAAATATACTTCAGCACCGTTAGTGATGAAAGATTCAGCCCCATAAATTAACCCAGCTAAATTTATGAACGATATTAACTGAGTAAATGTTATTGCTGGTTCACTACCATAGTATCCAGGAACAATGATGATTGTTCCACCAGACGTAAGTGCAGCGATGGCTTGAGTGATTGTTATGAATGGATCTTCTGAAGTACCCGTTTGAGCACCAGTGGTTCCTGAATCAACAAACACTACATTAGTAAAATCAGTTGCGCCACCCCCAGATCCAGCAGCAGCATATGCCAACATATGATGGTTCGAATAGATCACATCATGTGTAGATATGTCAACTTGAACTAATGCGCGAAGATTCGGAGTAGGCTTATAAATCATGTCAGACCATCCACCGGATGGAATCCAACCATGACCGCCTGTCGTATCCCATACTGACAAATGAGCAATCGGGGGATTTGATGGCGCTGGATAGACACCAATTATTCCTGGATACGTAAATAGTGGTAGGTCAACTACAGTTATGCTATTGAGATTAGCAGTTATGATATTCACATTAACATATAATCCACTATAATCGTTTCTAATAGTTGAAACGATTAAATTGGAAGTTTCCGGATCATAAGCAAAAGAAGCGGGAGCAAACCCCGTAGGATTTACGAAAACCCACGTTTCAATATCACCGGTATCAGGATTGATCCTCGCAACGTTTCCGTCATTATCTGAAGATTGTAAATAAAAAAGACGATTTCCGCCAATTAATATTTCACATGGTCTATATAATTCATTATTGATCGGTACCGATAAATCGATCGTATAGGTACCTATAACGACTCGATCCATGACTGCATAATAGTCAGTACTAGAGCTTAGTGCACTACTTAAGAACCATAATCTAGGAAGACCATCACTATAGTTAGAACCATTCGGATCAAATGTAACCCAAGCTGCATAGGTTGGAAATTCACCAGATCCATCAGATAAAATTATTGAGCCATAATATGAAATGGCTGCAGTTCCCCCTCCTGTATATTGAGCGTAAGCTCCTCCCGTGGATACGACAGTCCATAAATATGTACCATCAAAAGCAATTGATCCAGGTGATTTACCACCCCCATAATCAGAAGTAACTGGACGAAGTCCAACTTCACAAGGCTCACCAATGACTGGCGGAGATACGGATAAATCTATGGCTCGCATGAAGCGGATTCCACTAGAGTTATCCCCAACTACGACCAGTACGTTTCCAGGGATTTCGATTATGTTATACCATTCTTCACTTGAACTCGGTCCTATAATGATGAGATCTGGTCTATTAGTAGATAAATCAGTCCGTAATATACTCGGATTCCCGACATCACCATAGTTTACTGACCAAAATTCACCAGATGAAGTTAGAATGGTTGCAACAGGAGAATAGTTACCGAATACTGTTAAAACGTCAAAAACATTTCCAGTATCTGGATCTGGAACATTTCCGCCAGAACTAATGGTAACTGGAGCCCATTGAACTCCGTTCCAAGCATAAACATTTCCGACAGCAGGTGGATCTGCTGATATGGGACGTTCTCGAAGACCGATAACGGCTTGTTGAGCTCGGTTTCCAGTTAAGTCGATACTTGGAGCAAAACCTGGTCCCTCAGGTCCCTGCGGGCCTGGCTTACCGGAGGCCCCTTGTCCAGGACCGGATTTAATATTCGTCGGGAAAGGCTTTGGCATAACTCATCTCTCGTAAAGACAGACTAACAATTCTCTATCTTATCAAGAGCTTCGAAATCGATAATTATGCCATATATTTTCGAAATATATACTATATACTATATCTCATTTCGGATTATTGACATGACCTGATCATAGGAAAGGCCAGTCTTTATCGAAATCCGATCTGCCATAAGCAAAGCTGTTGGAAGGGGCAGAACCATTTGCAACACTCCATAACCGGCAAGTGTAGAACTGAGTTTCTTTCTTGATTCTGCAAACTCTTCCACAAACTCTAGGGGGTCATATTTCTGATTTGAAAATTTAGAAGGATTACAAACTGCTGGGTCTGATTTAGCATAATGAACAGCACAGACCGGAGGCCTTACTGAATAAGCTGAGCATAAATCATCATCATTAAGTACCGGACACTTAATATCCATCTTGAACCAAGCATTAGAGGGCACCTTCTTTGCCATTGAAGATGCCCGCTCTGCCTTTTCTTTAACGGAGTCCCATAGTTTTTTCTGTTTAAGGAAAGAAACTATGATCGAGGCCTCGGCTACCGTTATTTCTATGTAACGTCTACAACAGCCAGAACAGCTTCTCTTGCAACTAACACCGACAGTTTTAAGTCGTCGTTTCTCAGAACTAGCTATAGTCGTAAGAACGACGGACTTAACTCCTGATAATGTTGATGCAAGCGGGAAGTCCAAGTTATTAGTTCTGATCTAAAAAGAGAAAATCGAAGGATACCCCGCTCACTTCATCGGCAAGAACCGGAAAAAGCGGTCCTGAATCGAGATTTTTCAATTTTTCCTTAATCAGAGACCTTAACTCGGCCTCTATGCTGGCTCGGAGTTGCTTTAAACCAAAAGGACCGTGTAAGTCAATTAGCCATTTCTTTAGTTTCGATTCGGCTGTTTTTATTAAGAGAAGTTCCGTTTGGAAAACTAAATGCTGTTCCGAGCAGGACTGTCTCAGATAAAGCATTCGAGCAACCCGAGCCGCATAAGTGGGAAGAATATCACTCTCTCTATCCAAGCTGTTCAATTCTTCAACCATGTTAGATCGTACTTTTGAGCGATTAGGCCATCGCTGATGTCGCTTGACTCTGTGCGATCTTATTCACCAATGCTTCTTCAGCATTATCATCCTCAGTCGTCTCAGTCGTCTCAGCTGTCTCAGTCGGTTTCGCAAAACCGGCTAGGCCAAGCTTCCCATCAATGACGATAACGTCCTTGTCCTTCTTGGCAGCTTGGTAAACAGACTGACGAGAGATGTAGCCATACTTCGCAACGATGAGATCGCGGACCTCAATGACAGGGAGGAACTTGCCTGCCTCAGTCAAGATTTCCTTGATTGCATCACGAGTCGTGGGACGATTCGGAACTGGAGCTTTTTCAATGTTGGCGGCCTTCGCAGGCTTCGCGGCCTTTGCGGTAGCCGGCTTCGCTGCCTTTGGCTCCTTCGCTGGCTTCGCTGCCTTTGGCTCCTTCGCTGGCTTCGCTACGGCCTTTGCGGGCTTCGCTGCTGCCTTTTTTACTGGCTTCGCCGTCGCCTTTGCGGGCTTTGCAGCAGCGGGCTTTGCTGTCTTTGCAGCTTTCGCCGCTGCAGTTGCTGTCACAGCAACGTTAGCAAGACCAAGAGCAAGATTGCTAATCTGCGACTTGAGTCCATGGATCGTCTTCATCCCAGTTTGAATTTTCGTGACCTCATTATCGAGGCCCCTGAACAAAGAACTGACCTTGATTTGTGCTTGCTTTGGCGTCAGAACTTTCTTCTCACCGGTCTTACCATCAGTCTTCTTCTCAGTCTTCTTCTTCGTGGCCATATTTCCCTATTCTCCTAATCCACACTCGCAATGCGAGTAATCAATTTATCCAATGTTACGTACGTGAAGTCGAAATTTTCGACTTCCTCAAACCCTTGACTATTCTTGATATATCGGAATTACATACTACTCCGAGTCGACGACAGATAGTTTCTTTCTTATCCGCGAAGTTATCAAGTACCGCTACCATTCTCTGAAGGCCGAGGGAGGAGTATGTATCCCTTAAAGCTGAATGAAGTCGAGTCCATTCTTGCTTATCTCCTCGGTGCTTTACCTTACTGATTGATGGCATTGATAATGGGACTTTACAACGCGAGTAAGGTTTTGATCAATGAATGGATTTAATGAGTTTCTGGAAAAGCTTCTAGAATATGAGGCGGAATATAAAGCCGTCAATGGGAGGGAGCTAACCACACTCGAAGAGCTTAAATCCTTCATCCGGGGTAAAAGGGTGCAAAAATTTGGGAAACGAAGGGCTTCCCTAAAGTCCCTCAAGGGTTTTTCCTTTTGAACTTGATAGATGCCTGGAATGTTCTCGGTACGGATCCTGAATCCGTGTTTAACTTTATAAGGATCGGTAAAACTCCTGGAGAGAAAGTCAAGAGAGCTGAAGAGAAGCTTGAAGAAGCTCGTTCGATAGCTAAGAAATTGATGGGGACCCACCATCCCGATAGAAATCAAACGGATTCAGAAGCTGCCGTGAGATTCAGAAGAGTGAGCGAAGCACTTTCCGTTATAGAGAATAGCACGACTGAGATGAAACAGAAAGCTGAGTCATTCCCTGAAATTTCGAAAAAACGTGGCCCTATCATTGTCGTGGGATAAATATGAAATCGGTAATAATATCAACTATCCAGTTCAGCCCGATACTCGCAAAGAGTCCAGAGGATATCCAGACAAATTTTGAAAAGATTTCTGATTTATTATCGATGGCTCTCAGGCTTGATTCAGAATTAGTAGTATTGCCAGAACTCTGTCTTACCGGATGCACATTCATGTCACCTGAAGAAGCGACTCCGGTATCAGAGTCATCAAATGGTTGGACTTTTCACGCTTTCAGAGAGTTTGCTGTAGCTGCAAACACATATGTAGCCTATGGATTTATTGAATATCTAAACGGTGTTCTATATAATTCAGCTGCTGTCATATCGCCAGATGGCGAACTAATAATTTTAAGTAGAAAAATCCATGGAATAGGATGTGATTTACTTTGGTCTACCCCCGGTAGTTCCCCACCTCCGATAGTCGATACTGATATCGGGCTCCTTTCAGCCGTGGTATGTAGAGATCTCAAAGATGAAAGCCCGACTGATGAGGATAAGCCACTCTTTGAAGGTGCAAAAGTCGGGATTGTCGCCGGATTAACTAACTGGGGAAGAGGTTTCTTCCCTCCGCCAGGATGGACAAAATTCGCTAAAAAGAATGAATGCGTTCTTGCATTAGCGAATAGATGGGGAGAAGAAATAACTGATGGTCCATATGGTAAATATATTTCAGATTTCGGTCAAGGGGGCTCTGCAATAGTTGAACCGAACGGAAAAGTTCATATCGGTGGTCTCAAATTTTCAAAAGATTGTGTCATCACAGCAAGAGTAGAGGTACCCAGATGAGCTGCGAATGTAATCAAGATCCGTGCGGTTGCCAGAAAATTACTGAAATTGATCCATGCGCACTCGTAAATCCGAATCCTGCTTGCGGAACGATGTGTAATTTAGATACGAGCGATAATTGTTGGTATGTTTGTGAACAGATTGGGTACCTAAGTCAATGCAGACTTGATCAAATGACTTATGGTGAAGTCATTGAAGTTCTCGAGCGTTATCCTTTTGCGGCTCGAGATTTAATGAGGATAACAAGTGATCCTGCTCTTCTTGAATTAGCCAGAACTGTCCATCTTAGATCACCACAACAAGAAGATGACGCAGTGGTAGAAAACTTAGTCAATAAAACCAGTACTCTCCCATTTTATACTATTTTTCGGGGGAATCTGTAGGTTCGGTTTCTTCTTCGAGTGGACCGCCGTAATAACCAGACAAAGCACGTTCAATAACGACTTGAACTTTTTCATTGACGAGTTGCGTCAAGTTTAAATCAAGAACATGTGCTAAAACTGCTGAATAAATAATAACGTCGGGTAATTCCGATATGACGGCGGTCTTTGTTGCCTTAGGATTATTCCCATTCCTAAGTGCTTTGATTATCTTATTCCCCATTTCACCGGCTTCACCGCAAACAGCTAAAGTGTAATACATAGCCGGATCTTGTCCGTAAGCAGCTTTTTCATCCATCTGCTTAGCAGCACAGAGAGCTTTATGTGAACGAAGCACTGACTGAAATATTCCTTCGTCAGCGTTTTCTCTCATACTTCGAAGCTCACTTAAACGTCTCTCTATTGTCTCTTCGACACGAGACGCCCATTCTGAACTCCAAAATTCTTCTTTGATCTTTGAGAGTTCATCAATGCGAGCTTCGATTTCACTTTTGGTTTCTTCCATCTAAATTTCCCTATACCAACGAGGATTCTTGATGTGCTCTCCGAAGCAGTCTTGTCCAACCATTTCCGCCTCGATCATCATCTCTCTGTAGAGACCGACGATCCAACGCGGAACTTTTTCAGATTCATCCTTCATATCTCTTAGCATTCTATAATAGAATGGGATGATTTCTAAATTCATCCTGGCTGCCTCTCGACGCATGAAATGAAACAAACTCATGAAATCGGCAGCTTTAACGATTATCTTTGTTTTCTTAGTTGGTTTTATGGTTATTTTCTTCAGAGGTGCTGGAAATAGTTTATCGATCAGTATCTTTTCTGATCGATCCACTTGTTGTTTCATCTCAGGAGTTGAATATTTCAAAACTCTAACGACATCCCCCGTAACTGCTTCCGATATATCATGAGTGGCAGCATAGAGAAGAACTTCAGATAATGGAGGAGAAGCATCTTCAAGGTAGGTGCATATGAGAGCAGAGTATAAAGTCACCCAGAAAGAATGAGTTGAAGTTGCTTCAGGAACCGAAAATGGTATGCTGCTATATCTAACAACACGATCAAGACGTTGAACATCACTGATCGTCGCATGAAGAACGTCCCTCCAATTGAGGGGCTGTCTTGTCCGCTTCAGCGGCAATTTCTTTCGTGGCATTCTCTTTTAAAGATACACCTGCAGAAAGTTGATGTGCTATCACTGAAATACCCTGTTTGGCGAATTCAGTTACGAGCATAGAACTTTCTTCATCTGTCATGAAAGCGTGCTTAATGACTTCCTCTCCTTCATTGTCAATATATTTAATAGACCAAAATTTTTTAGAGGCCATCAAATCGAACCTTTGATGAAGAGGTTGCCCGTAAATCAAGCAGGCGTACGTTTAGCATACCACATGAGTGAACCCGCTGTTCAAGTTGAGTCAACTGAAAAAATAGCAAGCGTTGCGCGTATCGGTACGTGTCAAGTTTGCCAGAAAATGGCAAAGGTTACCGATGATGCTTGTGATGCTTGTAGAGCACAATTTAATCCAAAAATCGGTCCTATGGCTAGAAGGATTAGAACAGAACCTAGATTTCATTATCTTTGTTACCGAGCCATGACCACTGATTTCACTCGGTCTGAATTCGTTAAAAGATTCGGAGAGCCAAGCATTGAAGTCAAATAGGATTATCTCATTATTGGTATTGATTTATTTAGGGATAACATCCTCCCTACAATCCAATATCAATTCTCCAAAATTGGAGAAAATCTCTTATTGTGTATGTATGCTGTTCTTAACTTTCAGCGTAGTTAAAGAAGCCGGTAAAGAAGGGGATGAAGATCGAACTAAATTCGAGACTCTGTTATATTTGATTACTTTAATTTCTTTTCTCACGAATCTCGGATTCGTCTTCTACCGTTTCTTGATTCTATCGTAAACATCGGGAAAACTTTCTCCAGGTCTTATCGATTTTTCAATATCAGATTTCAAAGCATCTAGATCGATACCGACAAGAGCCGCAGAAGCTGCCATCATTGAGACTGCTTTAAGCGGATCACCCTGAAGATTTCTTGCTTTTTCAAGCAGTGTATGTGCCAATGAAGTGCGGTATTCAGCTTCTTTCTCCAAAGGAAAGAAGGCAACTCCATCATCTTTAATCACCAACCAATTCCCAATCGATAACTTGAATGGTTCACATTTGGTTATCTTGTGAAAAACAATTAATTTTTCAAGTTCATTGGCGGGGATTAATGGTGATGATCCACTTGCATTATATAAACATGGGGGATCAGTTAATAGGATCCCCGGTATGAATGGTCGAAGTTTTTCATCTGGCCCGAATCCAATTATAGTTACTTCCACACCAAACTTTACGCTCAAGACATTCTTCTCTGACAGTCCGGGCAAATAGCAGATCCCTCTTTCAGATTTAACTTCCATCCAGCCTTACGTGCTTTGGTACGTGTTTGTTTAGCTGAATCGCCGGTAAATACCGCTGACTCATTAGCACCAGTGCTCTTAGATAGAGTAAATCTGCAATTCGGATCACCGTTACAGTATAACTCAAGAGTATAACAACCAATAATCACGGAACCCTCGTCGTCCAGGTCATCTTCTTCTTCATCTTCATCTTCATCATTTTCTTCATCGCAATCGTCATCGTCTTCTTCACAGTTACAATTACATGTATTTATGACAGAAGGACTTGGAGAGATGAGAGATTTAAATATGCCGATCACATTTACTATTATGACAGTAAATGATACTAAGGCAACCAAGATAATCGTAGTAGCGTAACCCGGATATTTATCGGCAAAATTCCAAAACATCATGCGCTACCTTACCTCATCAAGAAAATTACAGCCATCGCACAAACGATGACGATTCCAAGAAGAGCTAAATAGCTGAGAAAATTCACAACCTTCACAGTCGTACTCGGTTTGTAAACAGGTAGCATTTTTGGTTGTTCTACGTCATAGTCCGGACGTGGAGGAATTCGTTCAGGAAAACGCTCATTCAGCATATCTTGAATATCTCTAGTATCCACAACTTCCGCGGGTTCGGAGCTACCCATATTGTAAACAGCGTTTACTGTCCCATAATTAGTGTGGACACCATTGAGGACACCAATCTCAGTGCGCTCATTGATTTGACCTCCGCATTCGTCACATTTATTTCCGGTGGCTTTTGCACCACAAATTTGGCACCTTCGTTCCATGTTAGTTGGTACGTGAACAAGATTCGGAGTTCCGGTCATAGGGACTTTCTGGATTGGTGCATATAATAGTGGGAAATCATTTGAGAACATTGTTAATTCCTCAAACTTTCTCGGATAATTTCTTCCATCGTCATGCTCGATAGACGATTTTCTAGAGGCTTTAGCATTGAGGCTGCTTGCGGTCTCTTATAGCCGAGCCCTATTAGAGCAGCCATTGCGTCTTCATACTTTTTCATGTCTTGTTGTGGAACCGGGGCTGGCTTCACAACAGGATTTGATGGAGTTCTTCGCATTGATGGGGCCACTGGAGGAACTGGGGTCTTCCTGGTCTCTCCGATAGCTTCTTTAAATGCTTCTACAGCTAATGGGTCTCTATCAATCTTAGCTCGATCAACCATATCGAGAGCGAAATCCTTGAAAGGAACCTCTTCAATTTTATCGGATCTAATCGCTACTGACGGGCACTGACGATGAACTGACATGAGTTCACAGGTGTTACTAGCCCGACCGTCATCAGAAATGACACGTTCGATAAAACTGACCGCCGCATGATTCAATGCTTCTACCAACAAAAGTCGGCCGAATCCCGATCCTTTCGGATTCAAAACAGCAAACAGAAACCAAGCTTGATCTGTTTTGTATGACGGATGTTCGGGTTTCAGGTACTTGCTCATGTAGTCAAGTACTAAGTTAGATTCGTGATTTCCGTTTATTCTATCTTTCTAAGAGACATTAAACTAATATCCGGTATATGATTTTGATTCGATGACGATTTCTCTTCATCGATTTCTACATACCAGATTCCATTTATGAGTTCCGGCATGCCCTTCCCCATCATGACTCCGGCATGTGATAAACCGAGCCATCCATCGAGTTTAAAATAATAAAGAGCCCTATCGTCCCGGAAGTCGGCCATCATCATATCGACTCCTGGAGAGATGTCCTCAACGGTCAATAGAGCTAAAGCACCCTCTATAGGAACAATATTCCAGTCTATTGACCTCACCTACTACGGTACCCTCTTTATGCCACGGGGGAGAGACATGATTACTCCATCAACAGTCAAAAGGTCCTTGCTTCGAGTGGCTTCGGCGATTGATTCAGCGAAGCACCCTAGCATCGCAAAGACTATCCAAGAACTTGGAAGGATTACCTTGGCTCTCGATGGTGAAATTGAATTTGCCCCCGCGGCATCTTCACCAGAAGGTGATTTGGCTGTTCCTACGTCTCAGATAGTCGCGCATCTCAATCATTGGCTTAGGGCCAAGTATGAAATTGATGCCGCCTATAGGAGTTTTGCAGACCGAATCAAAGGACCATGGAGAGATGCCCTGGTCGAACATTGGCAGGAGCATGCTAAAGAAGAAAGAGGGCATGCATACGATTTGGCAATGAAAATTGTTGGTCTTGGGAGTGACCCGATTCAGACCGCAATCAACGTTCCGACGTGCCCTGCTAATTTAGTCGCATTCGGCGCAGTTCTCATCGACTTGGAGTTGAAAGCAATTGACGCCGCTCATAAGACGATCGAAATGAGCGGAACGATGAGAGCTCTCGCCGTAATGGCAGAAAACATGATGCTTACAGACACCCAACATCTTGACGATCTGCGACGGATGATATCTAATTTAAATCAAGCCCTTTGATGATCATAAATCAATTTAATATGATCGATAAACGCATCTACCGATAAAGACATTTTCATCGTATTACAATTCGTGCAACATGGAACGACATTACTTGGTAGATGTCCTTTTGAGTTGTCAATTCTATCTAAACCATTATAAATAAAATCAGCCTCTTCAATTTTCGGATTTCGTTTATCTATGTCATAAGCATTATGAATTCGATGAGGTAGACTACCACAATAAGTACATGGTTGTTGTGATAAAATTAGAAATGTTTCAAAATCACATCCATCATTATAAACACGACGCCATATCGAACGAGCACTGCTGATCTTCGGATCGAGTTTTCTTGATTTGCGTCCGGCTTCAGCTCTCAGTTCACTAGTCTTACATCCGCAACTTTTCGTAACTCCCCTTATAACATCAACAGCAACTTTCATAGTTTCATTCCCGCATACACACTTCAATTTCCATAATATGCGATTTCTCCGTCTATGTTCAGTTGGCTCAAGAAATGTTAAATCATTGAAAGTTTGGCCAGCATAATCTTTAGATGCATATCTATTTATCGATACTTCATATTCTTTTTTCGATTTATCCCTAGCACACTGTTTACACGCGCGTTTTTCCTTTCCTTTCGATTTCCAAATATAGTACTCACCTCCATTTAAAATACCATGTTTATGACACTTCATGTGATGGCATTTAATAAGAGATCTATTTAATCGTAAGTAGTATGCTCGGCGATTTACAAAACATCTAAGTATTCATAATATCAATAATAACCATTTCTTCAGCGGATAATTTTCTCATCCATGATGGTATACAAATTTCGTGTTTTTCACAAAATCTAAAAATCAATGAACCCTGAGGTAAAGGTTTAATTGATTCAGCATAAGCTGTTATAGGTCCTGAACAATCATGGTTACTACGTAATATGCATCGAGCATCATTATCGCATTCTATATCTAGATATAACGTCATGAGTTATTTTCGATTGCATCGTCTTTATCTTTAGTCGCATCTTTACACTGATGTTCTTTAACATCTTCACAACCATGTCTACATATAAGTGGTTGGTCGTGTTCTAGACATACGTCATCGTTTGGTTTACAACCCCAACGGTTTATTGGTTTTTTACGTCGAACTGATGTACTAGACATTATGGGAGTGTATATCAGCGCACACTTGTTGGCAAGTTGGACAAGTCGGAATTTTGCTTAATTCATCAAGAACAGTTTGAAGTTCATCATCATATTGTTTCAAACTATCCTCCCCTTTTTTGATGTCCTTTTCTGCTGCAGCAATTTCGGATAGTAGCTGTTTCGCTCTTAAAAATTTCTGCAAGCTTTCTTTATCTACGGAGGTAGGGATTTCAACTTCAGTTTCCATGAGACTTATTGACTCCTGGAGTGAAGCGATTTCCGATACCATCCTAGCTCCCGTCTGAAGGCGAGAGACGTCTAACTCAGAACTTGCTGGAATTTTAACAGAAGAACTTGACTGAAGAATTTTTACAGAATTCGACAGTGGTTCAATTTCCAACATTCTTCTACCATCTTTTATTTTATTCAATGCAGCTTCATCTGAAGCATCAGGAATAACAACAGAGGATATTGTTCGAAGAGAAGCAATAGATAAAGCTGTTCTTTCAAGCTCCTGATTCTTTTTATTTGCTTCCGATAAAACTGACACATTTCCTGATGATGGAGCAGGAACCCTCACATCTTTTACTCCAACAATAACTTTCAAAACTTCAGACTCAGAATCCATTCTATCTGATAAAACTGTAACCTTTGATATCCTATCACTACATGCTTTCAATGATTCAAGTTCAGCTACTAGATCTTGTTCAACTGCTAAAAGACTATCAAGACCGTCTAGTTTTGACTCTCTGGCAGTAATTGAGGCTAATTCTTCATCATGAGAATTCGCTTCAGCTAAAGACCGTTGTTTAGTCCTCGCATTTATGACAATAGCATCCTGAAGGACTTTTAGACGAGAAATATCGGATATGAAATTAGTTACTGCAGGACCGGATTTATTCAATAGGAAAATAGGATCAAATTGAGTAGCAAGCCACGGACTTAAAACATCATCGCCAACCTTGATTGACTTAAATCCGAGCTTCTCAGTTAATTCCGTTTGACCCTGACCAATACCCGTTCGAGCTTTTTCTTCACCAGGAACCCAATAACGACCGACGCCATCACCCTTTTCCCATTTCATGCCCCATCCGTCGCCGGCAAGCTCGACAGTGCAGTATTTCTTTCCTTTTCTGACTATCCCGATCGTTGATTTATTCAGGATAGCACTTGAAATTGCACGAATTATTGCAGACTTACCTATGTTTGTAGGTCCAGTTATGCAAGTAAAGCCATGAATTTCAAATTCTATATCAGAAACACTTTGAAAGTTCTTGATGGAGACTTTAACAGGTTTGATTTTGTCGGTCGTCATAGCTAGTCCTCGAGCAGGTTAATCGTCGAGTAAACTATTTGCGTCAACGCATTCGACCGGATCCGGTGCATTCGGATCATCTGGCTCTTCCTGTTCGTCAAACACTTCTTCCGGAGCATCGGTTGCTACATAATCTTCATCATCATCGTGTCTCTTCGAAACAGCTCCCTCAGCAAGTGCTGCAAGCTCCTCATCTGAAACCATGTCGTACCCTTCGACAAGTTTCGTTTTGCACTGTTCTAGCATTTCTGATAGAAGTTCCGGATTTTGCCCGATAGCGAGACGGAATCTTTCTATTCCGTTTCCTTCAACTCTCTCGCCACTTGAACCCGTAAAAACGTAGATACCCTTCCCAGAAGGCTCAGGCTTCTTTTTCTTCTTGCTGGAAGAAGAATAGTCGTCGTCATCTTCCTTTTTCTTCGGCTTTTCCACCTTGACGATCTTGTAAGCTTCGGCAACATTCAACATCGTTCGAAGCTCGTCAACACCGATACCATAGCGAATCGTAAGAAGGCCTGAATGCCCTTGCTTGGCATCGACCTTATTTTTAATCATCTTCGCTTCGATATCGGTCGCAATCTGCAATTCGACCATTTCTTTCGTAACTGGATCGAATCGTTTCGCCTTTGTTGATTGCTTCGGCTTCAGCAAAATTCTGATGCTCGCCCAGAATTTCAAAGCATTACCACCGGTCGTGCTCTTTAAAGCTTCCTCGGTGTAGCCCATGGCACCAATCTTATCTCTTGTCTGATTCAAGAAAATGACAAGAGTCCCGGTTCTCGAAATAACGCTCTGGAGTTTTGGCATCCAGTTCGACATCAATCTCGGAATTTCAGCTAACGTCTGCTTTTGCTTGTCATCCGAAACATTTCGCTTAATCTCACGTTCTGACACGAGACCGGCAACGGAGTCCACAACAACAATATCAACTCCGTTCAAAGCTGCATTCATGACGAGAGCTTCAGTTTCCTCGAATGTGTGAGGTTGAGCTCGTATTGCTTGTCCAGATCCGCCTTGTTCTACAGAACGGAAATCGACACCGATTCTTTGAGCATATTTGTCAACAACGGCACACTCGAGATCGACGTAAAGACCGCACCCATCCTGTTTCCCGCCATTAAATAACGCCTGCGCCATCGCAGACATAGCAATCGTTGACTTACCGGAACTTTCACGGCCATAAATCTCAACGATTCTTCCCCTCGGCCATCCAGGACAAACAAAAGAACCATCGTTTAGTCGAGAACCACCAACCAACATATTCAATACTGTGCTACCGGTATTGATATAATTAAGCCGAAGATTTGGCTCGACAAACACATCCCTGATATTTGTCCGCTTTTCAACGGATGCCTTAAATTTTGCAAGTTTCGGATGAAGTTTAGCGGCCTTAACGACTTCTTTTGCCATAATATGCCTTTGAAAACCAAATTACATTTCGTGCGTGTCTAGCCATTCAAGTAATTCTGGGCGTATTTCAGATTTCTTTGGTAGGTTGATATTTCCTTCTGGAATACGACTGAATTCAAAAAATCGGCTATTCTCCCTAAAAATCTGAGCAGTTCTTCTGACTATCCCTTTTCGCTTTTTCGAGCGCTCAAGAAATATCTGTCGTTCATTAGTACTCAATTCATCAGGAGAAATGATGCAATTTTTCAGCATCATGAAACGAGCAGCAAAACGAGAAACTAGATAAGCGTCAGACTCGTCTGATTGAACAAGATCAGTTGTCATCCGATCGAGTTGAACTGCCTTTTGCATGTCCTGTTTCGATGCATCACTCTTCCCTGTAGCGAGAAGTTTTAGAGTAGTTGGATCGAAAAGAACACAGTTTTTTCTTGCATTGAATATAGCCTCGAGTGAAAACATCATGAGGCTAAAATGAGTTGTTAAGAATGGCCCGCCCCCAAACGCAGGACTCTCTATTCCAACAACATCAATTCTAAATCGACCAAGAAGATCTTCAACTAAAGAACGGAAATTAATAAACCGGGCCACGGAGACAACACTGCTTAGAGTGCCTTCGTGGCCCGATATTACCAGCTTCTCCGTCTTAGTTGGGGCTTCTGAATCGTAAATGCACCAACCATAGCCAGTCAGTGACGGATCAAGTCCTAGGGCTCGCAAATTGCCTTAGTCGAGAAGAGAACTATAATTCGTAGCAAGTTGCGGCTTTTCTGCCGAAGCTTCACCTGACAGTTCACTTGAACCACCAGCTCCACCACGAAGTTTCTCCATCATCTTATCCTTGGTCATCTTGAAACCAAGTGATGTCTCAACATACTTGAAGTTCTTCATACCCTGCTCGAGAACCCAGTTCCGAAGTTCGGGATCGGTCTCTTCTCTAGCCCACACGGCAGTCAAACCGTTCTCAATGATGTATTTCTGGAATTTGATGTCGCCATCATCCAGAGTCAACTTCAAATCGATAACCGGCATCTTAGCCGCACGAGCATCGTTGTAAACCGAAAGGATTCGAGTGAACTTCTTCTGCGACATTCGCAGAAGCTGAAAATCGATTCGCTTACGACGAGCAAAGTCTTCCATGTCAATGGTTCCATCCTTCATAGTCGGATAGACCATAACGATAGTTGCGATGGTTTGGTCGGCATCGCCAAACTCATGGCAACAAACTTCAGGCTTGATTACGTTCGGACCTTCGTACTTGCTGAGGCAGCGAACTGTCCCAACACGTTGATCGAAGTGGGTGAACGCAAAGGCAAGTCTTGCACTCGTGATGTCTAGACGATCAATCTCAGTGATCTCTCGTCCAGCTTTCTCAGCGAGTTTCGAGTCAACCTTCGTGATGATTGCGGCTTTCTCCTCATCCGTGAGAGGACTGCCCTTTTCACGGGCCTTAGTCGCACAAATGACGTCCGTAAACTTCTTGAAGGCGACAAGAGAGACTCGAGCAATCTCTCCAGGGCGATTCATCTTGAATTGCTCGATACCCTGCGACTTGATTAGCTTGCTATCCTCAAATCCAAATTCAGTAATATCACTCATAAACTTACCTTTACCTTTACCTTGACCTTGAACTTGCTTAAAGCGCGACGTTACCGCCGCATTTCTTTAAAATACAATCGAACTAATCATCTGAAAGAAGATCTTCATAGGATACTGTTTTAGCTGTCGCTGCAGGAGTCTCTGGCTCGGAAGGAATTGATTTTTCTGGCTCCGATCCCTGCTTAACAACAGATTCAGATTCAGCATCAAAGAAAGCTGCGATCTGGGAAGCATGAACTGCATCCACGGGTTCTGGAAGATCTGCTGGTCTCTTAGCCGGATCAAGTAAATCTGTTGGATCAAGCTTGGGCTTAACCGGTGGCTTCATTCCACCTGGCACAGTCTTATCTTTATTGGTTTGAGGCGTAGTATATCCACCGCCACCAGTCATCCAACCCTCGTGATCGTCTTTCACGATTTGTCGTTGGAGTTTAACATCAGTCATTGTTCGTTGAAGATCATTGTATCTCATTCGAAGAATTTTTCCGGTTTCTTCGAGATCAAGAATTCGGATCCTGAGATCTGCTATAATCTGATTTTCATCTTTATGAATTGAGTTAGCTAAAGCTTTTCGATCATCAATTGATGGTTGTTGACGAACAACGGCGTTATCACTGAGTGCTACGTTGATCTTTAGATCAAGATCCATCTCAGCTTGTTTCAATTCCATCTTAAGATGTCGAAGTGTAGAACTAATCGACTGGATATAATAGAGAACCCTATTCGAATAATTTCTGCAAGTCGCAGTAGCTTTATTGAGATAAGCAGCCCCATGCTCAGGGAGAGTTGGATCTTCAACGAGTTCAACAGAGTATAAAGCGATCTCTTCAATCACTTTGCTAGTTGTAGCTTCATCCCATTCGATTTTGGTCATCGTCATATCGTATTCCCAAACAGATTACACTCAATATCTTTAAAAATGATACACTCCATCGTATGATCTAGAATGCGACGTTTTCTAGAATGGTTAGCTGATGAATTGCAAAAACGCGGTTATCTCCCCCAACACCATTCTATTGATCCACGATTAAAACATCAGCAGTATGACCGTCACGGTAGACGAATCGTGAGTGAAGAAGAAATGAGTGAATTACGTGATGAAGTTCTCGGATATGATTTCACTGATCCACGTAAGAAATGAGTTGTAAGTTTGTGATATAACTAAGTATTTCCTCGACAAGTGTAAATCGAGGAAATAATGCAAAACTTTCATTCATATATAAGTACTCCAGAGCATCCGATTCGTGAAATTTTGAAAACTGTGACGGGTAAAAACCCGCCGAAGTTTCTTAAAGGTTATTCAGTTTACGGAACTACTGACGATGAATGGGAAAAGCTGCATTCTTGGGCAGTAAACAGTTGTAAGCCTTACTGGGTAACAGGAATCGCTTTACTTGAATCAGCAGAAGATCAAGTACTGGAAGCTGTCAGTAATGGCAACATCCCGCCTGAATCGGGAGTGGATGAAATTGAAATCCTTAATCGCCAAATCACTAGATTGTCAAGAATTTTCGATTCATTCAGTGACACTCTGCGTAAGTTAAAGGAAAGAAAAGAACAATGTTTAACGAAAGTCAGCCCATCGCCGAAGACTTCAGTGAAACGTCGCTCGAACAATCAAAAGACGGGTCTCCCTCCGAAGAAATCGAAGAAGCGTCAGACGAAGAAACCGACGAAGAGATCCTCACCACGCCAGAGACGCTTGCCAGAAAATTCTCAGTAAAAATCACTTCAACTCCAATCCCGAGATTGAGAACAGGTCGTAAAGAAAACTTTTTCTTTGCCTTAACCTGTAATGGAGTTGAGTTAACGGAAAGAATTCCGGCTAAACTTCAATGGGATGCTTGCGTACGAATTGAAGTCAGACTTCCCCGAGAGATGGCATTCAATGGTTGTGCTATCTTTAATACGCCGGTAAAGAGTATCAGTAAAGAACCGGTAAGATCCCACTGTTTCGAAATGATAAGTGGAAATCCGGAACATCATCCCAAGATAGAATGGAACTTCTGTGAGTGATTATACTCCTGCATCTCATCAACTTATTTCTCACGAAGAAGCACTCATTCAATATGCTGCTCGATCTGAGGAAATAAAAGATTTTTTCATCAAAATCATTGATGAACATGGGGATAGATGGCTAAGAGAGTATTTTGAAGATCAACTTTCAATATACCACGGCATCATACCGCTACGTCATTGTGATCAACATGGCTGAATGGTTTAAGTGCATTATTTGCAGACGAAAAATCAATACTACAAGTATTAGTATGTGTGAAAGATGCGGAAAAGCTTACGACAGAAGTCGTGAGAAATCCGGTGACATTCTCACACTAATTTTATGGGTGGCTGACAGAGTTAGACGCGTTGAAAGAAGACGTCAGAGAATCCGTAAATCATGATTCAATGATTTCACGAATCATTCGTTCTTTTCGTTCTCTTTCTTTCCGTATAAAGATAGCTGGAAAATAAGCAATAGCTGCTGGCCAGAATATGGCTGAATAAACAAGTTTATTGGAGTCTTCTTTTTCAGATTTATCCATCGGAAATGGTGGTTCCCACCTAAAATTATAAAGGTAGCCGAATACACTCAAAACTATAAATGAAACAATCATATAGTTATAAAATCCAATTTTACTCCAAACATATATCGACATCATCAATAATAGTAATCCGATAATTCGCCAGAAGAAATATATTATCGAATCTCGCCAAATCATTTTTCTTTAAGGCTCATGGCTTCTAAATGTACACCAGATTCATTAGCGATACGACCTAAAAGGATCTTATATTTCTCTTCTCTTTGAGATTCGTCAGTACAGCCGAGTTCATTAGCGAGTTCGACACACATCTCTCGAGTTATTGACGGATCATTTAGGTTAATTTCCGTTCCGAGAAGATCGCTTATATCTTCAATAATTTGACGTCTAGTGATTCCATCAATTATAAAGACTTCGTCTAAACTAGGCATTCTTTGTTTTACATTGAAATTCATTGCCTCTCACGGCTTGTCGAATTCGATTTGATCGACGGATCTTTTGAACCATCTGAATACCATCATCCAAATCACTGAGGCAAGCATTTACCAAACGATTTTCTGGATCCAATTCTAATGCTTCAAGCCAAATCGTTCGAGCTAAATTTCTTGCTGATTCTGATGATACTGATTCATCATGATTCGGAATATCGTAAACCCTAAGTCCCAGATCCAACAGGTAAGTAACTCTTTTAGCAGTTACGTCTGATGAAGATGGGGGTGGACTAATCGATTGTTTTTTCAAATAATCAGCCCAAATTTCGTTCACTCGTCGCATAACAAGATGCTGTTGAGCCTGAGCAACTTTGGCGAGTTTAACGTAAAAATCTGGTTTATCTACATGCTCTGCGCAGTTTCTCTCAGTTCGATTAATGCATCGACCACTTCGATTAATGACAGTGATCAATAACATTTTTTCTTTTAGATATTCAGTCTGAATATGAACTGAAATATCACCAATTTGAACGATGTTAGTCAGTCCTGTAAAACATGCAACCTTTGGTATTTCCCCGCTCATACTATCCCCTATTCTAACCTAGAAGGTCTTTCCCCAGAACTCATTGGGATAGTATCAGCGAAATGAATACCCGACCACCTTTCGAAGGGAGGCTCAAGATACGTAAGTAACCAAGTATCATTACCTATTTCTTCTAAAATGGAATGAGCGTTATCTTTACTCGGATCGATGATGAAGTTGTAACACAATTGAACCAGTTTATCTGGTTCTGCAACTTGTCCGAGTATACGAGAACAAGCAGCAATCGATACACGCTCCGATAAAGTACGCATTCTATGAATAGTAGCATTTCCCATATATATCCCTCGCATATTTAGCCAACTCTTCCCACGAGAGTTCGTGAACCTCCCTCCTAGAACGTCCACGCCACGTCATACTGACTCAGATTATTGATTTCCGGATCTCAATGCTCCAACCGCAGGTGCTGTCGACCAGCTGATGTTGCAATACGACCTTTCGGAGTCTTCTCGATGAAACCGATGGACATGAGATAAGGTTCAATCATATCTTCAACCACATCCTTTGCCTCTCCGAGAAGCGAGACGAGAGTGTTGAGGGCAACCGGGGTTGAACGGTCAACGAGCGCAAGAAGATACTTTTGACTTGCAGTGTCGAGACCAGCTGAATCTATACCAAGATTATTGCAGGTTATATTAACTACTCGGTCATCCGCCGAACAATTCAGCGAATGAGAATAGTCCCTAACCCGCCTGAGAAGACGATTTGCAATACGAGGAGTTCCACGACTTCGGCGTGCGAGCTCCCTAGCGCCAGTCTCTTCTAACTCAAGACCAAGCTTATCAGCTGATCCAAAAATAATTTGGATCAATTCATCTTCAGAATACGGCTGCATTTCACAGATGATGCCGAATCGATCACGCAGAGGACGAGGCAATTTACCGGCGCTTGTCGTAGCACCGATCATCGTGAAAGGCTCGAGTTTTATCTTGACGGCTTGATTTGCCGCAACAATTTCGAGTTTAAAATCTTCAAGAGCCGGATAGAGGATCTCGGCAATCTTTGGATGAAGAGCGTGGATCTCATCAATAAACAGGATGTCACCACGACTGAGATTGACTAAAACCGATACAATCTCACCCTTTGATTTAATCGATGGTGCATTCAATACGACTAACTTAGCACCCATCTCATTAGCGAGAATCTCAGCTAATGTAGTCTTTCCGAGACCAGGAGGGCCACTGAGTAGAACGTGATCGAGTGACTCACCACGAGCTAGAGCCGATGCCGTACAAATCGCGAGATTCTGCTTGACTGCTTCTTGGCCTAAGAAATTAGCGAGGCTCTTCGGTCGAAGAGCTCTGTCATCATCAGATTGGATTTCTTTGGCTTGTTCCATACCCACTAATACGAGTATGGATAGTTGATTTACTGAGTCAAGTCTATGATGAAAGAGTCTTTGTCATTTCTATGGCCATAACCCAGTCTTCATCTGTTATCGGTCTATGACCTCTTTTACCGGATTTGTTAGTCGATGAACGGGCTGCTTTGAAACAATTGCATGCAAAATCTCCAGTTGCATGATTCCCATCGATACCTACAGCAGCCCAAATCGCCTTATAAGCGCCATTCATCTGATTATTTCTTTTAGCATGAATGGCTTTTGCTTTTGCCAATAGCGCGGCAGCTTCGTCTCTTTTTTCCTTCAGCACTATTTACCTATATTTTAGAAGTTTCGTATTGGTATCTTCGATCATATGCTGTTGATAGTTGAGTTTTCTTGATTATCCACTTGGTGGTAAGAACTCCACCAATAAAACATGCTAAAACTAGCATGAGTATCCAGCTTTCTTTATCATCACTATCACTACTACTCGATGAAGACTTAGAATAGCTGTTGATTCTTCCGAATACGCCAGCTGATTCTGTAACTGCCGAGTATATATTTTCGTACATGGCGAAAGTATTATATGCCGCAACAGCAGAATCTCCGAATGTCCGGCTACGCCACGCAACACACCAAGAATTGACCGTGATGACCATCCCCGAACCAATCAGGGGAACAACCAGAATTACATATCCCATATCAAAAAAGAATGAGAGATCTTTCTCATTAAAATATGGGGAGTTCACAGTAACTCCGTGAACTTTATGATCAAACGGGATGGTATATCCAATCCATCCAGCGATCAGCATGTAACACCATGTAAAGCCAATGGCTGACATGATGGCACCACACCAATTCAAAAGATGAGGAAATTTTCCGACTGCTTTTGTCTCAGTCCAAGATTTACCACATCCCCAAGCATTGAGAACTGAGATGAAGAAATTTAACAGCCAAATGAAAATAATCATATACTCATCACTTTTCTAGCAGGGTCCACTGTCAGGCCACCCGCGTGGGTCAAGTCCGTACTTAACTTTCATTTTTTCGACACAAGTGAGACAACGGGATCCGAAACAGGGTAAACCACAGTGTTGACAATTTCCACCCTCATCATCCTCTTCTTCTAATTCAGGCTTTAGCGTATCACTACTACCCATTTTTGAAAGAAGATCAAGATAACATAGAGCTAGATTAGTGGTTGTTTTATTCGGTTGAATTAACTTCGGGTATTCTTCTTGAATTCGAAGTGCTTCTCGTTTTGCAGCGTCGTGGTTTAATTTCATATTATATTTTACTATCTATAATTCTCACGCAGCTCTGGAATGCAACATTTGAATCTAAACAATCATCAATTCCGCCTTGACTGAGAAGATCTACGATCTCTTTGTTGTTTTTCAACGCTTTACGGAACGATTCTTTTTTCGTAGCCTGCTGTATATGATAATAAGCAGTGCGCCGACTCATGCCAGCTCTTATTAATGCAAGAAGGACATCCTCACTTCTAGCACGTTCAGAACTCATGATGATATTACTACTTATCCCTTCAAGATTAAAATGAATACCCTTCATCAGGGTTTCGGTTCTTCCAATCATATAAGCAAGAAGGGTAGTTGCATCAGGAAAAGCAACACGCTCTACTGATGAATGAGATATATCCCTTTCATGCCAAAGTGGAATATTTTCAAATGATGGTGCTACGTATGCTCGGATGAGACGCGAAATTCCACAGATATTTTCTGCAGAAATCGGATTCTTCTTATGTGGCATTGCAGAAGAACCGCCCTGTCCTGGCTTAAAATCTTCAGCGGCTTCTCCGACTTCAGTTCTGCTCCAATGACGAACATTTAGAGCGAGCCTCTCAAGTCCCGACGCTACAAGAGCGAGCATTGAAAAATAATAAGCGTGTCTATCCCGTGCAACAACCTGTGTTGAAATCGTTTCAGGAATGAGACCGAGTTTATCTAATGCAATTTTTTCAAATTCTTGATGTAAATGGGAACCAGTACCGACAGCCCCGGAAGCTTTTCCGACGGAAATTTGTTTCTCAGCGATTTTGAGATGATCAATTCCCCTCTTCAATTCGCAAAGATGGCTCGCTAAAACAAATCCGAGTGTTAAAGGTTCGGCATGCATTCCATGAGTTCGCCCGATCATCGGGACATTCGCATACTCTTTTACAAGCCCGAACAACACAGCACACAACTTATCGAGTCGATTGATTAATATGAAAGTCGCTCTTTTCAACATTACGGCTAGTGCTGTGTCAACTAAATCAGAAGAAGTCATCCCGTAATGAATCCATCTTCCTAAATCACCCGATTTCTCCTCGAGATGGAAGATGAAAGCAATAACTTCATGACGAGTCTCGACTTCAAGTTCAGCAATTCGTCTATAATCGAGAGGGATACAATTTAGTCTGATATGCTCAGCTGTTCCTTCGGGCACACAGCCAAGTTCTTCCATCGTTTCAAGAAAGGTATATTCTATGTTGAACCAAGTATTCAACCTCCATTCATCAGACCAGAGTTCAGTCATTTCTGGATCAGAATATCTTGATATCACGTAATTCTCCTATGCGACAAAATTACACTAACATACCGTATGATGCTGGAACACTGAAAATTAATATTACAGCTTCATATCATCCAGTGTGATAAAGATAGTTGATAACTCCGATATCATACAAGCTGACGATGAACTTGTTCTTATAACAGCTGCTAAATCTTGGCCGTTCGATGTCGAAATATTCATTGACTCGAATCAGGCAGTTAACGTTAGAAATTCACTTGTGATAGAAATCAATTCAGTTACAAGTGAAGTATCCGTTTATTTCGGTGATAATCTTAATATACCGAAGTCAGCTTGGCAAAATATAATGAAAGCTGGAAACTCAGACTTCAATGAAGGAAGACTAGCTGACGGAATTAAGAAGATAATCACCAAAGCTCATGAATCAAGAGTTTCAGTCGGAGTTATCCAGAAAGAGAACCCTGATTATGGACGACCTTATATAGAAGGAGTCTTTTGGGTAACCGGATTCGTCATTGTTTATTTCGGTATGACGGCTTTACTGAGAGATTTGAAACGACGTTCAAACAATCCTTAGTTTTGATCTCTCGAGACGACGTTTGAGCCACCATTCATCGAATTTTTTGCTATTACAGAATGGACAGCCGTCATCGTAAGCACCATCACAGCCGCAACTACCGGCAAAAGTGAACTCTGCACGAAGAGCTTGTTCATCCTCTTCAGTGAATCCGACGGGTCTTCCTTTAGGAATCACAAGAATCCATGATCAACTAAAAGCTGTCTTATTTCTGCAGTCATTGATTCCGGACTAACCCCGTCATCAGTGACTATTTCTTTAATTCTGACTATGATGGTAGTCAATAATAGAGCACGATTTCCGAGTCTATTTGTTTCACTGATTCTTTTTATCGCCACATCAACGACATTTGGCATTTTTGCCATCGGAACGTTTTCCATTGCAATTAATTCTGCTCCACAGCTAGCGCAGAATCTTGCACCCTCAACGTTCACGAATTTGCATTTAGAACAATCGAGACAAATTTCTGGTTTTTGATGCGGTGTTTCAACGATGAACTCCATAGAATTATCATCGAATTCTATGGTACGTTCAGACATGCTTGTCAGAAGAATACTTGCATGAAAAGCCTTTATCATCTCTTTTAGCTTTTCTACAGCCTCTTCTTCCGTATCACCGTGGCTAACAAGACTACGATTAGTTAAAAGCCAGTAAGGGACTTGATAACATGCGCTAAACTTTTTCCGTCTAGGCACCATTCCTGTATCAACGGCCTCACCTGATTCATCAGTTTTATACTTAATTACGGTAATTGTTACTTCAAAGTTCATAAATGACTTTCAAGCCATGAAATCTTCGATCTCATGAACAGTCTGAATGAACTCCGGGCTACGTTTCATTTTTCTATTCCGTTCGAGAGGAAGAGGAGACTTGAAATCTTTAGCAATATTTCCCGGATTACGTCTCATGACGTAAATAGTATCACCTAGATAAACAGCTTCAGCAATATCATGCGTAACCATTATGATGGTTGGAGTAATACTCAACCAAATATCAGCTAAAAGATCCTGCATTTGAGTACGAGTCTCGATGTCTAAAGCACCGAAAGGCTCATCCATGAGCAGAATTTTACTTTCATAAGCAAGACTTCGAGCGATAGCTACTCTTTGTAATTGACCGCCGGAAAGGTTTGGGTATTTGGCATATTTATGTTCATGCCCTTCCAAACCAACCTTAACGATCATTTCCATAGCTTTTGCTTCACGTTCTTTTTTCGAAACTCCCCTATAACGAAGACCGAGAGCAACATTTTCTAGAACAGTATAATGCTCCATCGAGGAGTATGCTTGAAATACCATTCCAACACGATCACTACGCTGAAGTGGACGACCACCGATAAGAACTTCTCCAGAAGTCGGAGTCTGGATCCCACTAATATAACGAAGGATATGACTTTTCCCACATCCGGATGAACCGAGAACAACGATAAATTCTCCTTTACCGGGAGCGTCTTCAATCAAGAGATTTAAATCATCAATAACGGTATTCTCTTTCCCGGTTTTTTTGTCTTTATAAACTTGACGAACATTCCTAAGTTCTAAAACGTCAGGAAGTTCCGTATTAACCATTTTTACAGCTTGCATATTTCCTCAGGCGTACTTGGAAGGGTTGACAACTTTGTCCAACCACTGAAAAATTTTGTCCTGACAAAATCCGATAACTACAATCACAAACAGAAGTGCGAATATTTTATCGGTTCGTCCTTGACGTATTCCTGCGACGTAAATGATCCCGCCAATGCCCCCAGTATTATTCAACATTTCAGCAATGATTATGTAAGTCCAAGAAATTGCAACCAGGACTCTAATGTCTTGGACAACTCTTCCTAAAACATAGGGGAAGAAAGCCGTCTTAAACATTTGCCATTTTGAAGCCCCTAAAGTAAAAGCTGTTTGTTGATAAACTTCAGGAACTTCACTGACTCTTTGAATAACAACCGGTAATAAGTAAACAATAATACCGAAAGCCAAAAATTGAACTTTCATATTATTTTCAATGCCACACCAAGCTATAAACAAACATGTGACAGCTGTTAATGGCACAAATCTAGTTGAATCAATGATTTTATTGAACATCTCCCTAAAGAGTGGGATCATTCCAATAACAAAACCGATCGGTAGACATACGGCTATAGCTTCTAAATAACCAAGAGAATTCAGTAATAGAGAATAAAGAAGATTAAGTATTAATGCATCCTGATAGTGTAATTCAGGAAAAACCTTAAGAACAGTTATTGGCGACGGCAAGATTTGTGGGGTCGTAAGTCCTGTTGCACAGATTCCCCACCAGATTACCACGATCAAGAGAATGCCAACGACCTGAAGAGTTATTGACATTCTCTCGCTTAGACTCCCTCTAATTTCAAAGAGACGTGGTATGGCGGCATTCAATAACGCCATTATCACGGTAATAACTAAGCAAACAACGAGTCCAGCAATTAGAGGGAGGATCATGATTTTAGTTTTCCAAGATCTGAAAATCAGTACGACGATTTTTGGTGAAACAAGCTGGTGTTTCTTCAGTGCACAAAGGCTTGTCAGGACCGTTGCCTACAACAACAAATCGATTCTTATCCATTTGATGTTGAGATACCAGATAACTTACAACAGCCTGTGCTCGTTCCTTACTGATTCGACGATTGTTTTCAGCACTACCGGTTGAATCAGTATTGCCTTCAATACGAATACGTGAAGTCGGGAAAGCTTTTGCCTGTTCCACAAAGAGCATGTCTATGATGCTTTTTGCGTTATCGTCAAGTGTTGACACGCCAGTTGCAAAAGAAACTTTCACAGGCTTACTAGCGATAGCTTTAGCTTGCACAGTTTTCGAAGTCGGAGCTGTGAAAGTAACCTTCTTTTCAGGAGCCATGCCTGTCTCTTTTTCAAGACCCAAATTCTGGATGAAATCTGGATGAGCAATCTTCTCCCATGGCGGAGGATTTTTGGCAAGATTTAGCTTACCATAAACGACTGACATCTTCTTATAAAGAGCCTCCCCAGTGACTCCTGTGTAAGAACTATCGAGACCGAAAAATTCGAGGTTATCACCGTACGTCGCAAGACGCGTGTTATTGATGGCAGCCAAACTGTCGTCAACAGTAGTTGAACCGAGACCTTCGGATAGGATCTTTGCTGCCTGAAGCTTGATAGCATCAGATCCATTAATCTCAGCAGCACCCTTCAACCAACCTCGGACCAACTTCGTTAATTCATCCCTACGTTTATTGTAGGTAGATTCCTTAACCATGAAGCCATCGGCAATGATGTGTGTTGCCTGTTTGGTGCTCACCAGAATTTTGGAGTTCTTAACGGCATCGACACAGCTCTTATCGTCAGGAGACCAGAGTACCGCTGCGTCTGCTTGATTCGATTTAAAGATAGGCGCAGCATCAGCTGCTGAATTCACCTTAACGAGGGTGACGTCCATGAGAGAGATGCCGGCCATGTCAAGCATCCAAAGCAAGAAAGTATGGCTCGGGGTTCCCTCAGCCACCACTATCTTTTTACCAGCTAGGTCACCAGCTGAATTGATGCCTGCTCTTGATACAATCGCATCACCACCACGAGACCAGTCAGCCTGGAAAAGGAACCCGACTGGCTCCCCAAAACCGCCGGATTCTGTTGGGAATGCATCGATGGTAACCCACATGAGGTCCATCTTCCCAGCTTTAAAAGCTGCACGACTTGCTGCAAAATCATCCATTAGATGGAAATTGACACAAATCCCATCCTGATGGAATCGAGAATTCGGATTATCTTTGAATCCTTGATTCCAGTACTGACCACCAACATAACCGCCCCAAGTGACAACACCGATCTCCAAGCACTTATTCGCGGATGAGTTGGAGCCAGGTGCAGCAGATGCATCCCGATCGGCGCTCATCAAACCAGAAACATCTTGTGCCTTGGTTCCTTCCGGTAAGAGTCCGTGACTCCTAGCATAAAGGAGGCCAACAACGGCCAGCACCACAACCACGAGACCGATAATCGGTCCCTTATTGACTGAATATGATTTTGCCATCCTAATTCCTCGTATTCCCTATTTGTTTAGATTTTATCGAAAAGATCGGCAAAAGATTGTCGTTTCTCTTCTTCTGGCTCTTCGTTTATATCGCTAGCATCTGTATTTTCGCCGCCGATTCGGAAAGCTGATGGCAGAGTTGGCCCACCAACTCTATACTTAGTCTTTCCAGTACCGCCTTCAAGTAGGGCTTGACTTCTGGTTTCCCATTCCTTCAAACGATTGACAGCATCTTCTTCAACGATGCCATTCTCAAGATCCATCGTAGTGATGGCACTCTTGGTATCTTCCATGAATTGCTCGATTTCACCAAGTTTTTGGTTATAATCACGAGCATTTGCTTCAATAGCAAGATCGAGCATCTCACGATCACGACCTACCAATAGGATCCGTTTGGCAGCTGAAATAGCTTTATAACTAGCGTGAATTGTAGCACGCTTTTCAGTTTCATCTTCAATCGTGTCGGAAATGTCAGCGATCATGAACTCGGAAGCTTCCATGATCTTTTCAGCGACAGCAATATGAGCATCGATCTTATTCAGAAGAGCTTGATAGGTCATTGACGACTTTTCAAGTCTATTGGCTTTACGGGATTGAAGAGCGATCTCTTTCTTCATCCCCTTCTCGCCTTGTCGCTTCATGGCAGCACTAGCGACACTCATGCTATGCTCGTAAGCCTTACCCTTAGCTTCAATCTTCTCAATGAGAGATTTTCTTTGTCCCCTCAATGCTCCGAGAGATTCTTTAATCTCATCGAAGTAAGACATTAATTTCTTTTTTGTCGCCTTCATGACGCCGATTGGATCAATAGTGACAAAAACATTTGTCACTTTTGCCATCAGCATGCTATATCCATACCAAACTAGTCTATGAAGGTCGTTACTGAAAATAACCCAAGAAATGGTTCCAGCAATGGCCGCTAATAGAACTGCTTTCCAAACGGCTTCAAGTGCGAAATCGAGTACTCGGATTACCACCGGAAGAATGGAATCAAGACACATGAACCCGACATAACCGAGTACGGCAATGACAGCCCATTTCACCAGGTTCTCTGGTCTAGTCCAGTATTTCTTGCTACCGCTTAGTGAATCTTCAGCCATTAGACGGATCCTCCGTGTTGAGAGATTTTAGTTCTTTGAGCTTCAACGACAGCCCTGATTGACTTGTATGCGATGGAGAATCTCTCCGTCACAAGATCAAGTTTCGACTGTTCTTCAGTGATCCCTCTTTGAGCTTCATCTCTCTGAGATCTCGCCTGGTTGATTTCTAGTTGCAAACTTTCGATCTGAGCTTGCTTTGCAGCAATGGAATCAGTGAAACCTTGTACGGCTTCTTGTCGAGAACCGACTTTTTTCTTAAATTGGTCCTGTAATTGATTCCTGAATTCACGGTCTTTTGCTTCGAGAGCTCCGATACAAGAATCAAGATCACCAACAATATCAGTGATTGATACGCCCTTCTTTTTCAAGAGTTTAAGGGCAGTCTCATATCTCTTCGTTTCATCAGTGACAACATCTTCTAAAGTCGTCAGTGTGTCCGTGAGCTCAGTGACGAATCTTGAACCTGAGGCATCGACAGCACCGGTCAGTTCTTTACGAACAGATTCATCAATAGCAGCGATTTTAGCTGGATCAACTCCAGTAGATTTCGGTACCACAACGGCAGCTACCGCTACTTTTGGTTCAGATCCCTTTACGGGGCTAGGTTTATCGTCAGTGTCAGTGGATTTAACCAAACCGGTTCGCTCTAGAAGATCAAAAAGACCCATATTATCTCCCTGTCGTCGTAATTTACACTTCAGTTGTCAATTTATAACGATATGATTTCATGATTTCATGACGGATCGAATCAAAACTAAATCGCAGTTATCGAAATTTTGCTGATCATAGACAAGAAATGACTCTCTCCCATATCCGTCAAAAGTTTGCCTCGCTCGTATTCCACATCTTTTACACATAAGATCCCAATCACGGCCATCTGGTCCAGTATGCATCTCTGAAATCAATTCATGTTTATTCTTTCCCATCAGTATAATTCAGCATGCCAACGAAAAAATCCGTAAAATACAGAGACAGACTTCTCGGTGAACTGACTTTTTACACGAAGGAAGACTGGCAAGTAAAAGATCGAGAGCCAACAGAAAAAGACTTTCTCATTATGGCATCGTCTATGGGGGCAGATTTGGTTCATGAAATTTTAGAAAGAGAACCGAAACAATTTGATCCGCAAGAACCAGAATTACCATGGCCTATAGTCGTCATACGAGAAATAGCAACAACTTATTCCGATTGCAGAAATGAAAAATTGGAAGAAGAAATCATGCTCATGTACACGTCGAAGTATGGAATGGATCAAATATTAGGTATTTGGGGTGCTGATATAGGAAAACTTGCAGAGAGTATATCGAAAAGTTTACTAGATGAAAACGGAGAGGAGATAATCAACTCTCCATAACTTCTTTCAGAATCCTAGCATTACACTCAATTAAATCATGCTCAATTTCAATAAGAATTCCGCATCTGTTACAGTATTGATTTCCAAGTAAACAATCGATTTTTTTATCCCATCCATCCGGAGTGACTAAGAGAAAATTTTGTTCTTCAATAAATACTAAATCAACCAATTCCCTGGCTTTTTGTCTATCAATACTAATACCTCTTTTCCCGGATTGAATCAATAGGATGTCAAAGAGGTTGCTTCTTATATTAGCACTAGCCTCATCTTTCTTGTAACGAGTACCGATTGCTCTCGACATGACTAGCATAAGTATTTGCTTACCAGTCATCCAACCACTATCCGGGAATTTAGGGCCCAGCAACTCTTTTCTTATGGTTGCATGTTGAGGCATCGTCATTTTCTTGTCCTTCTACGACGAGCATGATTTATTACTACAGCATTTTCTTTAATGAAATCGGAGTTGAGAACTATCTCTCCAACTTCTTTCATAATTGAATAATAAACGAATGCTTTAACTTCTGCTATCTTATAAGAATTACTCTTCGCTCTCCAAGCTCTAACGGCTTGTTCAGTCATACGACGAACAGCAGGAATTGATTGAGCTGAATCCCAAAAATGTTTATTCACTCTCTCCCAAGGGAAAAGAGGAAGAGCGTTAGCAATAGTTATAGGATTTCTTGACCAAAAATTCTCTGGTGGAACTTGCTTAGCAAAATGAAGAGTTAGTTTTTCTAAATCAAAGCCGGATAACCACCAAGACACGGCAGCGCATAAAACGGCTTGAGGACCTGTAATGTGTTTAGCGCCAATATCGCGCATCCGAATACAGTACTAAACTAATCGATTTCACCGTCATCATCGAGTATAATAATATCTTTTCGATCCCAATTAATTGGAGGATTTGAAACCGGTACTGATTTAGATTGAGGAGGCGGCCAACTACTCTTCTTATTTTGAACCGGTGCTTCTTGGTTTTGTGTATTTTCCATTAGATACCCTACAAATGATTATAGACCGAGAAAAAATCATCAAGAACTTAAGAGTGATCTTGCCAACAAAAGGCTTCAGAAAACTCGTTGAGATTGGTTGTAGCTACGACGCATGGTTAAACATAATCAGTAACCATGTTTATCTTGATGATGAAATTGATATTACAGGAAGTATTAGTGATCCAGAAATACTAGGAACAATTCATAGAGTTGATTTTAGAAAAACAAATATTCCAGACGATTGGTTCAATATAACATCTGCCTTCGGGTGGAGACATGCAAATATCGAAACCGGAATATCCCATCCAGGTTATTTCGATAGATGTCAAGAATTACCATGCTGCATGTATTCAGTTATGATGAGTTGATAGCCCTTCAATCTATAATCTAGAGCAAATGGCCGCTAGCACCTTTAATTCTACACTCAATATCCAATATACTCCCCCGAGTGCTCCGGCTAATTCTGGAGTTGCAAGTTTGTTAGTTGGAGGAACTTATAACGGCGGTCAAGCCGGATCTATTGATGTTCCGACGACTATTGTAGTCTCACCGCCAACAGTTATTCCAGTTCCATTCGGAAGTGTAGCAGCTGCCAAACTCCTCGTTATTCGAAATAACATGTCGAGTGAAATTGGCGTCCGCCTTAATGGCGCTGTTTCCAATACCTTCAATCTTCCGCCAGGTGGAGAATTTGTTTATGCTGCCCCAACTGCTCCAGGAGCAATTCCATTAACATCAGCTGATGTTATCCCGACAGTTGCCCCGACTGTAATAGAGAAGATTGATTACTGGTGTTTTGGTGACTGATCTATAATCTGATAAGTCCAAAACGTCCATTCACCATTGACGAGCTTCGGGCGATGCTCGCATTTCTTCTCTCCGCAAAGCCCCTTGCACGGGTCTGATTTGGCATTAGCACAGCAATCGTAAGTATAGCACGTGCTACAAATCCATCGACCATCTACTGTTTGAGTATGTAAAACAGGAAATTCTCCGATTCTTACATCGGAGCCATCAGCTAAACATGTCTCTGAGCATCCAGTCTGACACATGCTACAGCTGCAAAAATCACAATAAGCCATATTAGTTTTTAGTCACCGAAGTCACTATACAGCATTCATCAGCAGACTTATTTTCATATTTACAACTACGGTCTCCACGACAATCGACTTCATAAGTTTCGATTATTTTCGTGTAAATATATGGACTACCTTTCCACCAATCTGCATCACAGTCACCTTTTTCAACTGAACAATGAACATTTTCAGCTAAATCAGGATCTTCACATCTAATCTCTGCACCACAAGACCAGCGAGCTTTCTTTCCGGTAGTCAACTGAACTATTTGCCATAAACGCTCTTCAGCCATGAACTCTGCGTTATGCTCAGCAAGAGGCCGACAACTATTTTCACAATGTTCATATTTTTTAGTAGTATAAGTTATAGAATCTACGAAAGATGTTTCATCATTATAATTAAATTCAGTTAATATATATGTCTCATAGTCAGGATCGAAGAATTTAGCTCCGTCTAAATCCTTGTCACAAAAACCTCCAGGTGCAGCTAGTGCTGAACAAGCAAGTGAACCGACTAAAAGAATCGTTCTAATATTCATAGTTTTACTTCAGAGTTTTCTTTTTCAGAGTTTTCTTTTTCAGTCAACTCTCGTACTTGTCGAGATGCGCTATTATATTCATCGAGTGCTTTATCCATGTCAGCGCATGTGCTGGCATTATATTGTCTTACCCCTTACATTAAGTCGAGTGCTCGCATGAATGCTAACCTACGACGTGTTTTTGCAATATCCAGAAGATTGTGACAAGGTGGCATTGAATCCATATTATCCCCCTATTGTTATAAAACTACAATCACTCTGCCATTATGGCTGCAACTTCGGCAATTCCCCAAGCAGAGGTAGCTTCATCATATGAAACTTCACCAATCAATGCATGTGCTTGACCGGATACCATCGCAAGAAAAGCATTCTTCCTTGCTTGGTTCAATGCCGTTTGCATTGATATATCAATATTATTTGGAACCGGAATTTCACGTTTTGCTAAGTGTTCATGAACTGCAATAATAATCCCTTCGGGATTCCATTTAGAATTACTCAAGTCTTTAGACGTCAGAGTCCAATTCGTAGCAGCAGTTTTTGATCCACCTGCATAAAAAAGAGTGGTAGTAACCACTGGACCGGCTCCAAGCATCCCATCTTTTTGAGTGATGAAAGCATGTGCCGTTACAGTTATAGTCCAAGGAGTGTCGTCGATTTGAATACTGGCGACTACTTGCTTATCTTTTTGTTCTGGCCATTCAAATTCGCGATTTTTAGCATTCATAGAATAAGATACGATCGAATAATTAGAAGTTACATCAATCCGTCATAATTTCCCACACTGCAAAGGGATCTTTATCGATGATAGTTTTTATCCAGTTCTTTTCTTCCCCTGCTATACTCACATGATCCGTACAAACACGAACACCTAATTTTGCTGAAAATCCACGTAATTGATATTGAAACCACGCGCATGGTTGTTCACGACATCTAACCTCAGAGGTACGTATCATCCTTTGAACAGAACCATTAGGCATTTGCATTATCGCAGGTGTTTCACGAAAAATCATCGCATCACACCCGATCCCTGGAGACGCGAAAAAACTATTGAAATTTTTAAGCCATTCTTCTACTCGAGGGGAGACAAGTCCGTCAGGGCCAATGTCTTTATTGTAAATTTGAAAAGCCTTTACAACATGTTGTAAAACTCCAACTGGGGTATATGAAATAACATTCGGTATCATTAGTCTCTTGTTCGATATTATATATGGTGGAAACAGAATCAAAAAAACCGAAAGTGGAGGAAGATAGCATCTTCCCGGATGCCACCCATCATAAACGATGGACTGCTGCTAAGTTGATCATTGTTTTCGGTGCATTAGGTAGTGGATTAGCGGGTATCATCGTCCCACCGTTAGTTGCTTACATAAACCGACCCGTCCGTCCAAAAGATAACACTATGGAGGTGTTGAAAGCTCTGAAAGAAGAGAGCGAACGTCAAAGTAAAGAAATACGGCAAACCCATGAAGATTTACTTGAGCTTCGAAGTTGGTTAGCTGGTTATCTTCGAGCTACCGGTGTAAATGTTAGAGATCCAGATGATCCAAAACCACCAGCATCATCATACAGCACTGTAGAAATCGTTTCTCCGATAAGAGGAAACACGAAGAATAGCAAAGATCCACATCGAGAAGTTATTACCCCTTTCCCTTCTCCGAGACCTCTTCAATCTAGAAAAGAAATCCCGGATCCAATTATAGATCCGTCTAAATGATATAGCATAGATTTTGTCAGTATATCAATTACGTTTTGATAGATCTACCGATTCCACCGAATCCATTAAGTCTGGTGTAGCTTCAATATTTATAGTATTCGAATGCCCTCGGATGGCACAAATGAGAATATTTAATAACTCATCATTTGACACATTACTAGTAACACCAAGAAATTCCCCGGATTCATCGGTAGATATTAAAACTACTCGAACTCCTGACGGTATTTCTACTTGTTTTAGTAAAGATTGCGCTAATTGAACTGATTTATCTGGGGTCATCAATATCTTCTTCGAAAGTTTCTTCGTTGATTGAATCATCAAGATACCAAAATTTTTGGGCGCAAGACACGCATATATCCAGACGAGACAGTCTAAGATTTTGAGTTCGTCTAACTAGAAGTATTCCAGTCTTACAAGTTGGACAAGTCGCTTTATAAGGACTGTCATCACTAATGAGATCTAATCGAGCATGAAAGAGAGAAATGATAGGCTTCGATATATTATCTGGTGTCATAACTTCACTAAGTCACCATTACAAAGTTTATGTAAATAAGGCCCATCCCAACCTTGATGTTCACTGAATGGATGTTTGTAATACTCTTTGTTACAAACAGGACATAAACACCTACCATCGGCTCGATAAAAATTGATTTGATCCGGTGGTGTTGGTGATTTTGATTCTTCTGAAGGCATCTTTCCTAAGTTCAATATACACTCAGGAAAGATGCCTTAGTCAGACTACTTCTGTTCGGGGAACCGAAGCGATGGGGCCGCACGAGTGACAATCTGTGCAAGAATCGCCTTTGCAGTCTCGGGTGCCTTTGCAGCTTCCGCAGAGTAATTTTCCGAGACTTTCACTGAAGTAACCTTATCGAACAGGGACTCCATAGCTTTGTCAAGATCGGCAGCCTTAATACCGGCAGCAAGAAGAATCCCCTTGATGAGTTCCACAGCGTTTGGCTTCAAAACCTCATCAGTCTTTTCCGTGAAAAGCTTGCCGTAAAGCTCCGTTCCAAGAGCAGTCTTATTGGCGAGAGCAGTCTTTGAAGCTACCGTGTAGTTATTTGAACACACAACTTGCACGTAGCGTGTCTCAAATCCGGGAGTTTCGCTTTCTTCGTCAAACGGGACTTCCGCTTTATAAGGGATACAAACGGTTGTCGTATCAGCATTGAATGCAGTGTTATAGGCATCATGCTTCGCTTTTCCGTAATCACGAACCTTTACTTGAAGAGCAGCATATTGCTCTTGAGCAGTCTCGAGAGCTCCCTTCAAATCAACGCATATGACAACGTCATTAGCGATAGTTGGATCAAAGCCTAGTTGTACAACCTTCGTCTTACCCTTTCGGGCGGCACCGAGAATTGCTGGATCATCTGTCGATATGACAGGAACTGGCGCAGTAGTAGATTGATCCTTGATCAATTGCTTTAGCGCCCTCACAGCATTGCGTCCAGTGGTCTTATCGCTAGTAGTCTGTGTCGTTGTCATGATCGAAACCTCCAAGTTTAAGTACTTGGATCGATCACGGATTTACGACTGCCTGTGATGCAGGCGGGGATTTGAATCTATGATCTTCAGGAGAACGAACAACTCTTCCATCTGCGACTAGTGCATATAAAAGAAGAGAGGTATTGAAGACCCTCTCATCTTTAAATGAACTTTCATCAAAAGTCATTACCCCATCATCTGACCAAATTCTATTCTCTTCAAGTCTTGAATCCATCTTCCGGATCATTTCTTCCGGAATACTCAATTTGCTTATTGCTTCATCGAGTGTTTTTCTTCCAAAAATAAGACACCAAAATATGAACATGATCGAGTTTATTTCACTCGGTTCATTTATTGATGGTTTCTGACCATTTAACATGAATGCTGATTTTCGAAGATATTTATTCGGATCTTTTCGAACACACTCAAAGCAAACTGGGTGAATCGGAAAGGAATTCGGAGGTGTCATTTCAAGTGAGCATTCTTCATGACACCATTTGTGGCACACTCTGCATTTACGGCGATGACGTCCGTAATGAACTTCTTCTTTGCAAACGGAACACGGCCTCGACATGACTTGACCTGATTGTAATTTCTAAAATGAGTGAAGTAAAAATAATAGGATATGTGATAGTTGACTCAGAAAACGGGATGGCCCGTCTTCTTAGTGAAGGAAACTCATTGTCTCAAGTTTCGTTTCCTACAGGTCAATGTCTGGAATACTGCATAGATAATGAAATTTACAATCCGAAGGTTCTAACTCTAGATGAGTATTTCAAATTAGCACGAGTTCCGCTATCCGAATTAGATTCACAAGCGGGTAAAAGCTGAGTATTGTTGTCGATATGGAAGAAAGCAAATTAGTTGGCTATATGAAGGCCAAAGAAGATGGGAAAGCCCATCTTTTATATGAAGATAATAGTATTTTTGCTGAAGCGTACCCAGTATATGAAGTACTAGAATATCTTATCATTAACTGGGTTTGTGGTATAAAAGTGATTCCCTATGATGAATCTCTCCCTGCGAAAGAATTTCGTACAGAGAATAAGATAATGCGTTCATTCTACTGGGAACCGTCAGAACACGTTCTCCAATTCATGCGTAAGAAATAATTATGTCGGGAAAGTAAACCCGAAGGTTTGCTTCGTCGGAAACCAGCGAGGCGGACCCTTCAGTTTATGTGCACAAGACCCATGTCCATTAGATCGACGTGAACCCCACCAGCTCATCACCTCAGGAACTGGGAAACGGTGCTCTTGAACTTTTTCAATAACGGCATGAGACCATCGACACTCAAATGGATCATCCCAATACACGCCCGGCTTTCCCTTAACTTCACGACCGGCTAATTCTAAATAATGCTCAGCATCCCGTAGTTTTGAACACCACATAATGGTGTGCATCTCAAAATCTTCAGTACCGGGAGCTGGTTTCTTGAAAATCCCGATCATATAAACGCACTTCGGGATATATTTCTTCTTACGCTTTTTCATGATTCAATGATCTTTCTAACAACTTGTTCATCGTAAACTCTTGCAACCAAAGATATTATTTCTTCTCTTGAGAAGCCACTGAGAGATCTCAGAATTAATTCAACTTTTGCTTTTGCAGAATCGTATTTATATTCAGCAACGGCTTCTTTAATACTCGGTCCAGCAAGCCATTCCTTAAATGTAGAGCGAATTTTTCGCTCCATTGGTATCCAATATTCAGATTCCAATTCTCTGATGGCGGAAGCGATAATAGCTATCAATCTATTATTATTGGCCACCATTCCTTCTTCTGTTAGAGAGAATCTCTTATCGATCGATCCCATAACAGCTAACCTAAATGATCTCAGGAATTGATCATCAGGATTATGACTTAGCTTAGAATAATTGAGCTTCCATTTAATATGACCGACTTCGAATTCTAATTCATTCACACCATCACTATTTATTTTTGATATAGTGACCAGGAGAGGAGAATTCTCGATCAAAGTAGAAACTAATAAAAGTCTTTGAGAGAGTTCACTCACTTATTATTTTCTCACAAGCTTAAAAACTTTCCCATCAACTTTGACGACTGCGCCTTCAAAGCCTTGAATCAAGAGATTCCAAACAGCTTTTTTGTTTGGAATGCCACTCAGATTTGAAGGAGTGAGCAATTTTTCACTAATCGCATCATGAAAACTGACGCGATGAACTTTCTTCTCAGTATCCCAAACGGAACCACTGATACAATTACGAATTTCACTCCACCACCAATCAGGAGTGACGCGCTTCATAGTTTTGAGAAGGAAAACACCCGGCTCTGCTTCAATCTTTGTGATCCATGCAACTACGAGGGTGTCTCGTAGAACATTGGCCATTTTTGTATGACCAAGAGCTTCAATAGCATCACAGCAAGCAGAAAAAACCTTCTCATTCCCGAATTTTCGTCCCGTGCCGTGCGGACGATTCAAAGAAGCCGTACGAACCAATCCGTTCACGAGACCACGGATACCGAGTGGTTTATAGTGCTCCGTTAGGAAGTGCGCGAGTTCTGGAAACTCCGAAAGTGCAATGAATGCCTCCATTTCATCGACTTCAGTCGGATCCTCCGAATAACCGCGCTTTGAACAAATCGGGCCGGTCCCGCGTTGGACAGATACCGCATCGGTCAAATCTTGACCACAGCAAGCACAATTGGTGCAAACACCATTAAGAATCAAGTTGCTATGTGGAAGCTTCTCAGCTACAATTTTGGAGAGATCAGGATAATCCAAACTTTCCCCGTCAGTCAAGACAACAGTAGTACCGTTGGCAATTTCGCTTGCTTGCTTGATGAGAGTTGAATCGGCATTCAGGGTGATCATCTTTATCTCCATCGACCAATACGGATAAAGATATGACATTTACGGTGCTTTAGCGTAAAATCATATATGGCTCAAATAGGTGATTCAAATATATCTTGGAAGCTTGGCGCTCCGACTTTTGCAGCAAATAACGATAAAATCAGAATTTTCTTTAGTGGTACAGCTCCAACAATAAATCCGAATGAAGAACGACGATATATAGCTGATCCAGAAAACTGGAAAAAAGCAAATGGGGTATGGATAGCTAAAGACGGAAGAGAGATCCAACTCACCGTCACTGAAGGAATTCTGAAAAAAGACGATGACTATCGAACCTGGAAAGTCGTCCCATTCACAGAGGATGGTAAAAACGGAATCAGTTTGATCCCAACTTTTGATTTAGATGGGACCCAAGACGATTTATTTAATGGGAATTTTGCAAGAGTAGTCGATTGTCTTATCCTAAGAAAAAATATGAAGAAACTCATGGATTATCTTAATTCCCATGAGAAATTCGGTAGAACATCAACGACATCAGCTACCGGGAACAAATGGGGAACTGTTTCCGGCCATCTAGCTAGGATGCATAATTATGGGTACATCTCTGAATTAGATGAATTCGAACATTTTTCATTGGGTGATGAGACTATTAAGGCAATCAAAGATGATAAATGTAAAGAATTAGCCACAAGAAAAACGAGAGTCTATGAGAAATCACACTCTTGGGGAGTTTTATGGAATGAGTGGGAAGATTTCTTGGATGGCAACAAAGATTCAAGAATGATTTAAACTGAAATATGATAGAGTATACTCAGACCAACTTATTCCCTGGGAATTGTTGGCAAACTGCGATAGCGTGCGTACTCGAAATCCCACCGGAAAATCTCCCAGATCAAACCGTTTGTGATCTATGGGATGTATCTAAACCAGAAGAAAGTAGTACTTGGACTCGAAAAGAGCCATTCTACCAAAATGAAATAGGTGCTTATCTAAGAAAGCATCATAATTTGGCTTATGTAAGTTTGCAACCTTACATGATGCATTGTCTAAAAGTGAAATCCCCGGGGATTCATTTCATGTCTGGTAAAACAAATCGTACCAGCGTATTGAGAACTAACCACGTCATCGTTGCAAAGTATGGAAATTTATGGTGGGATCCACATCCAAGTCGTGCGGGTCTTACTGAAGTGATATATTGGTCTTTTTTAGTACCGTATCCGGACGAATGGTCAAAAACTATGATGAAACCAAATGAGTGTCATTGTCCAGATTGCGGTGGATTCCCTGAAAAATGATCGACTTGAGTTGAATACTGTCGTCTTTTTACAGTGTTTTTATATATTCGTGCTCGATATTTATCATATTGAGCCGTGGTACCGATAAATCGTCTTTCGATTTTTCCGTCATCCCTTAGCCTAGATATGATGAATTTTCTAGCACCGGCAATGGCCCTCACGATAGAGATTGGGACATTCGTTTCTTTCGCCACATATTCATCAAACAACCATCGACGGTTCTTTCTGTAAAAATTACATATCAATTCATGAACATCAATATCAAATGCCATAACACTTCTCCATATAGTAATCAGCCAATTCTTTGGCACTTTTAATTATTTTCGTATCCTCGTGTGACGTACGTAGAAGTTTTGAAACTGTCTCATACATATTCGCTGCTTGCAGCGCTGCACCACGGTCAATCGTGACTTTCTTAGATTTCACTGAAACGTTTTGGACTGATGGCGTTACAGTTGTATCTGATTCAATCGAAGTGTTGGTAACTGACGGTTCACTACGAACCGATCCATTAGCTAGTATGGGACCGATAGCCCATCGCTTATTCTCATCTTGAAGAACAAACCCTTGACTCAAAGCACACATGAGTCGACGATAAGTCTGCCCTTGAGATATTGGTCTCCCGTATATCCTTTCATAAGCCTTCGCAATCTGCGGAGACGATGAAGGGGTATTGAGAGACTTCAACGCTTCGACCACTTCGACCACTTCTTGCTCGTTCATCGTATAATCCTTCCTTCGCTGAAAAACGGATTTTAGCACAGCGAATGCGTTCGCGCAAGTCCCTTTTTAACCGATGCCGCTCACCGGAACCGTTCGGTTTTTAGACTCTAAATAGGATTTTTCGGATATGGATCTCCGCGCCATGGCCCTCAGAATAGCTTCAGAGAAACAGACTGCTAAGAGTGGCGGAGAATGCGACCTACTCCATGAAGTAGGTCGCGATGCTGATTTCGGTCAAGATGAAGCGTCCATGGCAACGCATACTGATCTTGAAATGGACGACATCGAAAACGTCGATACTCGTTATAAGCAGTAGTTACTTCGACGGGAAGCCACAACGGTTATAAACCTCAGCCATATCAAGCAGTTTCTCTCGAGTATTGAGTGCTGGATCGTCGGTTACTTCATCTAGCAAATGAGCTAGAATTTTTCCAACGGTTGCACCTGGCGGAATACCAAGATTCTTCATGATGTCGTTACCATCAACGACCAGGACTTTAGTCGAAGTTGGCAGAACTTCAGTCTTACTCAGTTTGATGACCCGAGCTTCCAACTCATCAATGATTGCAGTATCGAGTCCAGAAACGAAACCGAGTGGTCCTTTACCGATAATGTCGGCTCTAGCCAAAGTACATAGACTCGGAATGTTATCAAAACCGACCTTACGAATCCATCGACGAACAGTTGAGTCAGTATCTTCTGACTTGTAACGAATAAAGTGATGCTGCACCAAATGAATAAGACGATATCGCTCTTCAGCTGAAAACCTCAACCGACTTGCAATAGCGCCAACCATTTCAGCGCCGATATCTTCATGATCGTAAAAAGTCGCATCACCTGTTACCGGGTGAGGCTTCTTTGACTGTGGCTTCCCGATATCATGAAAAAGTGCACCGATTCGAAGAATCGGATCATTCTCAGGACAGGCATCAACTACCTGAAGTGTATGCACCCATACATCGTATGCATGATACTTATTCTGAGTGCAATTGAACATCGGAACCATTTCTGGAACCGTGATTTCAAGCATCCCAGTTTCAGCCATAATCTTAAAAGCTACGGATGGCTCTCGAGCGGACATGATCTTCATCCACTCATCACGAATCCGTTCAGCTGAAACCCTGGTATACGACCTGAGTGATGGATTGATTGCTTGATAAGTCTCCAACTCGATTTCAAACCTAAGTGTTGCTGCAAAACGCGCAGCTCGGAGAACTCTCAACCCATCTTCCGCAAATCTCTTATGCGGATTTCCGACAGCTCTGATTAAGCACCGATCAATGTCACCACGACCCAAAAATGGATCACGGAAAACACACTTGATTGGATCATATGCAATAGCATTAATCGTGAAATCGCGACGAGCCAGATCCTCTTCAATAGTGTTCAAGAACTGAACATCGTCAGGTCGTCGTCCATCGGAATAAGTCCCTTCACCACGATAAGTGGTGACTTCAAAACCTTCACCGTCCACCATGACGGTTACAGTTCCGTGCTTAACCCCAGTCTCAATAACTCTCGGAAAAAGCCGGGCAACTTCTTCGGGTTTTGCATTAGTGGCGATATCCCAGTCATGAGCTTCCTTACCCATGATTGAATCACGTACAGCACCACCAACTAACCAAGCTTCATAGCCTGAGTCATTCAAGTGTTTACAGACTCGAAAGGCATTTTTATTTACGTCCATGGTAATCTCATCGTTTGCTTTAACTGATAAGCGACGGAGTACTGTACCTACAACCTGCGATATATGAATCATTCCGTCATTATTCTTTTTACAAGGATTTGATCTTTGGAAAATTGCCAAAGATACTGTATTAATTTATCGATAAACCCATCTTCAACGAGCCAAACTTGAATTTGTCTTGCAAGTTCAGCTGGATAGGGTTCATCAATTAGTTTTTCACCGACAATATGCTCTGATAAAGCATGAGCTATGCGATCCTTATATCTTGGGTGGCTGTCTTTAGTAAGAGAAATACTATTTGGTTTCCACGCATCACCTCTACGAAAATCGGGGAATACTGGACGAAAAACGCCTCTTCTTTTAGTAACTCTGAACCTTCCAATGCTGAAAGTTCTTTTCTCCCACACTCTTTCATGGAAGACTTGGGCTGTAATCATCACATGAAATTCATTTGATTTTGGATGATTATTTTTCTTCCCACCCTCATCCGATAATACTAAACAAACTTCAATACGACCATAATCAGGAATATCTGAACGAGTTAAAGTTACGGCTTTAGGGAAAGTGCTATCAACAAGCTCACGATGATTAGTCGAATAAATCTTCAACCAATAAGTTCGTCTATCTGAGTATCCTTGTTCTTTTAGGTCTTGAAGAGTTTTTTCAGCTTCTCTACCTAATCGAACCATAGCTCGAAGTCCAGCTACTGCCTTGGTTGCTAGTGTTGGATCAGAACTCGTCCCTACGTAAAAGGTTGCTTGTTTCTTCGGCATGAACTTCAGGCACCACCATCAACCGCAAGCATCTTAAGAAAGTCTTCTTCCTTAAGTATCTTGATACCATTTCTATGTGCAGCTACTAGCTTTTTGCTTGAAGTTCTTTCGCCAGACCAATCAAGATTGGTAATGAGATAGGTGGTTCCATAAGCTGGAGTTTTATCATAACGACCGCCAGCAGCTTGGATCATCTCGACAATTTTATCTCTTGGAAGACCGAGATGTCCCGTAATAGAAAAGCTCTTTCCACGTAGTACCTGTGTATCTACGCCAGCTTCCATGACCTCTGCAACTATCAGAACCTTCGTATTGTCGTTATTCCGTGCCATATCATGGATAAGCAACAATGCATTCGATTTACGACAATTTAATTACATGATTTACTTTGAATATTTAATCTAGAAAGATGATTTTTTCGATTTTCAAAAACTTTCCCAGTTTCTTTATCCGGAGTTAAAGGACTGCAAGGCTTAGCGCCACAAATTCTACAAGTTATATTTTGCACACCATTATATAAACCACAATGACAGCATCCCCAACCTGGTGCAACATTTGGATGATCTACATACTGACACATAATTCAACCATTTCTACCACTTCGACGACGTTCTTTAGATAAAACTGGTCTATATCGTCGATGCGGATCTTGTTTTGCTAAAAAGGCAACAGCTTTCCGCATTCTTTCATCAGTCATCAAGGCTTCGATAGTATTGAACTCCTTCTCGAGTTGTTTGTTGGTGAATAGTGAATGAATTGTTCTATGACAATCAGAACAAATCGGGAGTTTTTCTTTACCGCCTCGACACTTTGGTACTAAATGGTGATCACTCCCATAAATGATCGGCCTCTTACAAAGAGGACACTGTTCTTGACCCATTGATCACTTACCAGCAATCTTAGCGAGTGCTTCTGCAGCAAGACTTTGGTTTATTTTGATAACTTCACAAAGTTTGCAAATGATTACGTCTTTATCCGTCCCGCCAGCTTTCGTATTTGGAACAACACAGCCTTTTAAAGCCGAATGAACATGCTCATTATCACATGCTACCGTAACAAGTTCAATCGCACTTACATGTATAGCAGCAATTTCCGCATTTTTCATGATTAACTTTCAAGAACATTCTTACATGTAGCTTCATCGAGACAAGTTATTATTTCTTCTCGAGTCCAGCCGACAGTAAGAAGAGCAGTCATGGTAGCTATCAGGTTTGTTCTTTTCACCTGTTTTGCTTTTCTAGAAAGAACACGGAATCTACTTCTTACTTCTTCAACTACTTTTTCATCTGAGGTGAGACGGGACGTAGCTTCACGAACTTTTTTCTCTAATTCATCTACATCTTCTTGAACTAGAGAACGTATTTCAGGTATTACATCAGTCGGTACTGACCAACGTTGCATGAGCTGTATGAATATATTTATGCCACTATATATTGTCCTTTGAACTTTCTTACCGTTCAAACGACCTCTTAGCACTACTAGTGCTACTGCAGTGTTATCTATAATTCGAACGTCAGAAGAGGCAACTCTTAACTTCGGGAGAGTATTTAATTCGTCTATCACGGCTTGAACAGCCAACGTATCCATCCCATGTTCTGAAAGCAACTGTTCTATCCGACATACGTCCCTCATGTAGGTTTTCCGGTCCCTCAGCGAAAGAATACCGAACACTATCGTACGTCTAACCGCAACAATTGATCTTATAGCAGAAACAGAAAGACATAGCATTCTTTGACTGGACGTACATGAGGGGGTCAACAGCGACCAAAAAGACCGATTACATCTTCTCTATTCGAAGAGGAGCAGTTCGTCCGAACGATGGCTTCCAGTTAGAATGATATCGAGTTAGAACCCAAGTAACTGGTATTCCGCGAGGCTTCAGATTCATCGGAATATTGCCACAGTCGCCATCGGTCAGAATGATGATTGCATCAAAATCAATACCGAGTTTGTTGGGGAATTCAGCAAAGAAATCATCAAAAACTGTTCCACCACGACCAGTCGTCTTCGTCTTAGCCAGATCTTGGGAATTCTTCACTTCAACAGCATCCTCCCAATAGACCTTGGCATCACAGGGAACAACAATTCCATCAGTGTTACGATTGGCGAGAACCAGAAGCTGAGATACGCCAAAAATCAAATCCTTTTGACCCATCGAGCCAGATGTATCCAACATGGCCAACCATCGGGATTTGTGAGTGAAACGCTTCGGGAGATACTGCGGAGTCTCCGCGGCAAGCCATCGACGACGAGGGCGCAACCAATCATTACGAGTCCCCGCTTCTTGACTCTTGCGCATGCAATCCGATAGCACGATATCAGTGAATTTGAGAGATGGCTTCATCAATTCGCCGATAAATTCCTCGATTTCAGAGGGAACCATCCCGCGCATTGATTTCGTCGTCTCAACAGCGCGCATCACTTCATTCTGCACATCCTGCTTCGACACATTCGAATCAATGTGACCATCGAGGCTACCCGGCATTCCATCGCCTTCGCCTTCACTCGGATTGAGTTCAGTTCCACAATCCGGGCAAACATGCTTTGATGGATCACTCGAAACAAAAGGAGGCTTACCCTTCTTCTTTGGTTTCCCTGTCTTTGGATCTAAAGAGAGCGCGCCACACTTCTTGCATTTGCGCGGGCTCTTCTCCCAGTGTTCCATGATCTCATCATAGATGGATTCAGGAGATCGACCATAGAGAGAAATGTCAGCAAATATGCGAGCTTCGTCTTCACCTTCTTTGAAGGCTTCAATCTTACCATCAATGTGAGCAAGCAAATCCTTGAAGAGGATAGGCTTTCCAAGATTTCCACCCCAAAGTGTTCCTGGACGCCCTGTCTCCTTATGATTCTTCTCGATAACAGCATTGACAACATAGTCTAATGCCCAATTTCGAATTCGAGCTGTTGCAGCTATCATGCGAACAGAATGAAAGAAAACGACATGGAAGCATTCGTGCTCCATGACGGTCGTGAGTTCGTTCTTATCAAGTTTCGCGAGAAACTCAGGATGCCAAAAGAACATCTTGCCGTCAGTTGCGGCAGTCTTACACGGAATAGAAGGGACGACGTTTCCAGTTTCCTCAAGGATCTTCTTTGCCGTCTCTGGATCTACACGAATCTGATGAATCTTAGTGATCGCCAGTGCGAATAAGAATGGATTCCCACCATTCTTTGGCTGACGATACATGGAGGTCATGCACTCAGACAATTTCTGATCTAGAGTGCTTAGCTGGCTTCCCGGAATAACGCCGTACGGGTCCGTTAGTCGTTGATTTAATCCAATAACCGTCATTATGTCCTCACCAACTTATACGATCTAAATAGTCAGATTTCCGACTACAAAATGTAGCGATGAATGGATGAATTTTGTGTTAAATATTAATCTGATACACAAGTGAAAGAAGCGATACGAATTCCAAATAGGAATACGATCCGACGTCTTTCACTACCACGTCTAGTACTAATATACATGATTTCCGTACTGATCGGAATAGTCATGTTAGGGGGATAGAAAATCCCGAGTAGCATGGTGAAGAAAATGTGATAAAAGAAAAATCCGATTCTACTCATGGTCACTCCTACGTCAGGAATGACTGAATTTACAGTTAAATCTGTAAAGCAGCAGAAATGGCTGATGTCGCATCTGTCAATTTATTACTTAAGAGATTCGCAGGATTAGAAATCGGAACAGTCGAAACTGCAAATTTACGAGTATTTGGATCAATATATATTGCAACCCAATCTTTATCAGATTGAATTAAAATAGCATTTGTTTTATCGGCCTCAAGATATTCAATCATTTCATCTTGAGATCTTATCCGAGAAGTACCTGGTGACTCTGAATCGATCTTCAGTTTTTTGGTAAATACTACTCGTCTATGGACATTCGTAGCTAAACGAGCAGCAATTCTTCTCAGGTCCATGCCGGAATTAGCTATTTAAGGTGTATCGCGGATAACTACCCATCAATTACCTGCTCTACGACCATCTCATCAACCAATGAATGTATACGAATCGGATCAATCCATGGGAGAGATGAAGTAACGACATCCTTCAATATGGAACATTTTACGAAATATATACAATCCCTAACGAAATGAGTGGCTCTTAGTCTAAATTCAGGATTATCTATCACACTCTTGAAAAGTTCAGTTATGCGTGCATCAAGTCTATCTACACCATCTAACCTAGAAAAATTATCGAAAATTTCGTTTTCTCTACCAGGAAATACTGGTATACCGGTAAAACCCAATGTTTCTTGAATCAATGATGTTGGCCGTAAATCAAAACTAAAAAGCATTTCTTTAGTTGAAGTATCCATTATACTTATGAATAATTCAGTGTAGTTTTCAGATACCTTATAAATTTGAAATAGTAAATATACTAGTCCAACATTGACTGTGAGCGGTTCTTTTAGTTGAAATTCCATCTTAGAAAGGACACTCTTCCGAGAATTCGGAACAACTATCGATAGCTGACAAAGCTTCGACAGGGGTGTCTGTCTTTTCGAATTTACAACGCATGAGCGCAGTTACAGCACGACCTTCATAGACTTCATGTTCTTTAACTGTGCCTTTACCTTTTACGAAGTCACCAGCCACAAAGGGAACTGTCCCTTTGATGAAAGCTTTCAAATCATTCCCGTCAGCATCTTCAAATAAAACGAGTGTTGAAAGACCGAAGGAACCGTTAATTTCACGAGTTTTACGAACCTTCAGAGCTTTGAAAATGAGACGCTCAGTTTTCGTCCCGAGATGCTTACTCGGTGGTCGCCCAGATATCTCCGCGGCTTTTCTCAAATCTTCAAGGTGTCGTCGATAAGAGGCAACGCCGCTGGCTACGATTCCTTCATGGCGTTCTCCAACATAACCGAGAAGAATAGCAGTTTTCAAATTCAGAAGGTAATCATTCAGTTCACCTTCTGAAGAAATCGTCTCAACCCATGACACGATTTCACCGGCTTCTTCAAAGTCTGCTTCAGTTGGACGAAGAGCCCTCCATTCAGTAAGAGCAGTTCCATTCTTAGGGGGACGTCCGGCGATGAAAGCCGCAAGACTTGCAGTTGGGGAAGCACCAGTTTCTCTCGACTTCTGCTTACTAACCCAGCCAGCTTTACGAATTGCTGAAGAAGTTGCTGCAAGAAATCCGATGGTGCTGAAAACTTCAGGACCTGAACCGCAAGATTCAGAAGCTTCAATGAGAAGACTTCGAACAGAAGAAATTAAAGACCAGATACCGAGAAGACTCTTGATTTCGGTATTGCGCAAGAAATCGGCAAGACAATTTCTGCCTACACGACGAAAAGATCCGTCCTCAGTATTTCGAAGAACGAAAGTGTCCTTGCGATTACGAACTGACTTGCAATGATCACAAGTCGCATCCACTGTACGCAGATCTCTCGGAAGGTTCTCACTTTGGGCATCGGGTGCAACCGATATGATATTCCCGAGCTCTCCATGGTGTTCGACGCGTGCTACAAATTGCCAACCGCTAATGACAGGAACTGCTCCAGAAACCTGAAGAACAGTCCAAGGACGAACGAAAGAAACGCCATCTTCCGTTACGTCTTCGAGCACTTCTTGAAGAATCGTAAAAGATAGACCACCATTTCCGGTTTTCTGAACACGACGATTCAAAACACCAATTCGATGTTGAAGAGTTCCGATTGAATTGGAGGGAACAATCCATGTTCCATTTTCTTGCTCACCCGGATTAATCTTCGTCGTCATGCATCCGAATATGAACAAATAAGCCGAATCTACAAATGTAATATGATTATATGAAAGAAAACTATAGAGTAAGAATTTCTAATGGTGTTCCCTCAATCTACAGGAGGGATAAGAATTCATTTAACAAGACATATAATGTTGCTTCTAAACAAGAAGGGGAATGGTATTACAGTTGTAGAGCTAGTGAAATTTCAGAAATCCAGCTAATCATCCAACGTTATGAAGCTTATGATCTGAGTCCGCAAGTTCTTGAGTTTGCGCGCACTATGGAAGTTGTCCTCCAGGGAAAATCATCGGAAAAAACCGGATGGGAAAGACTAAGTAGAGTAGAATCGTTCAAACTCCTCATATTTGAAGTAGTTGAATTGATGATGTCTCTCGGTATCAATCCTCACGGTATTACCGCATTTATTGATGAACGACTTTCCATGATGAAAGAGGAAGATCTCATTTCAAACGCAATCGATGAATCAATTGATGTTGCTAATATAGCAATGATGATTTATGATAACCTATCGAATGGACGGGGATGATTATTAAGATATGCAAAATTCATGGACCTTTATCTGAATCTGATTGCTATATTCATAAACATGGTCCGAGGAAAAATGTTAAAGCTAGAATTTGTTATGAGTGTGCTTCTTGCGTAAAAGAAAGGATGAAATCACCTAGATATAGACAAAAACAAAATATAGCAAGAAATAAACGATATAAAATTAATCCGATTCCCTCTCTTTCTTTTCAAAAAGAAAGACGTAAATCTAAAGGCGATATGATAAGACTTCGTGTCAAAAATCAACGTTTAAAAATAAGACTTGAAGCACTCCATCATTATTCTCATGGAACTTCATGCTGCGTTCGTTGTGGAGAATCGGAAATAAGACTTCTTGCTTTAGATCATATAAATGACGATGGCAAAGAACACAGACTACTGATAGGTAGTGATATGCATATGTGGGCTAAAAGAAATAAATGGCCGCCGATTTTTCAAGTACTTTGCCATAATTGTAACCATCTAAAATTTCTTAATTCACGACCCAGAGGAAAATCGAGAAGTATGGAATGGTTACGAAAACTGAGGTATGAAGTACTCAGACATTATTCAGATCCACCAAAATGCGTGGAATGTGGTATTTCCGATGTTGAATTGCTGACCATAGATCATATAAATGACGACGGTGCTGAGCATAGGAGAAAATTCAAAATCAATAATTTATATAGATGGATTAAAAAGAATAACTATCCATCAGGGTTTCAGATACTATGTCAAAATCACAATATCGGAAAAGAAATGCTGAGACGTTAGTTCACTACCTAGCTAACCAATCATTTCTATCCAGTTAGCTTCAAGCATTTGAGCATATAATTCACTTTGAAGTCCGTAATGCCCGAAAGAATAAGAATTATTTACTTCCACGAGACAGCATGGTGAATCATTCGTGATACCGACATCTAGACAAAAGGCTCTCGGAGAATTTGGATCGGCACAATAGATTTCGACCGCATTTTCAAGTAATTTCCTATCCGGAGCTTTTGACCAGTCACCTTTATATCGGCGACAATCGAGAATTCGTCCATCGAGTACAAAAGTTCGGTATTCACTTAAAAATTCGACGCATTCGGAAATCAAGACTTCAGTATTTCCTGGAAGACCAGGGGTACGACTTACTGCACTCCTAAACCCTTCCCATACGAAGCCTGTAAATAGCTTCTGTTGAATGGGCTTCACAAATACACGTTCAGTACTTCGATAAACTTCATCGAGAACCCCTCTCCAAATCTTACGGTGAAAATACCCCGTAAGAGAGTCAGGATAATCGAGTGCTAAAGGCAGCGGCTTCTTCAAAAGCCTGAGTGCGCTATAAATGTCGCCAATGAAGCCAACTAGACCGACACTTGGTCCAAGATCTCCAAGTGCTTCAATATCTCCGAATCCATTGAACGGGACAGTTTCAACACCGCGATTACGGAAACCCTCGAGAGCTGCAGCCGTGTTTACTCCATCCGGAATATCGCCACGGTATCGAACATAGACTTTGGAAAGAGTTTGATTATTCATCACGACGATAAATTATGACGTTAGGGAGTTCGCAACCCAATAGCGTATTTTTACACTGTCTTGCAGTAATTTTTCCGAAATCGGTTAGCGTATAATGCCAACACATGCGATGGAAACGCTTACCGTACCATTTACGAACAAGACCGTCATCAACTAACTCTCGTAAAAGACGACGAAGAACTTTTGGGTCTGAAAAACTCTTATTGGGTTTACAAAGAACACTTTGAATACGATAATCCGCCGTGGATAATCTATGAAGCAGAAGTACCTTAACCGATGGTGAGTAGCTAATCATCTTCAGCTTTACCGTCAGTAAGAAGAGCTCGAGTCTCAATCACTTCCAGATCAGTATTTCCTGCAGGAAGAGAAGCAGCCGCCTTTTGCACAGTCATAGCTGCAAATGAAGAAACTTCAGCTTTCGCTTGACTGACAGTTGCGGTAACCGCTTCTTGAAAGGTCGTGAGGGCGAAAGGAATATTTGATTCGATTCCTTGAACAACCATCTCTAAACCCTTGAGAAGACTCGCCATATCTGCCTTCTTAACAGTTTTCTCACCGAAAACTGTTCTCATCTTCCCAAGAAGGGTTCTAGCATCAGCGGCAATTTGCTTCGCAGTATGCTTAAGATCAGCTCTTGATCTTTCAGCAGAAGTATCTGTCAATGGAATCTCAGGTGCTGCTTTTCCGTTGACGTGACGAATAGTACAAGGAACTCCATCACCAACGTTCATGCAGGTAAGCAGATCAGCGAATTGAGAACTCGTCAGATCAACTTCAATGAGTCTATCAGTTGCACGAAAATAATCGTGCCCAGTCCCACGAACTCGAGCACCATGTCCGATGCGAATTCGAATTGCTGAAAAATGATCATCTAGATCACTTCCGAAGAAACGATGCTTGCACTTGTAACCACCGAGGGTGATCCGATTAATCGCCACCATCCCGTATGCGGGATGCTCCTCGTCGGGTACTTTATTATCTTCAGTCATATTGATTACCTAAGCTTCTTTGCAGTGCCGCATTCCACGTCTTCTACCGGGAAAACAAACCATGAAACTACACGAGGACGCTTCTTTTTGAGGATTTCTGTGGCATCCTCGAGTGTTCGTGCTCGAACGACATAAACTAGGGACAGAATCTCATTTGATTGTCCAATCCAAAGTTTACTCTCCGGTGAGACTTCTGACACAAGAGTGGCGTGCTCTTTCAGATGTTTGTGTGAGAAGACGTCTTCAGAATTGTGAAGTGGATCATTCGGGTCATCATATTCAAGACGACACCGTTTCTCACTTTTACCTGAAATTCCGATGATTACGAAGGTGAAATTCCCCCACCCATGCTTATTTCCCTGCTTGGTCTTTGACCGATCGCAGTACCAACGCTGTCCAATCGAGAACGGAGTGATTATCTTCGCCATGTCAGTTAGTACGTTCTTCGATTGTCGATTTTCAGACTTGCCTAAAGCTGAGCCTGTTCCATATCGGGTGATTTTACCAATTTAAAATGTGGTGGTGTTGGTGCTTGAAGCAAGGCTATTAAAGCTATTTCCGGTGTTTTGAAATCGTGTCCGATCCCATTCCAATAATAATGCTTTTCAGGACCTTTAGAGAAACAAAGATACTGCCCACCACAACGAACAGCACAAAGTGCTGTAGCATCAGGAGACGCAAAGGGAAAATGATAATCCGGAAGAATTTCAGCAGTTTCTATCCAACCGCTTCGTGCTGGATCACTCAATAGTAACTGAAGAAGTTCCTCAATTTTGAATATTTTTGAGTCGATCATTGATTATTCTTTCAATAATTAACGCCAACCTGGACGATGACCATCAACAACAACGGGATTGGTGAGATAAGCATGATCTTTACAATGGGAAAAACCATGATTTCCTGGACCGAAGGTTCTACCGCATTGTGAACAACCGGTTTGGTCAAATTGAGGAACCATTACGGGAAGGTTCTCAAGAACATCAGCCATATCAAGCATCTCTTGTGCTTTAGCTCGCAATTCTGAAGGCATCAACACTGTTCTAGTAATACCTCCAAGATCAATAACAGCACTGTGTCCTTGTCGACTGATTTTCATTTGGCTACCGACAAATGTTTGAGTTGTCCATAAGCTGCCATGGTTGATGCTTTTTCCCATTCAGCCATGCCACGCCATCCTTTAATGGCGTCCTCGTCTGTTTCCGTTATGCCGACCATCTTTTGAAGGAATTGAATGGCCTTTACGCCTTCTTGCTCTTCTGAGATAGCAGAAATTTTCACAGCTACCATCTGTGTCAATTCTGAAAAGAATTCTTCCGGAACTAGTTGTATTTCATTTCGTGATCTCTGAAGATCACTTTCTATTGAATACCAAACTTTGGTCGGATCTAGTTCCCATCGTTCGATTTGATCAGATTCAAGTTTATGGGTTACGACATACTCGGTCCCATTTTTTGCTTGCCACCGAGTTTTTATTCCGATATCCATGTTATTCTCCCAGGATCATTTCACCGACAGGACCCTTCGGAACATACCTATCCTCTGGTGGATCAGGATAGACATGGCTGAACTTAGCACCGAGTACGTCGAAAACAGCAGCTCTTGCATTTTCGTAAGAACTTGCTGCAACGATAACGTAATAATCACGAAGTGGATGTTTGGCACCAAATGTTACATACCATAGCTTCATGATTCCATGACCTCTTTCAGTATTAAGAGTGGGTGAGCAAGATCAGGCCAGAAGGGCTCTGATAATCGAAGTATTTTCGATTCCACGAACATGTTGGTTTCATTGAGAGCAGAGACGACTTTCGGATAAGGAATGCCGAGTTTTCTACTAAAACTAGGTGCAGCTTCTCTTGTATACCAATAAGTCTCTGCGTCTGACGGAGGCCACCCTGTAGGAAGCCCTGATTCAATTCGAGCTCTCTCAATACAACAAGCGATTCGAAGAGCTACGTTATCCATGATTTACCTAGGTTTACGCTCTGCCATTACATCATCGGGTTGAACGATCTCCCAGTCTTCAGTAGCATGCTTTGCTGAAAGTGGGGGACTAATATGAATCATCTCCCTCGGCCAAGCAAATTCGATGAGACCATCATCACCAATAATGAAAGCAGTTTCAAGTCCACGATAAGCAATCGGTCGAATCCAAAGAACCTTCGAATCAGAATCTCCGAGAATTTCGTGAAGTTTACCAACTCGGACAACTCCAGGCGATGCCGGTCTTAGTGTTCTCGGTGTTGCGTTATTTTCTTGATCCATGATCATTTCCCCTTCATGAGTTGATATGACGCCGAGATTTCGATTTACTAAACTCCGATTTCGCCAGGCTGTTTATAACACACCCAGACATGCGAACGAATGAACAGAAAAAAGCGTACATTAAGAAATGGTTACAGGATAATCGAGAAGTTTATTTAGCTCAACAGAAACAATGGCGAACAGATAACGCTAAATCACGACAAATTTACGAAAAAAACCGACGAGAAGAACTACGGAAAAAACTTCTTAGTCATTATGGCGAAGAGTGTGCTTGTTGCGGTGAATCTGAACAAGCATTTCTTTGCATTGATCATATTGAAGGTGGTGGTGAAATCCATAGAAAAAAGATTGGATCAGGAACTAAGTTTCAATGGTGGCTTGTAAAGAATGAATTCCCATCAGGATTCCGAACACTTTGTCATAATTGTAATCAATGTATTTGGGCACATGGACAATGTATTCACAAAGGACCAGCAACTAAAACGGGTGGGCCTCGTTATGAATATATGAAGCAACTTAGGAAAGAAATCCGTATGAAAGCAATATTTCATTATGGAAATGGAGAAATTAAATGTCAATGTTGCGGTGAAAGTCACTTCGAGTTTCTTTGTTTAGATCATATCGAAGGTGGTGGAAAGAAACACCAACAAATAGTTGGGCGGGGATCATCATTTTATAGTTGGTTGGTGAACGCGAATTTCCCACCAGGACTTCAAGTATTATGTCAAAATTGCAATTTCGGAAAAGGATCTTCCAATCAATGCCCTCATATTTTAGAAAATAAGAATATCAAACTTCCGCAGTCTATTTAATTCCTTCAATATCAAGTGGTTTAAGAGAATTTACAATTTTCTCACGAATAATGGGATCTCTACCGAGAAAACTTGAAATACTAGATTAATTCAAGGCGAAGCAGTAACACCGGATGGAGTTTTACCGACAGAAATTGTTTTTATGATCATCTGAGAACTCGGATCAATTATGTATATACAATTAGCAGTAGCAGCAGCATCAGCAACTGCAAAATACCCATTTACATAAGCCAAACTTAAAATTCCTGGTCGATAAATACTAGATCCAATTTGAGCATACGTTGAAGCATCATATATTATGATCTTGTTATCAAGTGCTACGGCAAAAAGACCGTTTCCCCAAGCAATACCCGTTGTTGTATTGTAAATATAAGTTTTAACTTTAATACTATGAATATAACTTAAGGTTGCGGCATCAATAATATTAATATATACAAAAAGAGGATAGTTCGAAGGATAACCAACTACAATAAAATGATTGTTTAGAACGTCATAACAGATCCCAGTAATAGTATCTACGTGATTTATTTTTTCTAATACGGTTACGACAGTCAGGGAAGTTGCGCTTATGATTGAAATAGTTCCATTACCATTTGTTACAGCGTAGTACCCATTCCCAAATGTTACATATTTAGGATCTATCCCGACCGGAACTATCGTTCCCCCTACCATGATAAAATTTTTAGTATTATTAACTATCGCAAAACCGGCAGAACCATAAATTATTCCGTAAGGAACTTGAACTCCTGTGTCATTATAAGTTAGATTAGTTGAATTTAAAACTCCACTGGTTACAACAACAGAATTATCCCCATAAGCAATGCCTGTAGGTTTAAGTCCAACATTTACTGAAGTAATTATATTTAAAGAAACTGCATCGATAACAGAAACATCATTACTACCTTTATTTGCTACGAAAAAAAGTGGTGTTGCCATACTAAATTCAAGATAATGAAAGTAAAGGTGAATAACAAATTCCAGAAGGATTGTTTCCAACTAGAATTACGTCAACATTTGTCAAAGTGATCATATCGATAACTGAAATACTACTGTCATAAGTATTTGTTACCATAAAATAGCTGCCTCCAAAACAAATATCATTGGGATAAGTACCGACCATAATTTGTTTAGAATATAATAAAGTTTCTGCATTTACTAATATGACAATATCATTACTAGAATTAATTGTCGCAAAATATTTATTCCCATAACAAATTCCTCCAGTACTATTTCCGGTCGTAATTGTTTTAATGAAAACTAAAGTATTTGCGTTTATGAATGAAATAGTACCAGCAGAATTAGTTGTTGCAAAGTATCCATTCCCGTAACAGATACTAAAAGTATTGTTTCCTGCTGTAGTATTTACTGTCTTTACAACAGTTAAAGTATTTGCGTCTATGAATGTAACAATAGCTGCATTACCTGCTGCTACCGCAAAAAAACCATTTCCAAAACAAATCCCAGTAGAACTAACTGGAATACCAGTGATTGTTTTAATGACAATCAAAGATACTACATCTATAAATGAAATACTACTGTCAGCGGAATTTATTACTGCAAAATATCTATTGCCAAAACAAATTCCACTAGGAGAGTTACCGACTGTAATTATCTTAACAATATTTAAAGTCGCTGCGTTTATAATCAATACTGAATCATCGAAAGAATTTGTAATTGCAAAATAATTGTTTCCGAAACAAATTTTATTAAGATTGGTATTAACTGAAATTGGAGACTTAGTAGTTAAAGTAACTGCATCAATAACTGAAATAGTTTTATCACTAGAGTTCACTACTGCGAAACATGGTAATACTGTTTCAGTTGGCATCCAAAGAATACTAGGAACTGTTGACACTTAAGTTATATCCTCAAAATTTGACGCCCAAAGTCGGACACGAGCTGCACAAGTAATCCCGGTAGGTTGCGTAATATACACTGCAAACCCACCTGAAGCACCCGTTGCTGAAATATTTACGCCGATCATCCCGGTTGGAATTCTTGATGCATTTACGATCGGTGCACCTGGCTGAAATGTGCAAGAAGCGACGTTAGCTGCATTAGTTATAATATAGATATCACTAACTGCATCGATCGAAGTACATTTTGAATGATCGGAATTTTTATATATTATTCCACGCATACCGAGAGTTACTAAATATTTATGATTTGCAGTTAAATAATTTACTGCTTCGTAATGAAGTTGATAAGGGAAGTTAGTTCCTATTGTTTTATCTGGTGTTGAAACATCAATATAAGCTATCGGAGCTAAACCTGTTGAACCTTGAATACCGATAGACCCCGTTGCACCCTGCGGACCTGTAACGCCTTGCGAACCTGTTGCACCTAGTGGTCCTTGCGGACCTGTAACTCCGATAGGTCCAATAGGTCCAGTATATCCGGGACCTGTTGCGCCTGTAATACCGTCGTTTCCTTGAATGCCCTGAGGGCCAGTAACACCTGGTTCACCTTGTTTTCCTCTATCTCCTTGCGGACCGGTTGAACCATCATTTCCTTGTGCTCCAGTTGGACCAATAGGACCTGTAGCTCCTGGAATGAAAATAACGCCCTGAAGACCTGTCGGACAAGAACCAGTGGGAATATCAATTACTGTAATCTGTACGTCAGACATGGTTTCTTAATTGATATTCAATTAAGAAACCAAGAATTTTATCTAATTTCTTCGATACTAAGTGGTTTGAAAGAATTTATAGTTTTCCCACGAATAACGAAATCGGAATTAAGAAAAGTTGAGGCTTCATCACTTGCAATTTGTCGAGCTGCAAGTTTGTTGGGTGCTATCACATTGAAAGTGACAGTTATTTTTGATTCAGGTTTACAAATGAGAAGATCGAGATTATCAGCGACGGACATATAAAATACATTATAAGTGACTCGATACTTCTTCATATCAGTAAATATGAAATCAATAATTAAATTTACACTTTGAGTTTCTTAGAAAAATGTTCTTCGACTCTTTCCACGATCTCTCGTGCTACCGTCTGAGCAGTAATAGCATCATCCCCGGAAAGACCGGCATTTCTGAATACAGTTACTGTTAAACAATCCTGAATAGCATCAAGCACCTCTTTGACTGAAGATACGGTTTCAGGTTTTTGATTTAAAGAATCTTCCGTCATCGGGGGCTCCAATAAATTTATCGATGAATAAATTTTCATCTAAGGACTCAGTTTTTCATGAAAACTGAGTTTGATCCTAGGAGGACTTTCATATGATGAAAAAATTTCACACGCACACTGGAAAAGAAAAAGAAGTACATCTAAACGGTTGGATACGACAATCAACCGACGTTCGAGATGAAGAATTCCGACTCAAGCTCCACCCATCATTCTTTAGTGTCGGAGCGGCTGCTCCATCGGTTGATCTTCGTTCAATTTGCAGTCCTGTAGAAGATCAAGGAGCTTTAGGCTCATGTACTGCAAATATGCTATCTGGGATGGTTGAATCAAATGAGGTAAAAGGCGGTGCTAAGGGAAAAAATCTTTTAGCAACAGCTCCGAGTGTTGTCATTAGTGGAGCCGCCCAAGCGAGTGATGGAACGATTACATATACAACAACAGTTAAACCAATAGCCACGCCCACCCCTACGCCCACGCCCACGCCCACCCCAACACCATCTAAGAAACTAATTCATGTTTCTCGTCTAGCTGAATATTATGCTACCCGAAAAATTGAAGGAACGACGGGTAGTGACTCGGGAGCTACGATCCGTAATACGATCAAAGCTGCATATACATACGGAGTCTGCGATGAGGCACTATGGCCGTATGATATTTCAAAGTTTACTGTAAATCCACCGTCATCAGTGTGGGCTGCAATGGCTTCACATAGAGTCACGTCATACCATTCAATTTCGAATGGTGATTTGACTACGATGAAAGCTGCAATCGCCGCAGGTTTCTTAGTTGGTTACGGATTCACTGTTTACACATACTTCATGACTCAAGACATGGCAACGAATGCCTTCTTGAATCTACCTGGAGCCGGTGAACAAATTGAAGGTGGCCACGCCGTTTGTTTATGTGGCTATGATGACAATAAAGTAAATCCCTTCAATCCATCTTCCAAGGGCGCATTCCTCGTTCGCAATAGCTGGGGAACTGACTGGGGTCTTGCCGGTTATTTCTGGGTAAGTTATGACTATATCAAGAATACGTCACTTGCAAATGATTTCTGGGTGATTCAGAGTTCGCCTCTATAATCTAACTGAAATCAGTTAACTAAACCCGCTCGACTTCACTGTTTAGCGGGTTTAGTCGTATCAAAAATTATGTACAAAACTAAAACGACCACTAAGGGCGTTACCGTCATTTCTTGTTCGAACATCCTTATTAAGTTCGTACCCAAGAAATAGACCTAATGAATTTCCAGTACCAAATGCTAATTCGATATGACCACCGAGTGGCATCGCAGCCGTCCCTTTTGGATTACGTAAAGTCATGACCCCAGAATCATCTGGAGTTGAATAATTTTTAAAATAATACATATATTCAAACTGTGGACCAACTGCAATTATGTCGTTTATCTTAAATAGAAACCAATTTCGGGTGTGAATATAATCATTCCAAACCTTATCCTTAAATGGAGAATAAAGTACTGTCCACACCCAAGATTCGAAGTAGAATCTATCGATATTTATAATGGTATAAAGTTGTGGTGCGTTAAGTGCTATGGCTCGTTTAGCACCCCAATCAAATGCAATGCCAGCCATCGGTGTTAATGTGACCGGGCCTAATGTAAATGCAGGCCCGAGATCAAATTCACCCCAATACGAATAAAGTGCACTTTTAGTAGTCGGTCCAGCTACTTCAGGCATGAAGATATCGGCAGCTAGGCTAATTTTATTAGAAATAGGATAAGCGGCTCCTGCCCATAACTGGAGCCCAAACATGTAATCCTGATCGATTCGAAAATAACTCTGAATCGGTTTCTTTTCTTCAACAGGAGGTTTTGGGATCAGAGCATCTTGCGCAAAAATCTGAGTAGGGAAAACAACGCTGACTAAAATTAATGATATGATCACATTTTTACGCATGAATTAGTCCTTCCAATAAACAGGAATCAAGTATTTACAATCAGAAATGATGGACGGGGATATTGAACAAAAATTATCAAGAATGAACCTCACGCCATTTACGTTCATTCACGACTCTATAACCTCTCTTATGAGTTGCTCTTTACGCCATTGTTCATCTCTTCGAGTTCTATCTCTCTCATCCTTATATGTTTTATATAGATCATTACCCATCATATAAACAGCATAATAGAGTAGAAGAGTCGGACAACAAATGAAACCAGAGATGAATCTGAAGTTAAAACGGAGTGAAATAATAACAGATATTGTAAACCCGATAGTTATTGCAACAGTTACAAGAAACTCTTTTATTAATTCCTTCATACTTCAACCACCAAAGAGTCATTGAAATCAAGATTCAGTTCAGAAGTTACATAACCAAATGGATTGCAGATCACACTTGTTCTTCCGATATTATAATCAAGACTTGCGTGTGTATGACCATGAATCCAGAGTTTCGGCTTCTGGAAATGAATTACATGTTCAATATCAGTTATATAGAAAACGTTCGTATTGCTTCTAGCATATCTTGGATCAATTGATTTTCGACTCGGTAGGTGGTGAGTTACTACAATGTCACCAGGTTGGACATTTTCCTGAAGAAAATAAACCGAACTTCGATTATAATCCCCAACTTCTACGTGAAGTCTTTTAATCTCTTCGAAATCAGACCATGAATGGGCAATCAGACACGCGTCAGCCGTCGGATATTTGAACCAAAGAGTCGATCCAATAAACCGACGCCCCTGAAACTCAAAAACTGAGTTATTAAGAAAATGAATATTCGGAAAATCTTTGCAAATTTTCTCAATCCGTTTAATAGCATGGGTTAAAGATGACTTCCAAGCTTCATGATTACCCATTACGTAAACAACTTCTTTGAAGTGCTTACTGACAATTGTGAGTGATCGTCTTAGAGATCTATAAGTGCAAAGATCACCGGCAATGACAACGACATCATAATCTGCTTTAATTGACTGACAAAATGAAAGCCCGTGATCAGCATGACATTCAAAATGAAGATCGCTGAGGATGAGGATTTTAGTCATTTTCTTCCAATTTCTAACTCATCATCAAGCAAAGCTCGATAATCAGGATTTTTCATAAAAGGTAATTCTTCCTGAATTCCTCGAGTAGTTCTCCATTCCCTAAGTTTACGGTTGAAATCACCAAAGTCATTATTTCGAAGACCTGATGGTGGAGCCGTTAAATGATGATCAATCCAGTTATCGGCAAACTTAGCTGCTTCAAGCATTCGCTCTAACAGCCGTTGAAGAATTGACTCTTCGCTGGTAGTTCTATGGACTGGCGTAAATTTACCGATACCGACGTTTTTCTTCCCATCGTCATATATAACACAGACACGGATTGCGTCATCTCCACATCGACGAGCTTTTGAATTACCATTAGTAATCGATGTATACACTTTCATCTTAACGCAAGGATTTCGAGACGAATCCCGTATGTAGACTACTTCCGCTCCTTGAATTGTTCGGCGAAATCGTTTTTTAGTCAAAAATGATTCTAAGACTTCTGAACGAATTTCAGCAAATGGCGGCATCGTGCTCCCCACGATTCCGTACCAATCGGCTAGTTAAATTTACGATTGTACAGTTTAATGAATACATCGAGTGAACTTAGTCATATGTGAAGGTACAAATCATGTCACAGATAGAGAGACTGGATGATCTTTGGGTAGTCAAAATATTAGTAGAAGATTCATCAACTATCATGTCTCCCATCAGTGGCCCGATCATTATCGAACAAATTCTTGTTCAAGCTATGACCGCTGCTTGTGCAGCTGATAAGTGGGCGTCACATTCCGGAAAGAAATTACGCCACATAAGCCAACGAAATAAACCGGAGTCATCTGTTCAATTTGAAGCAGCCATAGAAACAGATGAGTCGGTAAGTTATAAACTTCAAATTTTTGAAGCAATAGTCATCACCTAAGCTTCTCTATATCCTCGTTCATAAGCAATTACCCGTGCTTCTTCATAGATCCTATTCGTGGCTCTAGATACACCAGCATGACATTCAATTTCGGCCTCGGATTTTCCGAGTACCATAGAATCAAAAAAGGCTGTCGCATTTACAATAGTTAGTTTACGGAGTTTTTCAAGAACTTCCGGTATATCCTTCAGTGCTACTTGTAATACTATCGCAGCAGCTTCAATTGCCTCCTGTATCTTTTTATCCGTGTGTGCTTTCAAATCTTGAACAGGTGCTATGTTAGCTTCATCTGGTATTAACTGAATTACTATCGACATAAACTAACCTAGGCTAATAAATTAGTGATTTACGTCGTTATCTTCGACCAGGAATGTCTGAAGCTCGAAATCCTGGGCCCGTATTAATGGGATCAGGAGAGTCATTGAAAAAATGTCTTTTCATCTCAGCACCAGTAACTGAACCAACGACACCTGCTAAATTGAATTTAGCAGTTTCCCCGGCAATACAGCTACACGGTAAATCGTTGTTCCCAGTTTCAATAACCCCAGTATCACCACAGTAGATACAATTCGGCATGATTATCCTCCTGTCACACTTAAATAGACGACAGGAGATTACAATCAATAAAGTCCGGGGTCTTGTCTACGATTCTTTAGTCCATCGATAGACTGAAAACTCAATTGTTTTCAAAGTTACCATTACTGGTATTAGATACCAAGGATGGACTTTCCAAGCGAATGGGATAACTATTCTTTTGTAGTCAGTTATCAACCCACCAATATATGGATGATGTTGTAATGTATCGAGAAGTGTCATGACTTCCTTGATGGAATTGGTTCAGACTGCCAATCTGCGTAGTCATGTCTACTTCGTAATAATGAATGTGCCGCTTTATACTTCTTTAGCATACGAATGAATTGCGGGATGCCACCAACAGTTGATTTATATCCCCAGTTATGATCAACCATCGCATCTCTGCATAATCCTATTCGATATTTACGCCGAGCTCTAAAACAAAAATCGACATCTTCCCCAGCCGCATTCGGGAAAGACTCATCGAATTGAAAATCCATTGCTACACATGCTCGCATCGCAAGATTGCACGATGGAGTATACAAAAGTTCACCATTCGGTAGCAAGCGCCCGTTTAACGTACCATTTATTTCATGGTAAAGATCTAATAATGTATCTCCAGATGATCGTGTTATGCCGCCAGCTATCAGATGTTTTTCTTTTTCCAGAAAATGCTCAAACGCTTTTCCCCAGCCAGGCATTAATTCACAGTCATGATCCGTAAAAAATAAATTTGTTGCACCAAGCCTCAACGCTCGATCCATTCCGACATTACGAGCATGAGCAGGTCCGCGATTATTACGTAGTCTGATTCGCTCTCCTCTAATTTTCAAGTATGGATATAAATCATATTCAAGCGGACTACAATCATCGACAATAATTATATGATCAATCCCAAGGTCATTTCCTGCTAAGAGAATAAGCTTTCTTAGCATAATGATGTCTCTTTCTTCCCTAAGGTAAGCCGGAATTATGACAACGTTCATGTTTTCCTATCAGGTTAATGCTCGAGATGAAGTTCTTCAGCCCAAAATTCTTGCATCGTAGAATCAGGGAATCGAACACCAATCATCGGGTCATCGGGAAACTTTTGACCGCAACCACATGAATATTCTAAGTATGTAACTATTCCAGATTTTCCGATAAACTCAGTTACACCAACAAGAGGGTCGTTCCCTTCAATTGAATCAACTACCATCACATTTTGACCTGGTTGGTATGGAGAACCTTCAACATTCGATGTTATTGGTCGAGCACCAAAATCAATACCTAGTTGGCCCATAATTATCCTTTTGCCGGCGGGATGATAGAGAAATCTAAATAACACTCACCGAATGAAAATGAGAGAGTCGTGCAGAGCCTGCCGTGAAGTACTGGCTTGTTCGCATCTCCGATAACTTGAAATGCAAACTTGGTAGTGATTGAGTTAATTAACTCCGTCGGACTTACGGCCTCTGCTATCCATGGGACAGCAATTAGATCAAAGTCCTTCCCAACCGAACCATGTACTGCTAAGGCATATCCTTTTTCTCTACACACCTCAGCAAGGCCCGGATAAACACCTACATAAATTGGTGCAAGATTAGCAGGCTTCACGGTATTTCAGTCGTATTAGTTATATTTATTAAGTAATTCCCCGTTATAAACGATATTATTATCCATCCTAGCCACCGCGAATGGAATAGAAGGAATTTCAGCTTCTCGTACTTCCTTTAACCATTTCTTTGGAAACTTAGGATTATGATCCCATTCAAAATCAGCATCTTTTGCCATTTGACGATTGTTATAACTAACCATTGCTTGAACCAAAATTCTTGGTTCAAGCGCGGTCTTCATTAAATCGGGTAATGAACACCCGAGTTCATGAGTTCGAGTGAGCATCCGAGCCAGGATATCGCAGTCAGTCAAGGCTCTATGAGCAGAAATGATTGGCACCCCATGAGCCAATGCCATATTAACAAGGCTCTTGCTTTTTGAATGCTTAGGCCAGTTAATGTGACGCATGGAGCAAATCCATGGTAATCCATCAAATCCGAGGCCATCAAGATTTCTGAGTACGAAGCCCTTATCGAATTCTGCTTGATGTGCAATGATGGCGTCAGCTTCACGCACGAGATATGTGAGCATCGCCTTCAGTGTTGCTTTTTGATCATCCGGCACTGATTGCAATAATGAATCAGAAATTCCGTTGACATGTGCAGCTGCATTAGTTTCACACTTGATTAGAGTAGAATATGTAATAACCGGAGTGGCCGCCAATAAATCATAGAGAATTACTGCGATTTCAACAATCCAGTCATTTTCAGTGACTCCGGTGGTCTCAGTGTCCAGGATGATAACTCTTTTCATAAGAGATACCATACACTGGTTATCTTTGCTGGAAACTACGATCATATACAGAAATAAATATATCTTTTTTCCTATGACGTATCATGACGTTTTTGCCAAGTTTAAACAATTCAGAAACAATAACTAAGGCGTCGTCCTCAGTTCCTTCAATTTTTTGCCCGTGAGTATACTTCAGTTTTTCAAGGAGGGACCCTTTAGACCAATCAGAAATAACTATTCGCATATCATTTAATTTCTTGAATGATAGACGAACCAAGTTGATCCACAATTTGTTCAAGAGTTAAATCACATTTTTCGTCGATCCAATCACCGACAAAATAGAGATTACGACTGCCCGACATTAAACCAAAAAGAATCGGGTCACGTCGTGCTGCAATTTCTGCTTTCGTTTCTGCCCATGATTTTTTGTCTGGATCATAATGCAAAACTACATAATTATCGAAAATACCGAGATCATCCATCTTAATTTTTCTGTTAAGAATATCTGATGGAATCATTCGAATAAAATTACCAACCCAATCAAGTCTAAGGCCCTTCTTCGCCTGCTTAACAAATCGAACTAAATCATCTTCTGTAATATATTTCCGACTGTTAATAGCTACGAGCTGAGTCTCATTACGATATGTCATGAGACCTTTCTTTAGTTTCTCCAGCAAAGCAGTTTGCCCAGCTTGCCCAGCTTGTTCCATGGCAATGCTATAACCAGAAGCTCGAGAATTGATAACTTCAAGATCCTGGATCGAATTTTTCACTGAAGCAAAAAATTCAGGAATAGAAATTATCGTCCCTCTTGAACGTGGTTCATTATGTCGAGTGAATAAACGGCATAGCTGCGCCCAAAAACCATGTTTTTGGTTTTGACCTCGACCTCGAACCGTAAAATTGCCGACCACCCATGCAGCCTTTTCATCAGAAGATTCAAATGATATCCCGAATTGATCAGAAGTTGTCGGTAGATCATCCTCTGACATACTCGAAGCATCCATTGATTCATCTTCCGACTCATTTTTGGACATTCGGTATACTGATTTCGGTTTCATAAACTTCGGTAGTTTATGATCAGTTCTAAAATTTTCGAATATCTCGAGTTTATTGTCATCAGTAATCATGAAAAAGAATACAACTCGAAGTAATTAATAGAAAGGCGTTCTGGGCTTTCGATAATATGAATGATAATTATGTGGACGTTTTTTCAAACTCCCTTCTATCCAATTCGTCTAGCAGTTCTTGTCTTGGGCGATATTCACACTCTGACCCGCCACTTCCCCAGCATTGATAGTGCTGCGGTCCTGTTTGTTTTCCATACCGACATGAATAGCAGTCATTTGCTGTTAAAAGTTTTCGACGCTCAATACTTATACTCATATAAAATTCTTTTCAACATCGTTGAGTATTGGATTTTCAATCATATGCGCACAATTTTTATGTACGCCGAATGAGAAATTACAATTGAAACAAAGAATACGGAATCCGGGCGGAAAGTTGTTCTGAATAAGCCAATGATAAATCAAGCGTCCATTCAGCTTATTCTCTTTACGATGCTTACATCCACCACCATCAATATGATCTATAACTAGATACTCGTAATTAGATAAACCGCAACAAGCACAACGCGGATCATTATTCCCATATTTTAAAAGACATACGAGTCTTTCAATTAGTCTATACCTTGCTTCAGTTGGGAGATTGCTGAAATCAGGCCATATGAAACCAGAAAAAGATTTTTCAGGTGCCGTACCGCGAATGGATAATGAATGATTGCAGTTATGACATAAGACTCTAAATCCGCCAGGAAATTTATTTACGACTAGCCACTGATAAAATTTATCAGATTTTCGTTTTATTTCTTTCCGATGCTTATTCCCTCCTCCATCTATATGATCAATAACCAAGAGAGAAATATTATCTTCACCACATAAAGCACATGCGGGAATATCGGAACCGGAATAATATCGAAGAACTACTAAACGTCGTTCAATACGTTCTTCTTTACTATGAACCGAGATTTCATTAGAATGACGTTCATAGTAATCCTTCCGTAGTTCTTTCCAACGCTCCGGATTATCCGCCCTCCATTTACGAGATAACTTACCGGAATAATGCGGGTCTTCTTCTCTTTTGGCTTTCAGTCGAGCTTCCGTATAAACTTTCAGACAAGCACGACATTTAATTCGTAAGTTATCTTTAGACCCACAACTAGCTTTTTGAACTAAAAATTTTTCAGAAGTTAGAGGACCACATTTCTTACATATCCAGATCGGTGGGATTTGTTTCACCCACCGATCTTACAGTTGAATGGATTTAATTACTAGGGATAATTTTATCCGGCCTATCGGTTCCAGGCCTTTCGAATTTTCGTGAAGACCATCATGAACTTCGGGTTGTCCACGAGCTGATATTTGGTGATCATCTCCATGGTGAGGACCGATTTCATTGCACCGATCGTGTACTCCGAAGGGATAGTTCCCATCCAACCCATGACGTTGTTGGTGACTCGTTCGACGCGAGCTTTGGCTTCCGCCTTCTCTTTGTCACCCTTAGCGGCATCGCCACGCTGAGCAGCTCTGACGATTTCGTTGGCGCCAGAAACGCCGAAAACGAATTTTCGTTCCAGGTCAGATAGGACGTCACTTGGTGGATGGGTCCCATTATTGGCAAGAGCGTCAATATGCGGCTGAATGTGTCGATAGTGATCCAACCAGACGCGGAATTTGGCTGCCGAGCCTTGACCAACACGACCCGCAACAAGGAGTGTGTGGAAATCAACCGACTTGTTTGGAGCGAAATCGATATCCTTGGCAGCCAATGTCCACGACCGAGGCGAGCCGTGACAGTATGCCGTATCATCGCCATCGGGCGGAGGCTGCAAAAGTAGGTCGGAATTGCGCGAAAGGAATGCGGTGATAAGAGGATTCACATTATTCTCAACGGCCCAGTCTCGCCATGGATCGAATGCACAAACAGTCTTGAATACCGAGCATCGATTCATCAAAGCGTGGGAAACTGGCTGAGAGAATGCGTTCTCATCCGGAAGATTGCCTGTCGCGAGAACACCCTTGATGTTCAACCTCATCCCATTGATGGAACGGAACTGAAACAACTCAAGCATCGGATTCTGGAGCTCAGGACGAGCCTTATCAAGCTCATCCACGATAAGAATCATCGGTTCCCCTTCGTGAAGGGTCGGGAACTTCTCAGGAAGAGCGTATGTGGTCTTACCCTTCTCTGTTGTCCTTGGCAATCCGAGCAAATCGGGAGCCTCGAGAACTGAGAGATTCAAGTAGATATGGCCCATCCCGGCCTTTGCAACACGCTGAATAGCGATTTCGGTCTTACCGATGCCAGCCGGGCCAAATGTCATGAGATTTGTCCCATGGAGGATCGCATGGTCCATCATCTCAATTAGACCATCTTGACCAATTTCAGTTACACCAGTTAGCATTGCCATGATATTTCGTCGTCTCCTTCAATCACCGATATGATCACATACATTAGATTTACGAATTTCGATCAAGAAGTCATCACTTCAATAACCATAGCTTCTTCCAAAGAAATCAATTTAGCGTCTCCTCTTTCGATAGCGCTAGAAGTAAGAATGTGATTAGCGTGTTTTTCACAGACATACCCACATTTATCATGCAATACTAAGAGAACGGCAGAAACTGCCGGTTTGTTACACTGATATCCTGACTCATTATCGATGAAACCGCAAAAAAGATTCTTCCCATCAATCATTGATGATGGATCATGATGCTAATATTTCAAGAATAATAGCTTCATTCGGAGTTATTTCTCTATATCTGAGTCCAATACCTTTGATATGTTCCCCGCAACGGTAAAGAATACCATCCTCTTTATTGAAGAAAATATATCTTACAGGCTGATGGCAATCTCCAAACACATTACACTTAAACTGTGCGTAAAGAGATTCCCTCATATATTCAAGATTTTTCGTCCGATAACATCGTAAGAGTATCGAAAGCTAGTAAAGCCATCTTACTAGAGTCTGAACTTTTTGATATAGCTTCCAGTGTTTGACGAAAGTATTTTATTCGAATAGAGTCACTAACTATCTGTCTGTTTAGTTGCTCGATAGTTGCCTGATGATCTTCACCGATTGCTGCGGTTAGAATTATCTCACCAGTTCTTAAATCTCTACCGTTGATAGAGAATTTTAACGAATAATCATCGTCAACACGAACACAAGAAGCAGCATCTTTATCTGTGTTGTAACAACACCAGATTTGTCCGATGATCGATACGTAAAATCGACCAGGGACTAATACGAGATCTTTAGTATTTGGTTCACTCCCCATGACGGTCAGTATAACACACTAACCGAAATTTACATTAACTAAGAGTTGAGAACCTGTCGAATGATGGCTTCATCTATAGATATCTCAGCCATTTCAAGACCCGCGAATGATGTTAATATATGATCATCGCAGCGACATTCGACATGATTAATGAATGTCACTGGAATAGATCCATTCATCGGAATAGATCCATTTATAATATAAGCATGAGTTGATGGTTTCCCACATACTGTCCAGGTACCATCACAATTAGGGTTCCTGCAAGGAATCATGCATCCATCACTTGCTTAACTATGGCTTCTGCCAACGGAACTTCCCAATCAAATTGAGAGCATTTCTCTTTTCGATGGATCTCACAGCAAAAATAATATCGATGCCGACTCCCCTTCTGATGGATCATATTTTCATATGCGTGAACTGCAGGTTCTCCGCATAGTTCCCCTGAAATAGCATATCGGACTTGACAAAGAACTAGATCAGTGGTCATCTAATTCTCTACGTTTTCGCTCTTGCTTCTCCCCTCGAAGACGATCTGCACACTTTTCTGCTTTAGCTGAATCACAAGTTGGTTCTCGGCAAGATTCGCATGCTTGATATTCTGGCGGCACGTCTTCCACCAATCCATGCCTGATGGCTGTTAAAAATTGACTGATTCGACGTTGAAGTGCCATTTAATCTCCCCTCGATATTAAAAACTACAGCACATAATATGAAATTTACATGTTCATCACTTGGATAATGATTGCTTCATTTTCCGATATTTCTGTTATTTCATATTGATGAAGACGATCCATATTTTTATGACGATCACACCGAAAACGATAACCGATTTTATTTATGATCTTTACTCTAAAAAACTTTGTCGCCGGTTCTCCGCAGCATGTTTTAGTTACGGAAGTTTCACGCCCGCCAATTCTATATCCGCAAGTAATCATGATTCCATGATCTCAAAAATTGCTGCTTCTTCAAGACTGATTATATCAAATGGACCTTGATAATTAACTAGACATTTTTCACAACGATAAAACAGCTTATGGTTGTGAAAATCCGCAACAGCACGAGTTGCTGGTCTAGTACATGTGACAAGAATTGAACGCCCAGTTTGCCACACATCTTCGCGAAAAGATCGATCGCATATAGGCGATAAATTTATGGAGCTGATGGGTCCTCTCCTTTCGGAACGATTCGAGTAATCCATTCAGGCTTGACCTCGATCTCTTTCACGCCACATTTATTGCAGAGAGTACCTTCATCGCCATCAGTTGGTTGGATGAAGAGCATAATGTCTTTTTGAAAATTCGGGTCTGAACTTCGAATATGACGAACAGTCCCTCGAACACTTCTCGCGGTAGCAGTTGTCTTTAACTGCATCCCAGCCAAAGAAGCAGCTCCGAATGGCTTAGCCTCAAGCCAGCTAGCCTCGATATAATAACCTTTATCTATGAATGCTTCGGGCATCTAGTTCTCCACCATAAATTACAAAACGTAATTTTTGATTTACTCGTTCATCACTTCGGTCACTAGCGCTTCTTCAATAGTTATAGCCTTCAAACCTCTAACGAGCGGTTTATGCTCTCTACAATAACACATGATCATTCTTGTCGAAACATCCATATATGCGTAAATTGCTGGCTCGCCGCATTTCGATCCAATCGTTAATAAATAGGTAGAACAAGTTAAACCAGAATCAGCTGTCATGAATTCATGACTTCCATGACTTCAATTTCTTCAAGAGAATACTTCTTATAAATAAATGCACTTTTCGGTTTATGGAAATCGCAACAAGCGTAATGAACAACTCCGCCCATTGCAGGAGTGACAAAAGCACAAATCGCTGGCTCGTTGCATGTTCTCTCTTGAAGATAATGCCCTTCGATAAGATAATCGCAAACTGGTTTTGTCATGAATTCATGACCATGTGGATCGTAAACTCATCGATAGAGATTTTTCTCCATCCATCACAAGATGCCGTTAAACGTGTCGTCACACCATCGTATTCATGTTCTTCACAGGATAAAACTGTTTCACCATTAGGTTTCATGTGGGCACAAACGGCAGACTTGCCGCAACCACATTTTATCCCTGAATCTGATGAATAGTCATTCAAATTCATAATCTAACTTTCCATGACTTCAACCATGGCTTTCTTTCTTTTTATATATTCATCAGCAGCTGCCGCTATTGGCTCCATTTCATCTTCATGAATAGAGTAGAAACCCATCCCATCTTCTTCTATGGAACGAGCTTCTTCTTCTCTCCCGGCCATCCTAAGCATTCGAACGACATGCATTTCATGGAAGAGGGCTCGTTGAGTTTGAGAATGGATCCTACAATATCCAATCAACTCCTCATCCGTGAAGTTATCTTTAGGCCAATTCTTTTTTCTTTCAGTCATTAACTGATATTACAGTTACTTCTTCGGATCTTCCCCATCAGGTTTCCTAGAAAGGATTTCTCTGATCTTTGAGAAATCTACTCCTGAAAGATCCACCTTTGAAAAGTCTGGTTTCGTAGAAAAATCTTTGATTAGATAATTCGGATTTTCCATCAATTCCATGAGATGGAACCGAAGATTCATCAATTCAGATTCAGTAAATTCGTATGGAGCTTTCTTCGGATGTCTTCCGGGAAGAGAGATCGCATATCCCGGTTGTTTATCCTGATCCGTCCAGATCATGACTTGAATATTGCAAGTTCGAAGATACCATCTCCCACCGTTAGCAGCAGGAAAACTTCGATCGAATTTTTCAGGATGTTCCGGTGTCGTTTCTAAAACACACCACTCTTTTTCAGTAAGAGATCCGAAATCAAGCTTCCTGTTATCGAGAAGTCCGAAGTCAAGCTCCCTATCACCAAGAGACCTACCAAACGAATCATTTTTATATCTATCGAATGACATAGTTACACCTCAATTATCTCGATTTCTGGATATCTCCTACTCCAGTATTTCATCATATAGTGAAGATTCTGCTCCATTCCGATATGCCTATCTTCAGGAACGTTATGAGTGTTTCTCTTCCATGAATCGATCGAATTGTGTTTGATGAGCACAACTCGAACATTATGGTTGAATGCCTGAGCAACCCCAATGTAAGGACTCAAGAATTCAGTTCGAGTATTCGTGCTGTCTAAGATGAGAAGATCCAAATCTCCGTGCCACACGTGTTCAACAAATTGACGCATGCATTTACGATGAGATTCACTAACTGCCCCGGGACTCCATTTATAGACACCATCTACCATCAGATGATCATCAGGGCACAAAATCAACTTAGCGCCAGAACATGGGTAAGCCGCAGCCCAAGTGCTTTTTCCAGAACCCGGCAATCCGGTCAATAAAATGACGTCCATACGTTCAATCAATCTCGTCGTTATCGAGTTTCTTTCCGTCGTTGAACATTTTCCAACGATAACTAATCTGACGACTATCGAGAAACTCCATCATTGATCGGGCCCCCTCCTGATTCGATGAATGAATAATAATCTCCGACGGAAGTTTATGTCGGAATTTCATCATGAAACCACAGGCATCTCGTCCAGTGGCCTCACCAAAAGCCATGATACTTTGATGTTTGCTACCGAGCTTGGTGAAATCATTTAGATCATGATCAAGACTAACGATATCGAATTTCTCGTGCTCCTCGAGAGCCGTTCTGAAGTCATGGATATTGTAAATATGAATGATAGTGTCATCCGGGAAATCCCTATCCATTTGATCATGACGAGCTGGATTGTCGTCAAGGAATAGAATAACTCTGGGTGCACTGTTCATATCAATGAATATGAAGTATGATATCGAATTTACAATGCCCTAGGCGACGGTCCTGGTGAGAAAACAACAAAGTCATCAAGACCGAGGAACGGGACTCTGTTCCTTACCCAGATGAGCATGGGTTACGCCATAATCTTCATGAATCAATTATGAAACGTACAAGTCTTTGATTCTCAGCTTTCTTCTTCAAAAGATCGCTTCGGATAGATAAGATTATGCCGATAATTGATATGATAGATACTGACGTAGGAATGATTACGTGAGGCCACCACTTCTTTTTACAAAAAAGAATAAACCAGTATATAATATTACAAGAAATGGCGAGTAGAATTTCAGGTAATAGTCGTTTGATCATAGAGCCATCACTTCAAGAATAAGGTGTCGATCGTCTTTATTTTCTTGAATATGCTTCTTTAGGTCTAAGACTTCCGTTCCACATACTGAACAATAAGGTTTTCCGTTACGTATCCATGCTAAATAACATTCACGACAAATTCGTGGACCGTGTTCATGGAAATCGCCGGCTTTCCCGCAAAATTCACATGCACCAGCCCCGACCCTCACGAGTCCATCACTTCAAGGACTAGATGCTGATCATCTTTATTCATGAGAAGATGCTTCTTTAGATCCAGTATCGGTATTTTACATGCAGGACAACGAGGTTTACCCTTACCTCTCCACTTAAGATGACACCTTGCACATAAGACACAATTTTTGAATAAACTTATTCCACTCCTAGAAGAAACCTGGTGACAATTATCACATCTATAGGTTTCAACAGGTTTACCCATTCAATACCTCGATAAGAATCGCTTCTTCGAGAGTCATTTCCGTAAAATATGGAACAAATATTGAATCTGTATGGCAATGACGATGACGATCACAATGATAAACTATGACATTATCTTTAATATTGACACCCGCATGCGTTGCCGGTTCACCACAAAGAGTTTCTTTCCCATCTTCACGTAAACAGACAATATTTTCACAAGTCGGCGTATCACCAGTCATGAATTCATCACCTCATGAAGTGCTATGAGGGCTTGCATGCGCGGTGAAGATTCAACAATCCTCTTTACAGTTTCAATTTTCACCCGGCTCTTCCTAGTTCGAGCGGGTTTTTCATTCATAGAAGAAATATCAAAAGCCGCTCTTTTTATGAAACCAGGAATTCTCCCAAGAGTTGAAACTAAGTCATCTTCAGTTAAAATCCCAGGAAACCGACGATAATAACGAATGATTGTTTTCTCACTACCACATTTAACAACATACTCATATATGTCAATAGCATCAATAACACCAATGTCAATAAGTACGAAAAGTTCACTTACTGTCCTATTGGTTATATCAAATGAGGCAATGAAAATATTTTTGTCGATACCGAGACGAGTTAAAAGTGTCGGGTCTTTTTCTAGATAACCGCGCGCACTCGATATATTGCGAGATCTAAGAGCCTGTAAGAAAGGTTCTGCTGATAAAATCTCACTTAGTGGCGCCCAAGACTTAGACCACTTTTCTAAATAGGGGGATCTTCCGGAGAGGACACTACCGGGAGAATAGGGGGGACTTTCTTCGAGGAGCGAATCAACTGGGTCCGGAAGATCCTTATTAAGAGAGTGCATTAGAAGTCTCGACTCCCGATAATTGAATCAGGAAGTCATTTACGATTCGTACTAGCTATTATCTTTAGCTGGTGCTGACGGTGCTGGCGGTGGTGCTGCAACTGGCGGAGGTGCTGGCGGTTTACCACCTGGATTGACGATAGGAATCAAATTTGAAGAGCCATTTCCTCCATTCTGGAATAAAATAGTGTTATGTCCATTTGCATTACCAATAGACACAATTTCCTTCCAAACCTGCATCTGATAAACCATTCGACGAGAGCCAGTTCGATCTTGATCCAAGAAATTCGTAACGATTTCAATCGCTTCATTACGAATCTGAGCTGCTTGTTTTGCTGCACGAGCCTGCATAATTTCATCATCAGGCTTAAGATTGGACGGTCCTGCACTAATTAATGTCAGTGGAACCTTTTTGAGTGCTAATGCATCAGCAACGATGTGTTCAAGTTTCTTCGATAATCCAGCGTCACTAGTATCTCCGAATGCTTCAAAAATAGCATCGAAGTCTTTATATGACTTACATAATATCCGAATCGATTCTCGTACTTGCTGTCTAGCTTGCGCGTCATAAATTGAGACAGCATCAATACGCATCA